>CAWIYT010000228.1:0-89847 GCA_963840085.1 uncultured Nitrososphaerales archaeon
ATTGCAGTTGTTAGTAGTACCTATTGTTAGGATCCTGAAACTTGTTTATTCATTGAATTATGACCCAGACTCATTTATTTACAAAATTAGATATGGAATTATTATTGTTTTAGAAATTACAAAAATAAAATACTAATTAATCCGATTACATAACATTTAATACTAATTAGTGATAAAGAAGTTATTGAATTACCCTTTATGAGGGAAATGAATAATCAGATTATTGTTGCAACTCTTGACGGAAGATCATATTATAAAATTATCAAGTCTCTTAAAATCGCTTCGATTAAATTATGAGGAATTATCACCTTCTGAAGCCCTAAACTCCAATTCAAAAATAATAATCACATCCAAGGAAGAATCACCCATATTCAAGAAAAAGAACGTAATAATGGATTCAGAATTAAGTGAAAATCCTGTAATTATAAAAGCCAAAATATTAAGGAAATCTGATGAAATCTCATACTTATGACCAATTAACTATTGGGATTGATCCAGGTAAGAGAATAGGTATTTCAATTTTCTATTTATATGACGAAATAGAAAGTATTGTATTATCTTCTATTGAATCAGTTTTGGATTTCATTATCAAAATATTGTCAGAAATACATGCGAGGAGAAAAATTGTAAGAATAGGAGATGGTAATATCAATGGCAAATAGTATTGCCATTCATATAAAATCCAATTTTAGATTTAGTTGATGTAGAAATAGTAGACGAACGTGGAACTTCGTCTATCCAAAATACCGAGAGTAATAGAAGAATACTTAAGGATAAATCATCAGCTAGACTAATTGCTTTTAGAAATGGAAAGATCTTTGATCCAAAGATAGACCATAATTAATATTGATAGTAATTAATAGTAATCAAAGAATAAAAAGCTGAATTCATAATTGATATAAACCTTTAGAATTTTTATACATATTAACTTTAATTGCTGTTATAAAGTAACAATAGTTTGTTTAAAATTTATTAGAATAAATATATTTTTATGTCTATACAACAACAATTCATTTAATTTTTTACAATTTATAATAAGAACAATTTGAATAATTAAAAATAACCTTTAACATTAATTTAAATTTTTTAATAATTATCATTAACTTAATTTGATAAAAATGATATTGGTTAATCATAACAGTATAAAAATGGAAGAAAAAAATAATACATTAGTCAAAGATATTCAAATAGACGATAAAAGAACGATTCGTATAAAATTAATTTTTTTTGAGAATGGATGTTTTATTATATTATCAGAAAATTCTAATAGAATAGGATCGATTACCATATCATCAAGTATATCAAATAAAGTAACATCAGCTAAGTAATACCCAGTAAATTTGATTCAATTTTCATTAATTCCATGGCTCAAAGAATATCATTGATGTTAAATGGAATTTGTTAGTATCTTCCATACCAAGAATCCATTAGATATTAAGGTATGAAAATAATTACGGGTGAGATATTAAGTATGAGTTAGTAAAGGCAGAAGAAGATGCAAAAGAGATAATGTCAAATATTAAAAATATTCATAATGATCTTAGAGAATTTATAGAATTACTAGAAAATGAAGATGAAATCATCAGAATTAAAAAGAATGTTAATAGCGACATTTGAGTTACCAGCAATAGTTAGTAAAGTTGATGGCAATAAAGCTGTAATATTTGAAAATGTCGAAAATAAAAATATTCCAGTAATTAGTAATCTTATTGGAACAAGAAAAAGATTTGCCATGGCAATGGGATGAAAAGAATGAAAAACGATATTCATAAAATCATTAACAAATCTATTAATAATAGGAATATCAAGGTAAAAACAATAAATAATATGACCCCCATATTATCAAAATTCATCAAATAATTTATCCATTCTCCCAATTGTTACACATTTTGAAAAGGATGCTGGACCATATATTACTTCATCAATTGTGTATGCAAAAGATCAAGAAAATGGAAATCAGAATTCTTCTACTCATAGATTATTGAAATTAGATGATAAAAATATGGCAATAAGAATGGTAGAAGGAAGACATTTACATAAATGTTTTATGTATGCTAAAGATCATGGAGAAGATTTGAAAGTTGCAATTGTGATAGGAGTTCATCCGGCAATTAATATAGCTGCAGCTTATCAAGCATCATATGGAATAGATGAAATGCATATAGCAAATACAATATTAAATGGAAATCTTCTATTGGATATTAACAAGTATTCTCAACTTCTTATTCCTGCATCGTCGGAAATAGTTTTAGAAGGAAAAATATTGAATGATAAAACTCAAGAGGAATGGATGGTAGAGATGTTGAAAACATATGACTTTAGAAGACAGCAACCTGTATTTGAATTAGAGAAAATCCGGTTTCGAGATGATGCTATTTTTCATGATATACTTCCTGGTTATTCAGAACATCGTTTATTGATGGGTTTACCTGTTGAATCAAAGATGTTAGATCAAGTTAGAAATATTATTCCTAAGTACTTTACAAGTCGGTGTTAACTGATGGAGGATGTAATTGGTTAACAGCAGTAATACAGATAGAAAAGAGAGTAGAAGGAGAGTCAAAAAATGCTTTAATTGCAGCATTTGCAGCTCATCCCTCGCTTAAAATTGCAATAGTAGTTGATGAAGATATTGACCCGTACAAATTCAGTTGAAGTAGAATATGCCATATCAACTAGATGTCAGGCAGATAAAGATATGATTAATTATTCAGAATGCAAAAGGATCTAGCCTTGATCCATCCAGTGATCAAATCAATTTACTTACAACAAAATTAGGAATTGATGCAACAGCTACATTATTGAAAGTCAAAGAAAGATTTGAAATTGCAAAGATTCCAGGAGAAGAAAATATTAAATTATCAGAATATCTGTCAGAATAATTTTCTAAAAAATTTTGGTAAAAGTTTATCAACACATTAAAAAAATTTCATATGTTGTTATAAATATATTGATTTAATTATAATTTGTATTATTAATTTAAATATCCTTTTTAGCAAAAATAGATGTGGATATATTTATGAAACCCAATAGTTTTGCTATGAAAGAGTGGCATTTAGAACATGTTGAAAAAGTAATTGTTCGATATATAAAGGGGTTATCTCCAAATGCGACCTCGTTTGAGAAGCGCAATTTTAAAAAATATAGTACATATGTCTAATTGTACAAAACAAATAGAATATGATAAAAAACATGGTGTAACAGAAGAGGAGGTAATTGCAGTAATGCAAAGAATTAGAAATGATGATTCTTTTTCAGAATTACGCAAGAATCCTGATTCTGTCCAAAGATTAGACGAATTAGAAAAGCAACTTACCTCTCCGAAAAAAATCGGTTGGTAAATTTCTATATTAAATTCTACATATTTTTTATTATTACTATTTTCTATGAAATAAAAGAAAAATATTTAAATTGTAAAAATTATAAACTATAAATGAATAGAAAAATCTCTTACTATCATAGGTTCTAGTGTTGTTGTTTTATTATTATATTTTGGCTTAACAATAGAAGAAAACTATAAAAATAGTTTTTTAAATCATATAGAGATATTCGCTCAAGAGAATAAATCGCCTGTTGTTAAGAATTCAAAGATAATAGAGTTTTCAGGTATTAATTATGCAGATGTTGTAAATAGTCGTGATATCAATCTAAATAGTTTTACGGTATCTGTATGGTTTAATACAGTAATGAATGTCACCTCGGGAAATAATGCTATTTTGCTAAATAAAGGAGGTTTTGGAAGTGACAGACCAGCATTTAATCTTAATTATGGAATATGGCTTAACAATAGAGAAAAAGTTGCAGGTGGATTTGAAACTTCAAATGGAGATGATTATTTTCTTACTTCCCAAGGATCTTATGATGATGGAGTATGGCATAATGCAATTCTAACTTTTGATGATAAATCACACCTATTAAAGCTATATATGGATGGCCTAGAGGTTGCAACCAATTCAACAAATATAGGAATAACACCTGATACTACAGGGAAACAACCTATCAGATTAGGAGCAAACTCCTTAGCTGAAAAGGGAAAAATAAATGGTAATTATACAGGACAATTAGATGATATCCAAGTGTGGGATTATGCTTTTACTAAAGAACAAGTAGCTAACTTGTTTAATACAGAATCAAAGATAGCTAGATAAACATAATTTATTGAGTATTTAATAATATTAGTGAAGAAAATTAGCATTTTCTCAATATAAAATTACAAAATTTTTATTTTATTTTATTTTTTTTTTTTGGAAATAATTATTTCTGCTCTTCTGGAAATATATAATTTAAGAGCATATCTAATGCTTTATTTTTTATTGCTTGTTTGAAATGTTCTTTTCCTTTTTGAGGAATTTCAAGAGATTTATCATGTTCAACTTCCATGACAGGCCTATGGTCTAATGCTCCTTCAAATTGAATTTTGTATTCTTTAAATTGTGGTGTTTTAACAATTGAATCAAATAGATCTTTTAGCCAAACTGAACCTACAAAATATACATACGGTGGATTCATCTTTTGTTTAAGCAATTCTTTAAGATTATCGAAAGTATGAGATACTTTTTTTGAGTCAGAATCAATTATTATAATTTCTTCATTTATCAGTCTATTGATCAATTCTTTTTTTATCAATTCGGAATAATGTGATTCAGCAATTACTAATATAATGGTTTTATGAGAATCTGGTTTTGATTTTAAAATAACCTGATATAGTCTAGTACAATGTTCAATTCTTTCAAGAATATGAGGTGGTAATTTTAAAGAGTAATTTTTATGGATAGCATATAGAATAATTAAATTTCCATCCGTAAAATGCATTTCAGACAAATTTATTAATAATTAATTTTAATGATTCTTTTATACATTCCCAATACAAAATTATACTTATTGAGTAAATGTTGAACATTCATTAGTAATTATTATATGATTTAGAAATAATAATTTTTATAGTAATGGATATTTATACTGAAAGTCGCCCATGGGGAAAATTTGAAAAATTCCATGAGAATCAGAATTGTACAGTCAAATTAATTTATGTTAATGCAAATTCTAGACTGAGTCTTCAGTACCATCAACATAGAAGCGAATTTTGGAAAATTGTAAAAGGAAAAGCTAAGATAGAGATTGATGAAAAAGAACACATAGTTAAAGAAAATGATAATATAACAATCCCTTGTGGTGCAAAACATAGAATAACGGCTTTAGAAGATGACTGTATAATATTAGAAATATCCTATGGAAAGTTTGATGAGAATGATATAATTAGAATTGAAGATGACTATAATAGACATACAAAAGAAGCATAATCATTTGATATTTTTTAATTATTAATTGAATTTTCTGATATTCGTAATAGAATCATAATTCTCTTAGAATAAGTAATTTAAACAGACAGATTAGAATCAAAATTATAGATATATACATCCATTGTAGATTCTCTTTTAATTATAAAATGTAAGTGACTATTTTATGAATAACATTACAATTTAAGGTATTAAAACAGAATGTGTTAGTCATACTCCTGTTTTATTTACTAATCAAAATATTTTCTTAATCATTTTAAGATGACAAAATATTTTATTAATTAATAGATATTCTTTGAATAAATAATGACTTCAATTCTTTTACCAACTATTAGAAAGATCATGAATTAAAGAGCAAATTTACAATTTGATTAACATTTATCATCATAAATATAGAATTCTCATATTTTGATAATTATATATTCTATATTAGTGTGATGCCTTTTAAATTTTATAAAAGAATCGTCTGTTTGTTTTACTAAAATTTAATAGAAAAAGAAGAACAATAACGACATGGGAAAGAAAAAAGGGAAGTGACAAGAAATTTTAAGTAAAGCAATATATGCAGATAATCCAGCTATGTATATTATTTCATATAGAGATTTCAATACAATTATTTCGATTCCTCTTTTACAATTTATTGAGATTTCTCAAAATTTTGAAATTATCCCAGCAACCAGAATAATTCAGATTACAAAAGGAGAAAGAATAATTTATCAAAAAAAGAATTTGAGAATGTAAAAATGAAAAATAGTATAAAAATTAGAATGATTTTTAAATTTAATGAAAATTATTAAATTATGTTAAATGTATAATTTACATAATTGAATAGTAAAAAGGATAACGAAGATCTGAATGGCAAAGATAGTAATGATAACAGTACTAAAAAGAATGACAAAGGCAATGAGGATTCAGACAATTCTAACTTCTTTAATAATGACAGTAAAGACGATAAAAGTGATAATTCCAGATTTACAGATTATAGTTCCACAGGATCTCGTCCACCAAAGGGTAAATCAAGTAGATCATCACCATCAAAAATTTCTAATAATTTTAAGCAGAAAATTAACAATGAAATAAAAGAAATTACAAAAAAAATTAGCAACTATAAAGTAGGTTCTATAAATAAAAAAATTATATATTCTGCTATTGGAATTATTGCAGTAGCAGTTATAATAATGATCGTTTCGCAAGGATCTAATTTTAAATTTAATCAAGAAGCAGTGACAGAAGCAAAAGATTTGAAAATTTCATTGAAAAATGTTTCAATTACAAATATTGATAATAATAATATTAAAGTCAATACGATATTTGATGTTTATAATCCGAACCAAGGAACTTTAATTCTCGAAAATATTCATTATAACGTAAATTTAGAAAATACCCGTATTGCATCTGGAGATATAGGACAAAGACCAGAAGGATTTATTGATTCTTCCGCTGGAATTTATCCTATAATTGGTAATGGAACTGTAACACTAAAAGATGAAAAAATAATACAAAAAGATAACAGAATAGAGAAGGTATGGAATAAAATTACTGATGAAACCTCTAGTTTTCAAGTTAATGGAAATTTTGCATATAGGCAAACATCTAGTTTTCAAGCTCTTGCAGGAGAAATTGAATTTGATTTAATATATCCATAGATATTACATAAATAAATACAATGATCATTTTAGACGATGGGAAGATTTAATATCTATAATATTTCTTAAATAATAAATTGCGGTCATCGTCTAGTTTGGTTAGGACACTGGCCTTCCATGCATAAACCATGCGAAGTTAGCCCGCAACCCGGGACTTTACTCGAAGTAAAGCGGGAATTCAAATCCCGGTGACCGCAATATATATGCGAATTCATATACTAGCTTTTGCTATTTTATAGTTGTAAACAAGAAAAAGAGGAGAGAAACAAGATAGAATGTCATCATCATGTTCAGTCAAGCTTTCAACTATAGTTGATAATAAGATCAGTCTTGTTCCCAACAAAGAAAATTCTTCTATAATATATGAGTTCTATAACTATATGCAAGAGAAAGGTTCATCTGAGAACCATCAGGTAAACAACCTAAAAGTAGTTATAGATTTTGCTAATTTTCTTGGACCCAATATTACGTTTTATGATATAAACAGAAAAGAGCAGATAACATCATTTCTAAATACAAAAATAAAAAGTTCTGATATTGACCCTGATAAAAGATGGATTACTACTTGGAATCATTTTCTAAATAGAATCAAATTGTTTATGAGATGGTTATATAATTATCATTATAGATAAAACAAAACAGTATTGAAAATAACTATAGTGAAGATATTAACGATAACAATGATGAATGGATTACACCAGAATTTTGTAAAATCAAACCAAAACAAACCAAACGAATAAGTCCTTACTTGGAAAGTGAAATTTGGGAGAAAGATGAACTTTTAACTATAATAAAATATGAACCATATAAGAGAAATAAAGCAATTTTAGCATTAATGTGGGACCTAGATGCTAGACCACATGAAATAACCTTACTAAAGATAAAACATATAAGATTGAAAGAAAAATATGGAGAAGGCGAAATTCCACATGAAGCAAAGACAGGAACAGGTCCTATATTACTTACTATATCTTTTCCATATGTGAGAGATTGGATAAATGAACATCCTTTCAAAAATGAACCAAATGCTAGATTGATATGTAATCATCTACAATGGTGGTGCATTAAAACCCAAATCAATATGGAATATGATGAATCAATTAGAGAAAAGGATTAAAAGACTATTAGAAAATGGAGAAATAAATGATAAAAAAGAATATGAAAAACTAGAATACTTGTTAAAAACAAAGAAATGGAATCCATATTGTATACGACATAGTGCAATTACATCAGATAGTGATTATCTTCCGGAATATGCATTAAAGAAAAAAGTAAGATGGTCTATGAATTCAAAACAAGGTTCTAGATATATTAAAAGAAGGATGGGAAATGAACTAAAAGAAAAGATACTTAAACTATAATGGTATAGTTACAGAAACTGAAACCAAAAAGAAAACTATCCATTAGTAATTGTCCAAGATGTGAATTAGTTAATGCTATAGATAACAAATATTGTTCAAAATGCAGTTATCCCCTCACTCCACAAGCATTTGAAGAAATCAAGACAGAAGAAGATAAAAGAGTGAGAATATTAGAAGAAAAACAAAAGGAAAAAGAATCTGAAATACAAATAATGAAACAACAGATTGCGATGTTAACTGAATCACATAAAGAGATTCTAGAATGTTTCAAATATCCACAAAGACTAACACAAATCTTAAATGAAAAATAATCAATTAGTGACAACTAATAGATTTTGTGAATTAAACAATATAATATATTCGCAATGGCCAAACTGGTCAAAATCAATCTTTGAATATTCTATTCTTCTTCTTATTGCTTTTATATACAGTTCATATTATGTTTATATGGAAAAGATTTATGCAAGCTTTTTGCATAATTATGTTCCATCTGAGTGACACTTATATATTGCATAAGTGTTTCTATCAATCATATTGAGTCTTATAAAAAAGAATCAAGCAAAAAAAGAAAAAACAAATAGACTGACAACAATATCTATTTCAAAAAAGAATCATGCTATTCTTAAGACACTAGGTCAAACTTCAGATTCGTTTAACGATGTACTTACAAGACTATTAAAAAATAATTCTTTGTTAGAATCTGTTACTCGAGTGGGGACCCGGGACAAACAGATTCTAACAGGGACTAATATATCATCCCCACCACCTTTTTCTGAGGAGGATAATTATTAGCATGAATAATTCAGCAACATCGGATATAAATACTACGACAACAACAACTAACTCTAATAATCTTAGTAAAAACCATTCTAATAATAATAGAAAAATATTCAAGCAAATATGGCAATTAGGCAACAAACATCTAGTTGTAATCGATGAATCTATAATAGAAAAGCTAGGCATTACAGAGGAAGAAGAAGAAAATTCAACAACGTTTGTAGAGCAAGAGCTGACATCAGATAATACAACAATTCTGATGAGGATCAGTAAAACTTATCTTAGAAGGTAAAAAAATGCAAAATAATAGATATTCAAATTATATTGTGAAAAAGTGTATAAATAAATCTTTTTCTTGCTGGGAAGATAATGATAACTCTTTGATATTTACTGATCTTTGTTACTGTGGACACAAAAGTAACGAACATAATCTAAATAATAATCAATGTATCCAACATGAATCCTGCAGATGTGGAGGTTTTTGCCATGAATGCTATTAATTTAGATGATCCAGCAATAGAATTAGCAAAAAATCTGCAGGAACTAGATGAGAGACAAAAGGAAGATATTCAAAAAAAATATGATGCAGGCGAATTTGAAGATTATAGTAAGAAACATAATTGTAATGGTAAAACAAACAAAAAATCTTCTTCAAAGGCTGAGCAAGAATCATTAAAGGAAGTTTTTAGTCAAAAATATGTCGGACATGATTACCTTGCTGACGCAGTTATGATAGGATTTAAGCCATATTTTGCAATATCTTCAAAACCAGACGATACCTAGACGTTTCCTTCTATAACTTTACGTGAATCAATTCCATTAGATGAAAAAACTATCTTGAAAGCCTCCAGTTCAATGTCATATTTGAATAAATCTTATGTTTTCAAATCAGAAGAAGACTTTTATCAATATATTGAGCAGGCAAAGCAAACAATATCATGAAA
The DNA here is from genome assembly GCA_963840085.1 of uncultured Nitrososphaerales archaeon. Taxonomy (GTDB): domain Archaea; phylum Thermoproteota; class Nitrososphaeria; order Nitrososphaerales; family Nitrososphaeraceae; genus TH1177. The sequence goes on from CAWIYT010000228.1 coordinate 10,026, forward strand.
GTATTTACTCTATTCAAAAAGGTAAAATCTATCTGGAAAAAATATATTGACACTGATGATTTTCATATTTCTATTTGTACAGCAGACACAATATTTACATATTTACAAGACAAAATAGGGTTAACCCATTATCTTTTCTTTATTGGAAATAATGGTTCTGGTAAGTCTAACAATCTAGTATCTTTCACTATCTTGGGATACAGAAATATGATGTCAACAGACGTTACTGCAGCAAACATTTTCAGTATCTTGGAAATTTAGATGAAGGACAAGGTACATTATGCGAAGATGAAGCAGACAATATAGACGAAAATACTGACAAGTTGAGAATTTATAAAAATGGATATAGTAGTGGTTTTCCTGTATTTAGGACTGATACAACCCATGGTAGGAAACAATATAGATTCTTTACTTTCTGTTTTAAAGCATTCGCAGCAGAACGAACACCTGATTCAGTCAAGGCAAAAGGATTCAACCAACGTATAATCGAATTGCATTGTTCTCCTGGCTTCCCACAATATGATATTTCCGAAGTTGTTAACCCTGCAGGTGAGGAAGAATATCAAGAACTTTTAGATGAACTAATGGAGACAAGAAAAGACTTCTCATCTATAGATTATTACATTTCCATGATAAAATACCTGATATTAAATTAAATATTGAAAATAGAGAGAAACAATTATTCAAACCAATTGTAAGAATATTTCAGAATTCTCCAGAAGTATTAGACGAATTACTGCCAGTTATCAGTAATTATGTAAGCCAGAAAAGGGAAAGCAATGCCGATTCTCTACATGCTCGTATATATCAGATCATAAAAAGAATGATTAAAGAGGAAAATTCAGCAGAACTAGAATCTAGTAAGATTTGGAAAAAGGTAAAAGAAGATTTGAATGGTGAAGATATTAAAGCACAAACTATTCAAACCCCTGATTTTGGTCCAATATCACAAAAAGAGATTATACAAATTCTTAAAGATGTGTTTAAAGCAAAACCTCCAAAAAGACATGGTAATGCTAGAAGCCTTGTCTTTGATCTTGACAATATTAGATAAACTTGGCAAAGTCTATGATTTAGATATTAATATTAAAGTCAAGAGAAAAAGATTCAAAGAAGATGAAAATGGGACACATGGGACACATCAACAAAATGGCATAGGATTTAGATAAACACCTTTTTGACGAAGGAAATGATGAACATGGGACACATGGGACACATGGGACGCTTTCTGGGAATGGGCAGCAGCATCATCTATGACTCAGATGTTTCATCTGATAGTTTAGGCGATGCTGAAAAAAGTGTTAAAAATGTTGATAATGAGGAACTTAGATACTAATACTACTACTGTTAAAAATGAAGAATTAACTGATACATTTGAGAAAGAACAAACTACAAGAACAAGAACAAATGAATATGATGATACTATAGTTGTTGCTGGTTTTGAGGTTAATCCCAATACTAATAATAATGATTATAATGCCTGCTCCTATAATGCGTCCCAAGCGTCCCAAGCGTCCCCAACAATAAATTGCAATAATAAGATGTTCAAGTGTTATAGATGTACAAGCGAATTTTCAACAAAGGATGAATATACTAGACACTGTCTTACTTCTCATCCAAAGCAAGCCATGTATCCGGAATTATCTTTGATTACGATAATGGGAATAGAACCAAAAGGAAATCCTTGGGAGACATAATGAAAAATGGATTTAGAAAATTATTCAACAAACAACAAGAAGAAAAGAGAGAAAAAAGCAAATGATGAACTTTTGCTGGAGAGAATCGATATGTACAATATCTAGGTATCATATCCTGTCGATAAAGGCTTTTCTCACTATCACAATGATATTTCTATATGACTCTTCAAGATCTTATTAATCTATTAGCAAAAAGTACTTGATATATAGTAAATAAACCAAATCAGTAAAGTATATATACGTGACTATAAAATATATACATATAATTGGTAAAGTAACTTAAAAAGAGGTGAAATATGAAAAAATGAGTAATGAAAAATTTAGTCAAGAAGAACTAAACAATATAAAAAAATTAGAAGAGTCATTAAAAACAGACAGTAAGTATATCAGGATAGAACCAAATACTAGTAAAACATTACGATTTGTTCTATCTGAAGAAATGGGACTAGTAACAAACAATTTTAATGAAAAACCATTCCAACAATATCATTTTATCGCAATGGAGGAAAATAAAGATAATATAGAAAGAAGTTTTGATGTTGGAAAAAAATCAGCAGAAGCAATACTAGAAAAATTAAAAGAAGGATACAAAGTGTTAAATATAGAAAGAATAGGTTCAGGAACCAGTATAGGTATATCCCTAGACCAGTATCTAAGAATATTGAATAACAAACATTAATTCATCCATTATTTTTTCCTAATAAAAAACATAAAACTAAAAAATGCATAACTTTGACAACGATATGGAAGTCAAGGAAAATAACTCTTGCAGATCATAACTGTTTAACTTATATAATAACTAGAAAAATAAGATAAGTCTACATAAACATATTTTATTGGAATAGAAAAAATTCTCATACTTTGAAATGGCTAAAGTATGTATTATGAACTCCGTTCAATAAATCATAAGAGAAACATCAAAATTCCTTATTGAAGAGTGAAAATTTATAGTGGTCCATTATGGGTTTAATTAAAACTAAAAGAGATATCTAGAGAATCATTCTATACCCCAATCAGAAAAATCAGTTTGGCTAATCCCTAGTTCTTTCTCCAATTTACGTATCCTGATAGCATACAAAATCTGTTTTTTATCCCATTCGTGTTTCTCCTTGGCGATGACGAAACCAAGCCAGCATTTATGAAGCCAACGTCTGTAAAACATAATATGCTGAAGGAAGCATATAATACCATATTTTAAACCCTTCTTATAATATCGGAAAGGATCATTAATTCTTTGGCGAATTTGCTTCCAGACTTTATCATTGGACATCCTATATTTTTGTGATTTCATCTACTACATAACAATTAAAATCTAAAGTTAATAAGCTAACAAAAAACCCCTACTGATAATAAAATTTAGTTTAGTTTTAAAAGGTTTTTAAAGATAGCTTGTATATGTCCCACATGAGGTACTATATTTTATAAAGTTTTCCCTACAATATTTTTTATGTTAAGTAGTATTGAAACAAAAATCATAATACTATAGACAGTTGTGACTGTCATAATATCATTATTTTCTTAAAAAGATATTTAATCAGTTTTTAGTAAAAAGATTCAGTATTTTTTATTAATCTTTCCTGCATTGTTTGAGCCCATTCTTGATAAGTTGTAAGCCCCTTTTTTTCTAATAGATCTATTACTGACATGATCATATCGTGTTGAGTCTCAACTACTTCTTTTAATCCATTTCCATGCATAAGGCTATCAGCATCCGGGTAATATCCATTCTGGACTAGATGGTTCCTGATGATATTGCATAGTATTTCAGAATCAGTTTCGTCACTTAAAGGTTTAAACTGAGTGTCTATGACTTTCCATACTTCATCAGGTAATTCTACATTTACTGATCTATTGCTCATTGTTCTCTAATATTATTTTGTTATTGTAGCGCTTATATTATTTTATTAATAAATTTGATTTGAAAAGACCAGTAGCATTTAGAGAGAATAGATGGACTTGAACTAATAGAGAAAAAGATGTGGGAAGAATACAACAAGGAAAAAGGTCCTTGGAAGAGAGAGGGTATGGAGACGTTTTGAAAGAAATTGAAAGGAGATTAGAATCAGCAAATCATAATTACCAATTCTTTAATGAAGGCGAAATAGATTTAGAGGTCATTCTTCCAATATTAAATGCAAACACAGACCACACAAATGCATTAAAGGAGGTTGGTCCATTTGCGATTTATTTAAGCACTTTTGCAGATATAAAAAAATTATCTTTACAACGAATCAAAACAGAAGATTTAATGAAAATCAGAAATACAATTGGAAACGTCATTACTAACTCTCTAATTAAATATAAAAAAGATAGAGCAAAGAAGTATCCTACCAAGATTTATTTCAAATCGCAAGACCTAAATCACAGATATAAGACTAAAACTAACCATACAACGCAACCTGCATTATTCGGTCACATAGTTACTACCAACTATGACAGAGTCATTGAAAACCTATATGAGGACAACGACATACATGGAAGACCTCCCTGTATTGGACTTGTAGAAGATGTAAAAACCCAAGAGCGATATTTAGATACTGAGGGAATAGTTAGTGGAAAGTATCAGGCTGTGAATACATATATAGAATATTTAAAGCTCCACGGTTCTATAGACTGGAGAATAAGAAGTAGTGATAAGCGGATAGTACAAAGGGAACATACAAAATCACTTCGAGGCGAAAAATATCCAGAGCAGCTTATGATATATCCTGTATATGAAAAACACATTTCACGAGACCCTTATTTTGCTCTTCATTATTACTTTCGATACTTGCTTCACATTAATGATGTATATTTAGTTATAGGGTTTTCTTTTAGAGACCCGTCCATTAATAACGCCTTTAGAGATGCATTGATAAACAAAGCAACATCGAGAATGATAATAGTAAATAGTAATAGGAAGGCTATTAGAAAGCGAGTCGATGAGATCTTCCCAAAGAAAAAATAGATTTCATAGAAAATCAGTTTGGAAACGCCAACTTACCCTCTGTGTTAAAGGAACATCTTAAATGACGCATGACCAATAGCGTTAGTATTTACCTACGAAGAAATTTTGAATGCAATGTAAACGATCATGGTAGTACTTCAGATTATAGGGTATTAATGTTAAGAGTTGGGGAATCTAGCTTGTTGGACTTCTGGATTAAGCATACCAATGAGATAAGTTATTTAGGAATTAAATACGTCTTTACAGAGATTCAGTCCACACATATACCTGGTACTGCAACTTTTTTGAAGAGATGAGGAGACATTACTGTGCTCCAGGCATCAGCTTGGCGAATCTGATTGATCGGGCACGGTAAGGCTCCTGCTCCCGCGAAGGGCGCCGCAGGCGCATCGCGCGTCGGTCCTATCGGGAGAATGTCTCGATGATCGCCTCGGCGATCGCGTCGACGTGCTCGTCGAGCGCGAAGTGGCCGCCGTCGAAATAGCGCACCTCCGCCGTCGGCACATCCCGCTTCACGGATTCCGCGGCCGTCGGCACGAAGAGAGGGTCATTTCGCCCCCAGACGACGAGCGTCTTAGGCTGCCGGTTCTTCAGATAGGCGTTCCATTCCGGGTAGTGCTGGACGTTCGCCGCGAGGTTCATCAACAACCTCGACATGAAGACCCGATCCGCCGCGATCGAGAACGCATAGGCGTCGATCGCCCAATCGTCCGGGTCCAGGGCGTCGGGCCGGAGCGCCCCCGTCTTGTGAAGAAACTTGTCACGGTCCACGGTGGCCAATTGCTCGGCCTCGGCCAGCTTGTCTGGGGTTTCAGGGCCGCCGATCCGCTCGTAGACTTCCAGGCGCGCGGGGTTCCAGCCCTCACGTGAAATGGTCGTGTTCTGAAAAATCAGGCCGGCGATCCGCTCGGGGTGGGCCGTCGCGATGCGCATTCCGATCGGACCGCCGAAGTCGTGCATGTACAAGATGACTGGCCCAGGCGCATGCTGGGCGATGAACGCGTCGATGGCCATGGCCACGTCATCGAAGGTCGGTCGCAGGACGGTCGGGGCCGGCGCATCGCTGAACCCCATGCCGGGGTAGTCGGGCGCGATGACATGAAACCGATCCGCCAGACGCGGAATGAGGTTGTGGAACTGGTACGACGAGGAGGGAAAACCGTGCAGCAGGACGATAGTCGGCTTCGACGGGTCCCCGGCCTCGCGGTAGAAGAGCCTAAGGCCCGCAACGTCGGCGGTCTTGAACTCCGTTGCTGGTGCTTCCATAAAGCTCTATCTCCTCAGACTGAGTAAGGCGCGAATGGAGAGTCCGACACGATTACGGTGACCTCTTTATCACTGGCTCCGCTCCAATCTTTAGGTATGCCGATGTAGTAATAATTTGGATCGGATTTGCTTAAATCTTGATATAAAATCTGAACCATTGGTACAATTAGTTTCAGGTTGCTTAAATTCTTAAACATTCGCATCTGCTACCAAGATTGTCTCGCGCTTCTGAAACTGATACCATAGGATATTATTCAGTATTTATTACATTCGCTAATGACCATAAGAACTTTCAAGACGCAACAAATGTATAGTGGACTATTGATCCTAATAGGCTTAGAAAAGTTTATTGTTAAAAAAGAGCTTTCCACTGTTAAGCCCTTCAATAACTGTATGATAAACTGCCAGTTTTGTCAAGTAATTTGTATAAGATTGACATCCTGCTAATGGTTCATATTCGTGTATTTTTGTTTTGTCTATAGCTAATTTCTGTGCCATAGGTTTAGATTTTCAAGGGCATTCATCTCTGTATGTAAACAAGTTGTAAATAGTTTGGCTGCTCTGTCATCTGATGTTCTTGATATCATCAAGGCAAAGTTTCTTTTATCATTTCCAATTATATGATATTGCTCGCAGACAAATATTTTCAGTTTTTCCATGGTTATCTCATTCTTCTCTAATGCATCTAGGTAGGAGTGAAGCGCTCACAATATTAGCAGCTGCAAGTAACATAATAATCATTCAAGCAGCTGAATCCAGGGGCATCAAAGCATTTACATTTTTTGAATTTTTGAAGATTGAAGCAGTAGTGACATTAGCAAATATTGTGGTATATTATTTGTTTATGCTATTGTAATAGACAAAGGGTATAGATATTTATTAGACAAACTGTAGAAAGCTGACTTTCATAGACAAATAGCTATTCGACTTTCAACGGCCTCGAAAAATTACTATATTCCATGCATTTTATGGATATGATCGTAAAGCTCTTCTCGACTATGAAACAACTCAGCGCATTCTTTACATGTGGAAGAAGATTCTATAGCGTGTTGTCTATGTATCATATTAGTAACAATGAATGCGTTAATCACATTGAACCCAGTCTTGTGAGAACAAACGTCTGTATATGTGGCTTTTATATTTATATCTAATTACATTACAGGAATAGCCATGTCAAACAACACACCCATCCTTGTTACTGGAGCCGCCGGAAATGTTGGTTCCGTAGGGAGAGGTGTCGTCAAGCTTCTTAGAGAGCGCGATCTTCAAGTCAGAGCGCTTGTACACCGTCTCGACGAACGATCTCAAGTGTTGAGCGAAATGGGAGCCGAACTTGTCGTCGCCGACCTCACAAATGGTGCTGACGTAGTAAGAGCATTGCGCGGTTGCAAGCGGATGTATTTTGGCATGAGTATCTCGCCACCATATCTTCAAGCTACGGCTATTGCAGCAGCCGCAGCAAAAGAAATCCCCGATTTCGAGGTTCTCGTGAACATCTCTCAAATGACAGTTTCGCAGATGAGTCTAACTGAAATGACCGAGTCAGCTCAGCAGCAACAACATTGGCTCGGCGAGCAAGTCCTTAACTGGTCTGGAGTGCCTGTAGCACATGTGAGGTCGACGATCTTCTTGGAACCTTTTTTCTCTAGCATGGCAGCATCATCAATCGCCAATGATGGGACAATTAGATTGCCATTTGGCTCGGCGCGAAGTTCACCAATTTCCGCTAGCGATGTGGCAAGAGTCGTTTCCACAATTTTGGAAGATCCCACCGGTCACCGAGGGAAAGTCTATGAACTGACTGGTCCTAGATCAGAAGACATGAATGAGATTGCAAAAGAATACGCGATCGCACTAAATCGCCCAGTGAAATATGTGGACACGCCCTACGACAAATGGCTGAAGGAAGAATTATTGCCACTCAATTTACCTCAATACGTTTTTCAGCACGTTTCCACTATGGCTAAGCTCTTCGCGGAAAATCGCTACGATCGGTTGACGTCGGACGTGCAGAAGTTAACCGGAAAACCAAGTATGAGCGTTCGAGAGTATGTAACTGCACATCCGGAGGTATTTTCCACTGCCGCAGTCACGCGTTAGACGTCTTTAGTACGCTCATAGAGCTTACCTCCTTTACTCATGAAACCATTGTAAGGATCGACTATCAATAAAGTGGTGTCGTCTGCAGAGTAGTTTGTAGCCTAGTCATGAGTTATCCCTCCCACTTCCCATGAGTTTTAGTATTGATGTAGATGATGTTATCTCTGACATAATCATATAATGAGATCATAGTATATTGAAAGCTGTAATGTGATAATACAATTGCATAATTATGGGCTAGTTCTCATTTACTAGTTTCAGCAGGATTATTACCACTAAAGAAATTGTTGAGTAGTTTTACTACAAAAACTGGCTGCTCTTCTGGAATAAAATGACCTGAATTTGGAACTGTAATACCCTGTACATTTTGAGCTAATATTTTCATCCCATATACGATAGTTTGCATAGTGATATTACCTCCTAATGCTGGAATATATCCTGCTCCTACCGCCAGTACTGGCATTGTAAGATTAGTCTTTGAATAATTTTGATTTTGAATCGCATCTTGTGGGAAAGCTCTATAATACTCAAAACCCGCACGCATTCCGCCTGGAGCAGAATAATGGCTAACATATTCTTTGATATCTGCCTGCGTTATCGCAGCTGGATTATACGTAAGGCCATGATAAAACCATGATAAATATATCAACTCTTTTCCTTGTACAAGGGCTTCTGGTACATTCGGTGTTTGATGGAATACGAACCACCATATTTTTCCTTCAAGTCGAGGAGGAGTACAACCAGGAATCGGGATCTCCATAACTGCTAACTTCTTTACTTCCGTAGGATGTGCAGCTGCATATGAATAGGCTACTTGTGTTCCGATATCATGACCCACTAGGAAAATTGTTTTAAATCCTAGCTATTACTAATAACTGAAACTGTTCCTTGAATAGTATATACCTTATTACTTTGTATAGTGGTAGCAGGATGGCGCTCATTTAAGATCTTCAAAGCATTTCTAGACTCATCTGATGAATCTCCAAAACTTGCTATCAATTTGAGCAATGATATGTCTGATTTATTTAAATTCTCACTATGACAAACAGAAACTATTCCTTCTTTGGCTATCAAATTAAGAAGATTGTCTATATGCTTTTTATGATTTGATTTATCATGACTAACCATCTTGACTTTATTATTCTTTAAAAGTAAAAAACTTTTATTCTATTTTTTCGAAGATAACGAAGGTAAAGAAATACGCTCTTATTGACAAATGTTTCAGCCAAGCTTAAAGCTATATAACACACATCAAAGATGTGTTTACATTAACTACCTCACTTCCTGATGAAAGTTGGTGTACAAGTTTACTTAGAAAGATGAGATGGAATGACTGTGTAATATGTCCACGTTGTCAGTCTTATAACATAAAGAAGGATGGTCACTACCGGTCATACCAAAAGTACTTTTGCAAGCATTGTGCAAAATCGTTCAATGACAAAACAGGTACTCTATTTCATTATTCACATACACCCTTGAAAATATGGTTTCTGGCAATGTACCTGTACCTTGTACTCCCGCCTGGATGTTCAATAAGAGAGGTATCGCTTGAATCAGTTGTACCATATCCAAGATGCTATAGATTCATCAGAACAGTTATGGAAAAAATACCATCTTCTTCTTACGCTAAACTCGGTGGTAATGTTGAAGGCGATGAATTCTATATCAAGGCAGGATTGAAGGGAAGACCATATCACGATGAGATACTAAAATCAGTAGGAAGAAAACCTCAGAAAAGAGAAAAGCCATGGAGAGGTAGAGGTACATTATACAAGGATCATCTACAATGATAATCTGTATTCATCAAAGGAACGGAATAACATATTTCGATGTTCCAGTATTACAGTTACTTCTTGATATTGCCTGTAAAAACGTGGAGTATGGTTCCACCATATTTACGGATGAATATAGAGCATATGACCAATTGGAAGAACATGGATTCATACACAAAAGTGTCAATCATTCACAAAAAGAATATGTAAATGGTATTATACATTTGAATAACTGTGAATGCAGAAGCAACTTGTATCAATTATGGATAAGAAAGTTTATGGGTGTAAACAGGTACAATTTACAGACATATTCTAAAACGTTCGAGTTTATTCATAACAATAGAACCAAGACAAGAGAACAAAGATTCATGGAAATCCTTTGTTACAAGTAGCTGAAATATTAACTGAATAAGAGCGAATCAAGATGAATATACGATAAGGATAAAATACCAATATATTATTCCTACCTTAAAATATTTTAGGATATCTTGTCAATCTACAATGGTAAGCTAAGAGACATGCGTCACCCCTCCTTCACAATAAACAAAGAAGTGAAAATCAATGATTATTGTACAAGGAGAGGTGTATTTAGAGAAATGGCATATCGACATATTAAAGAAAGAGCCAGAAATAGTTAGAAAGCGATATCATGCAGTAGTCAGAACACTCGTTAGTGACCTGATCAGGATAACAAGAAGACAAGAAGCTGCATACATGATTAGCAGGAGTAAAAACGTCAGTTACAGCGAGTGGTAAAAAAAAGGTTCAGAGAAGAAGGCATTACAGGTCTGAGGTTCAGATCCAAAAGACCACCCACATAACAGTCCAAGCAGGATTCCTACTAACGATATAGAGAAAAGGATAATAGTCGAGGTAAGAAATGCTACCGGTTTTGGTTCAGAACAGCTGGTAAATATTGTAAATGAGAGTCTGAATGTAGAGAAGGTATAGAGGAGAGAAGAGAAGAAGAGCACATTAGCAAGACTACAGCCTACAACATATTGACAAGACATCAACTTGTTGACGCTGAGAAAAGATTGGTCAGAAGAAGAGAATACCATTTTTTTGAATGAGATAATCCTGATGATCTGATACACAGGCTGACCTGACAAGATTTAATGGAGTACCACACTACTTACAATGGAAGATGATCATTCCAGGAAGGGATATGGGCGTTACGACTGAAAGATGAGAAAAGGATGATACTGTGTAGTAGAAGGTATGAAGAATCTGCATAGCTGGAATTATGGAAATCTACTTACTGACAACAACGGCAGCCAGTTTAGTAGAAGAAATTCCATAATGAAAAAATATTGTGACCAGTACCTGACAGATAAACACATCTGGACATCAGTACATCATCCACACAAACATTGGGTAAACTGTCTAACTTCCAGAAAGGACTGAAGAGGTTCTTAAGACACAGGCTGGGAAATAGCATGGACCTACATGCCATTTACGAATGTATATATCTATTTACGTTGACTGGTACAACAATGGCAAGAAAGTATCTACTACTGGAGATTATCCTGAAGAAAGGTACTCTATAGAAAGAGAGATACTGGATGTTATGCTAGATTAGTAAAAGTACTTAAACTGGACAGAATATTATCAATACCTGTTGTTGTAGGAGAGGGATGACATATGTCTCTTGGTTCTACATATTTATTTTTAGTGATATATTTAGAAATCCTTGGTTTGGCTTCTTTTCCTAAAATGGCTACCTCAGTACCATTACTCAAGATAAATACACTTAATTCATGTTCAGCAAGAATATTGGCAAATTTCTTTGCATCTTTTAATCTTCTAGATATGCGGAGATTAACCTTATGATGGATTATCTCAGACAACGACAATATATCAACCATGATTCTTTTTTTGTCAAATACTAGTTCGATTTTTGGAACATTGTTTATACTTATTTTCAATGAACCTGACATTTGATATTGATCTTCTTTTATCATTTCGTCTAAAAATTAAAAATATTTTATTTTATTTTATATTATTTTATTTTATTTATTCTCTAATGTATGTGTCTCACCTTTAATTATTAACTTTCCATTAATTACCCATTTTGCACTACCAAGATCTATGTTGTTTGGTCCAGTAGATTTTGGTATATCAATGGTAAAATTCTCAAAATCATATTCTACAACTGCCCCTTTACCAGTTAGTCTATCAAAAAGTTCTGACAACAAATCAGCCCATTGACTCTTTTCCATTTTATATGCCATATATTGTGTTAGTTTATTTTATTATTTAATATTTACAATTTAAATGTATATGGTAGGTCAAGTGTCATCATGAATGTCATAATTCCATCTTCCAAATCTGTTATCCAGATATTCTGATATTGCATCTTTTTGTTCTTCTATATTAGTATAGAATCTGTTTGCACATACATCTGATTTTATCTTCTGATTTACTTTTCTTTCATTTGGATTAAGGTATTAGCCCTCTTTGGAAGATGTATTACAGTGAGCCAGTCTTTTTCTTTCTGTCTATTGATATATTCTCTTGTAATTTTGCTTATATGATATGATGCATTATCCCATACAAGTACAATTCTTTTCCAACCATTATTTTGCATTACATATCTAAGATTCTCAAGATGGTTTATCGTATTGGTGGAATTCATTCTGTCATAGAATTCATACATCAGATTCTGTTATATATTATAGAGACATATACAAAATATATTTGACAAGTACTTTAATAAGATTTATTTTTATTATGTCTTTCTTATTTGTACTCTTCTCGTTTCACTCATCACCAGTATGGTCAATAATTCCTGAGGATGATGATGACAGAATAATCAATTTTCCTAATAATGACCCCACTTTACTAGGAGAGACAAATATCACATATCCTTCAGAAAAAAATTTCCAATCACACAATGAAAAAAAACACAATATAATAGCTAAACCCTCTGAAATAACCATACCAGATTTTAACTTTTCTGCTGTAGGTGACTGGGGATGCAGTATTGACGCAAAAAACACTTTACGAAATATAATAGATAAAGAACCAGATTTAGTTTTGGTATTAGGTGATTTGTCATATCAAGAGACGGAAGATTGCTGGTTAAAGATAATAAAACCTATAGATAAAATAACCAAAATTGCTTTTGGTAATCATGATGTTACGCCAGCCTTGGGTACTAAACTCATACCTTAATCATTATAACCTCTCAAAACAATATTACTCTTTTGATTATCTAAATATACATTTTGTGATTTTGTCAACATATATTCCCTATCAAAAAGACTCTGAGCAGTATACCTTTTTAATCAATGACCTTTCAAACGCAATTTCTAATCCTAATATAGATTGGATAATTGTAGCTTACCATAGAGCAGCGTACATTCCCACCACAATCGACAATTAACACAAACCTATTATTCGTTAAAACATATCATCCTCTTTTTGACAAATACGACGTAGATGTTGTATTACAAGCCCACTTACATGCCTACCAAAGATCCCATCCACTTTTATTTAATAATAACGATGAATTAAGTCCAATAATAACAACCAATAATCAGAGTTACTTCAATGACCCAAACGGAGAGATTTTTGTTACAGTTGGTACTGGTGGTGGAAAAGTTGCCCATCCTACAGGAGAAGCACCATACATAGTAGTTTCTTATTATGAAAGATTTGGTATTCTCAATGTAGAAATAACAAATAACGGAAAAACACTTACTGCAAGATTTTATGATAATAAGATATCTAATAATAATAGTATAGGAAATGTTCTCGATGAATTTACCATTAAGAAATAATATGAACACTACGAACATAACTTCATAGACATATAGAACATTAATGACCAGTTGGAAATAGTTGTTCACATAATATTATAGTATACAATGACTTTACAGTCATGTGAACAGACAAATGAGTTCATTATGTAAACTGATTCTAGTTAAACTGCCAATAGATTTATTGTAGTTACATGTCCCATCAGATACTGCTTTTCCAATATCAGATTCATTTCTAAATGTAGAATTATTGTTGCTTTTCTCTGTAACCACATCCATCTAACCTCTCGAAGTATGCTTGTACACCAACTTTCATCAGGGAGAGATGTGGCTAAAGTAAACACATCTTTAATGTGTGTTATCCAGCTTTAAGAGTTTTGTAAAGACATTCATAAGTTATTTATGTAAATTAACACTAATTACTTTGTTTTATTATCTATGAACAACTTCATTCAGAAGTAACCAATCCAAAGTAATCACTTTTACTTTACATTATATACTACCAAGGTAATTACAATGCTGTTAACATATGGGCCAAAAATATTGTGTCAAAAACAATTCACATACCTCTGAGACCAAGTTGATAACCATGCTTTTATTTTGGCCCAAGCAATACATTGTATCAATAAATTACCAAGATATTCACAATATTAACAAAATCTACAAATATAAAAAAAGTTATTTGAAAAACTCAAGTATCTGTTTTGTCAGAAAATTTGGTCTTTCTTCTGGAATGAAATGTCCTGTATTTGGTAACGTTATTCCCGTAACATTATTTGCAACCTTTTGAAATGAAGTTGTAGTAAAGTTACCTATACCTGCTTCTCCACCTATTGTCAATATGGGAATCTGCAGTTTTTCTTTTCCATATTCTTTGTTTTGTTCTGCATCTTCAAAGATTGCCCTATAGTATTCAAAACCTGCACGCATTGCACCAGGTTTAGAATATTGTTTAATGTACTCTTCTCTATCTTGTGATGTTATTGCAGATTGATTATAAGATCCATAATCATAAAACCAATTAAGATATATGTCTTCTTTCCCATCAATCAATTTCTCTGGAAGATCCCTTACTGCATGAAATGAAAAATGCCATAATCCATTTGGTGAAAAGTTTCCTGCTTCTTCTAATCCAAAACCTGGTAATAGAGTATCAAGTATAACCATTTTACGTACATCTTGCAGGATGTGCAGCTGCATAAGAATATGCAACTGGTCCTCCTAAATCATGAGCTACAAGATAGATTTTACTATATCCTAATTTCTTTACTAATTGATAAATATCTTCTGCAACGGTTTTTGTATCATATCCAGTTTGTGGTTTTTCTGAATCTCCTAGACCTCTCATATCTGGTGCTATTACTGTATAGTTATTAGCTATTAATTGGGGAATTATGTGTCTCCATTCATACCAAGTTTCTGGCCATCCATGCAATAAAACAATAGGATCTCCTTTACCACCATTACATAGTGCATAAGGATTCCATTAACTGTAGTTTTATGATGTGTATAGTCTATTTTTGCACTATTATCACTAATGTTTTGTATAGCAGTAGCCGGAGAACCAAATCCTAAAGAGACTACCGAACAACAACAAATGATGAATGCCAGAAAACTTTTAAGGTATAGATAATGTATCAAAAGAATATCGATCTCCTATAACACGTTAGTCACATAATTATAACTATTTCTGTTTTCGACTTTAGATTCTAGTTCATATCGATTTTCCACTTTACATCATCCCTCATTTATTGCTACATTCTATAAAATCTAGACTTTAAGGCGACTGAATTCTCCTATGGTAGTGCGAGATCCCGGAGTGATAAGAGTTAGATACTGTTGGTAGAGTGATTCACAATTCTTATCTTTTTCCATATTTGCCATTACTTCATCTCGGTGCTTGCGGTCTCTGTAGGATTGTATCTCTAGCCAAACCTCCTCATCTTGGTTAGCCGAGACAGTTTCTGCTATGTTTACGAAGTCCATTACCGTCTCTGTGCTGCTGAGGTAAAAGAATTCCGAATGTAGGGGTCCATGTTTTGGTAATGTGTCTGTAATTTGTTTATTGAGCCGTACTATTGCGTCATGATTTTTATTAGGTACTCTATAAATAAAGATCTGAGCATGACTTCCAATTTCTTTCGCTTGTTCTTTTTCCAGTATGTCTGATTTACTCATGATTTTACTATACTATGTATAGTTTTTAAATATGTAAGAGTAAAAGTATAGTTAGTTAGTTAGTTAGTTGCAATCCATCAAAGAAGGTAAGGGTGTACAAATACCAGAACTGGAAGTAAAATCAATAAATAATAGCATGGATGAACTTGCAGAAGAAGTTAAAGATATCAAACAAGAAACACAAGAAAAAAAAGAAATTGACTACGTAAAGCAGGTACAAATAGAAACAAAAACTGCTTCTCTTATACAAAAAAGTCCTAAAAATCTTACCCCAAGCAGCAGAAACTGCCAGTGCTACATTTGTACCTTTAGCTCCGTTTAGTAAATTAATTGGTAAAGGAACTCAGTATTTGGTTGATGCTATAGCAAAGAGGATTGAATAAAAAGACTTTATTTGTTACTAATAATTGTACAGTAATGTATTTTTAGATTGTTCTTATTCAAAATTAATTGATTTTAGAGCAGCAGATATGATAATACCTTAGTTCATCTTCCCAAGAATCTTTTCCAGCCAGACTTCTTTTCTGTTTTTTCCAGTTGTTTAAGAACTCTATTCCTATTTTCATTAAATAGATCATTGTTAGGATCTATCTCTATAGCTTTATCAAAACATTGAATTGCATCATCATATTTGCGTAAATTAGAAAGAGCTAAACCTTTGTTATTCCATGCATAAGCATTGTTAGGATCTATCTCTATAGCTTTATCATAGCATTGGATAGATTCGTCACGTTTGCCTAATTTGTAAAGAGTAACGCCTTTGTAACTCCATGCATAAGCATTGTTAGGATCTATCTCTATAGCTTTATCAAAACATTGGATAGCTTCATTGTGTTTGAGTAAATCATCAAGAACAGCACCTTTGTTATACCATGCATCAGCATAGTTAGGATCTATCTCTAGAGCTTTATCAAAACATCGAATTGCATCATCATATTTGCGTAAATGATCAAGAGCTAAACCTTTGTTACTCCATGCATAAACATAGTTAGCATCTATCTCTAGAGCTTTATCAAAACATTGGATAGCTTCATTGTGTTTGAGTAAATCATCAAGAACAGCACCTTTGTAACTCCATGCATAAGCATTGTTAGGATCTATCTCTAGAGCTTTATCAAAACATTGGATAGCTTCATTGTGTTTGAGTAAATTACCAAGAACAGCACCTTTGTTATACCATGCATCAGCATTGTTAGCATCTATCTCTAGATCTTTATCAAAACATTGGATAGCATTGTTGTATTCCTTTTTGTAATAATATTCATTTCCTTTAAGAATATGTTCTTTTAATAACAGCTCTTTCCTAGAGATTTGTATACCTTCAGATCTTATTACTTCGATAGGTTGTGTTCCTTCCTTCTTTTCTATATTATCTACTTCTTGCAGAAGACTTGTAATTTGCTTTTGAGTATTGTTTATCTCATATAACTTATTTTTATTATCTTTATCATATTCTATGTTTTGAGTTAGAGATTTTTGATCGATTTGTGTTGGCATATTTATAATTTTTTGTAAGCTGTCTATAACTTCTTTTGAGATATTGCTGCCCCTTATATTAAGCTGAATGACATTTCTTTGTACAGTATAATCTATTTCTTTACCAATAAAATGTCCAGTACCCTCGATACCGACACTAAATACATCTCCTGTAGTATTGGTAATGCCAATTTCTTTTATTCCTTCTGTTTTTTCTTGTGTTAAATTCTGCCCACATTCTGGACAAAACTTCTCAATATTGGAAGAGAGTTTACAACCACATGAGTGGCAATATTTCACAAAGTACTTGTTTGACAGATAAATAAAAAGATACTTTTGATGGTGTTTATCTTCACAATAACAACTATAATTACTTGCATTCTAGTCAATAGTCAAAGATACAAAAGATACCGTTTACCTTGAAATAAATGGGAATTATGGATTTTTAAAATCTATTGTTATAGCCTTGGCAAATAAAAACAATGAAAAAGATTGTAAAGCTAAATACAAGGTATGTGAATTCCCCTATATGACAAGTTCAAATCCGGGGCATTGATTATCTTAATCGCCTTCTAGCAGAATATTCTTTTTATTCATCCTATTTGTTTAGGATATATGAAATATTGCCCTGTTTGTGGTTTTCAACTAGCAATAGAAAATGCTAAATTCTGTTCCAATTGTGGTAACGATTTATTTAAGAAAAATAATATAAATGATGATGACAATCAAACCAAGTCTATTAAAATTGAGAACTCGAAGGGTGATGTAATAGGTGTTGGTGTGTCAGGCTCTGGACACACAATTGGGAAAAATATTGTAATTGGATCAGGTTACAATAAATGTTAATGACAACCAGCTTCAAAAAATACCTGATGAATATGCTGACGCTTTAAAAAAGTTCACTGAATCACTTAATCAGCAATTTAAAGATCAACAGGTATCGAAAGAGCAAGTACAAGAAATAAACAAATCTTTAGAAGATTTTGCAAAAGAAGTTGAAGATGTTAAACCAGAAGAAAAGGAAAAAATCAGTCCTGGAAAAAAAAGAATTCTTAATGGAAAATTTGGAAATGTTGTACAAACCGTTCTTAAGGTATTGCCCGCTGCAGCAAAGATTGCTTCATCTTTATTTGCACCATTAGCTCCATTTAGTGATTTAATAGGTGAAGTTCAGGAAATAGTAGATGACTTTATAGAAAACTAAGTTGATTAAATCTCCCGATATTTACATTACTTTTGTTCTTTCCATAAGAAAACATCTACTTAACACAATAATTCAATTTTAAATTAAGCACCTTTTTTTATCTTCCCAAAAGTCTTTTCCAACCAGATTTTTTTTCTGTTTTTCTCAATTTTTCAAGAAGTTCCTTTCTATTATTAATAAGTAGACTCATTGTTAGGCTCTATCTTCAAAGCCTTATCATAACATTTGATAGCTTCATTGTGTTTGTGTAAAAACTCAAGTGTTAAACCTTTGTTATTCCATGCATTAGGAAATTTAGGCTCTATCTCCAAAGCCTTATCATAACATTTGATAGCTTCATTGTGTTTGCCTATATAAGAAAGAGCTAAACCTTTGTTATTCCATACACCAGTATTGTTAGGCTATCTTCAAAGCCTTATCATAACATTTGATAGCTTCATTGGGTTTGCCTAAATGGGCAAGAACACTACCTTTGATAGACCATGCATTAGCATTGTTAGGCTCTATCTTCAAAGCCTTGTCTACACATTGTATAGCTTCCTCATATTTGCCTGAATTATCAAAAGCAACACCTTTGTTGTTCCATGTATCAACAAAGTTAGCATCTATCTCCAAAGCCTTATCGTAACATTGTATCGCTTCATTGTGTTTGCCTAGATGAGCAAAAATAATACCTTTGTTGTTCCATGCATGAGCAAAGGTAGGCTCTATCTTTAGAGCTTTATCAAAACAGTCGGTAGCTTCATTATGTTTGGCTAAACTATGAAGAGCTAAACCTTTGTTATTCCATGCATTAGCATTGTTAGGCTCTATCTTCAAAGCCTTGTCTACACACTGTATAGCTTCATTGTGTTTGCCTAAATTATAAAGAGCTAAACCTTTGTTAGCCCATATATCAGCATTTTCATAATCTATCTCTCGTGCTTTATCATAATATTTGATAGACTCCGTGTATTCCTTTTTGTAAAAATATACATTTCCTTTAAGAAGATATTCTTTTAATAATAGCTCTTTTTTGGATATTTCTATATTTTTAGATCTTATTACTTCAATAGGTTGGTGTATTCCTTCTCTCTTTTCTATAATACCTATGTCTTGTATAAAATTTGTGATTAATGTCTGATTTTTGTTTGTCTCTTCTAAGTTATTTTTAATATTTCTCTCATAGGATATATCTTTAGTCAGAGATTGAGCGATTAGTGTTTGTATATTATTAAGTTTTTCTATAATTTCGTTTGGAATGCCAATTAATACAGGACCGTTTATAGTATAATCTATATTCTTACCAATAATATTCCCTGTGCCCTTAATGTCTGTACCAATTACATCTCCTTTGGTATCGGTAATGCCAATTCCGTTTGCTGCTTCCTCTTTATTTTTTCTTTGTTTTAGTAGATCCTGTCCACACTCTGGACAAAACTTCTCATTACCTAAAAAGAGTTTGCAACCACAGGAGTGGCAATATTTCACAAAATAATTGTTTAAAAAAGATAGATAAAAAGATGCTTTTAAGATGATGAAAAAAGCTAAATACAAGGTATATGAATTCCCCTATATGACCAGTTCAAATCCCGGTGACCGCAATATATAGGAATTCATTAACTAATTTTTGCTATTTTATAGTTGTGATTAGAAAGAGAAGGAGGAAAATAGGGTAAAGAATGTCATCATCATAATTCGTTGATGGTAAATCAGTTTCCCCAGCTATGTACCATTTTAAATCAGGTGGAAAAGTTGGTATATCATTTTTACAAAAAGCACCTGTTAATCCTCAGTTCACACCAGGAAAATCAGGAGGTAAAGGATATAATATCGATTTATTGAATTGATGTAAGCGAATTATTATTATTATCAATAGCAAAAGCTAAGGTCATTATTGATTTGGGAAAGATATTAAACAAAGATAGTAAAAGAATGATAGAAATAGAAGTAATAAACAAAATAAGTATTCGATTCATTTCTCATTTCAAATTATATTTATTAGCATAGTGGTTCACTATATTTTTCATTCATAAGGTCTTACCACTCTTAGTATGAATTTGGAATCTCTTCTTCCCAATGCTTATACGATCCTTAATATTTCTGGTATAGGTGTGAAGATCCTTGTGGTAGTAATAATTCCTTTTTTTTCATCTATCATTTGAATCAAGATAATCAATTAAATAAGTTGTTTTTTAATTAAAGTATAACATCACTTTGATTAAAGAATGGAACGCAGATGAAGAGGCCAAAGATGCAAAAACTTATCAAACTAAATGAGGTGGTTTAAGAGCATTAGGTCACATAATAAAAGAATATATGGTAACAGGGGAAGAAAAGAAAATTAATCCATCAAAACAAACTGCCAATGAAGTTTTAGATTTATTCACAAATATCTTATTATTTGATGTAGAATTCCATCAATTTTCATTATATAATTTAGACTTTTTATCGAATATAATGAGAAAAATAACTTATTAGATATTATAAAAATCAAGTATTGATATTGACATTTCATAATTAATAAATAAATTTTTTTTATATTAATTTTTAAATAGATAATATATGATGTATTGCTTAGTCTATTTCTTTATCCTTTTTTACCTTTTTTTATATCTTTTTCTATATCATAATAGTCTTTCTGAGATATCCATTGCTTTTTCCTAAAGAATATAATTACTATTGTAAGGATTATTCCCATAGTTATTAAAACCAAAATTAAACCTGATGGAACAGTAAAAAAATGAGTTAAATCTACTCCATTCATACCATAAAAACCAGTAATAAAAGTTAAAGGTAAAATTATAACAGAGAATATTGTTAATGTTTTTACTGTATCATTCATTTGCAATGATACGTAGGCAATGTAAAGTTCTCTTATAGAGTTAATTGTTTCTTTATGAGACTCAATCAAATTTAATAATTCGTTTGCATTATCATAGATAATTTTTAAGTATTTTGTCTGTATTTGTCTTTTTCTTTTTCTTTTTCTGAATAAAGTAAAAAATTAAAAATCTCTCTTATTTTCCAAAAATATCTTCTGAGAATAATTAATTGACGTGATAAACCTTCTAGATTTACTAATATTGTTTTAGAAGGATTATACAAAGATTTTTCTTCTAAATCTGTCATCGCTATTTCTATTGCTGTAAGTACTTGTTCATATTCCTCTACAATTTTTGTTAAAATGTTATAATACAAGATGTCAATTGATGACTCAATTACCTCTTTGTCATTTTCAAATATTTGCCTTGTCATTTGTTTTAGATTAATTTTAGAAGAATGGATTGTTATTAACCAATTTTTGCCAATAAACAGGTATACTGCTTCTGTTTCGATAGTCTGTAAAGTTTTAAACTTTATACTCAATAATAATGTAAATATGTAATTTTTTAAAATTCTTATTTGTGGTTTTTTTAAATCACTAGAATATTGTTTTAGAATATTATTATCAATGAGAAATATTTCTTGAATTCGAGATAGTTCTTCTGACGTCGGATCTTCTAAATCTACCCATATTTGATATTCATCTTGTAAATCTGTTTGAGAAATTTGATTCTTTTGTCTAATTCCGGCTTTGGAATAAGTGCACATATAATACATTTGTTAAATTGTTATGAATAATCTATTATCTTTAAATATAAAGATATAATCTAATAAATAAAATGTTATAAAAGTACATATAAAAATAAAGTTAAATACTAATACTATTCTCAAATACTATTTGATTATTATTCATTGCATGACTTATTTTAATTAAGCAATAATGCCTTAGATAAATTAAAATGATTTTTTAAATAGTATAATGAGCAAAATATGATAATAGGCATTACACAAATTCTTAATTTGTTATAGTATCAAAACCAAGAAGAAATATTTCAGAATTGGTGAAAGAATTTCGATTCATTTAATTGATCGAATATTAAAATGAAATTTGTATATTAATTTATATATAATACGTTATTATTAAAAATAAAATCTTGTTATAAAATATACAATTAGAATAAATTTTTATAGTTTATTACTTTAATAGATTTATG
Organism: uncultured Nitrososphaerales archaeon; assembly: GCA_963840085.1. GTDB lineage: Archaea > Thermoproteota > Nitrososphaeria > Nitrososphaerales > Nitrososphaeraceae > TH1177. Next base: position 32,449 of record CAWIYT010000228.1, read on the forward strand.
AAATATATATTTTTTTAATTATTTTGGTTGTATTTTAACCACAAATAGTTTGATATCTTCCTCTATAGCACAGGACAACAATCTTCGAATAATTCTTTTTGTTATTTAACTAAAACAGATGTACAAGGCCCATATTACAAGGAAGGAGCTCCCCATTCAAACAGATATTCCGAGAAGGAGATAGATTGATTATAAGTGGCAGAGTTCTAGATATGCAATGTAATCCGGTTAAGGGAGCAGTATTGGATTTTGACAAGATGACTCTAATGGAAAATATGACAATGAGAGATTTATACTTAGGAAAAATTCAAACTGACAATGAAGGAAAATATGTATCAGACACTATACATCCTAAGCAATATGGTGAAGGTGATTTTATCCGTCCTAGTTACATTCATGTTAAAGTAGGAATTCCAGATCAATCTATGTATACTACACAATTATATTTTGAAGGAAATCCATATCTTACTAATCATGAAAAACAAAAACCTTCATTAATAATGAAAGTTATTAAAGAAAATAGTTCAAAAAAAGCTAATTTTGATTTGTAATTGAGAAATATAAAAAATGTGAAAAATATAATAAATAATATTTTTTTCATTTAAATGATATTTTGGAATAATTCTAAAAATAAAAAGTATTAATATTTTTTGAACTTTCAAAATTATAATTACTACTTATTTATATAGATATTAAACAAATTAACTGGCTATACTATACTAGATATTATATGCACAATACATTAGATTTTTATATCAAATATACTTAAAAATAATATATTTTGTCTTCAAATGAAAATAACCCAAAATTGCCTCCAAAAAATAAAAGTGAATTAACAGAACAAGTATTTCAAGCAATAGTAGATAGTGGAGAAATAGGAATATGTCAAACAGAACTTTGTAAATCATTCTCTATAGACAGCAGGGATGGATCAAGATTAGTTGGAAATCTTGAAAAACAATCTCTTATTTCTAGAGAAAGAATATTATACAAAGGTAGATGGACATATAAACTGATAGTTAAAAAAATACCACAATTAAAAGTAGACAGAAGACCCATTGAGATTGCTAGTGTAGAAGGAGCACCATGTTTTGGTTGTACTTTTCAACATTTATGTTCTACAGAGGATGAAACAAGCCAATATAGTCCTGCAAAATGTAACTGGATTGAACAATGGGTTATTCTTGATACAAAAAAAAGAGGACTATCAAATCAGCTATAGAAATTAACAGAATATACAAAAAATTTCATTTATTTTATTCTCTAAAAATTAGAGAACATCACTGAAGTCTTTTTGAAGAATAACAAATGCTGATTCTATCTGACTTGATCCCTTAACATTCCATCTTATACTATTTATTGAGTCTGGATTGTTTATTAGTTTTTTAATTATATCTATATTTGTATCAGATGGTTGAAGAACAATTGGAGATTTTAAAGTAGTGGTTTGTCCTGGAGAAAATTGTGGTCTACCATTTAATGGAATATCTTCATAAGATAAAACGCCATGACCTAATAATTCATTATCTCCAAAAAGATCATATTCAACTTTTGAGGTCGTTGCAGATTTTTCAGATAGATTAGAAACATCAAAAAGTAAGAGTAGTTCAATATTATTAGTATTATTTGAAAGATTAGTAATATTAACAGACGACAGTTTAAAATCAATTGCATTCACATCAGGAGCATTAACAAAATATTGAATTCGTGGAAGGAGAATAATTGTAATTGCTAAAACACCTATTACTCCAAAAAGTACAATTCTTCTTTTACTAAGGAACATATATTATAGATAAAGTTTCAAAAAAAGAATTAAAATGTTTCTTAATTATAATTATCACATAACACTATAAAAGATACATTAAAGTGATTTATATGCTTTAGACTAACACTGACGCGCTATGAATATAATTGATGGTTTTATTATATGGATTCACCTATTATCAGCAAGCATTTGGGTTGGTGGATCAATTTTTATTGGAATAATTCTTGCTCCCATGTTAAAGCATATTGGAAATTCAATGGAAGAAAGAATTATAATCATGATAAAAATTGGTAGAAGATTTAATACCATTGCATTTCCTTCATTTATTATTTTGATGTTAACAGGATTATATAACTCGAGGTTTTTTTTTGAATATCCATATAATTTTATTGAAACAGATTATGGAATTTTGTTGTTGATTAAAATTGTATTAGTAATTATTACTTTTGCAAGTTATATAATTCATATCAAAAGCTTTGGAAAAGATACAGAAGCAAAAATTATTGAAAATAGAGAATTAGAATATATTAACATAATCCGCTCAAAAATTATTAACTATGGAAGACTAACTGTGATTCTCTCTATAATAATCTTGTTACTTGCAGGTTTCTTGGATACAGGTATAGAATTTAGATAATATTAAACTAATAAAAATTATTTTTAGTTACAAAAAACATATTCTCTTAATCCAGCCTTATCTGCAGTATTGCCACCAATTTTTACTAAAACAAATTCCTTTTTGGGATTTGATATTGGGTCATTAATTTTTCTTTCGTTTGAATGAAGACTAATATATTCCTGCATATCCAATTTAGAACGTTCGCCTATTTCTTTTTCTAAATCCATGTCTTTAACAATTTCTTTATAGGTAGATTGTATAACGCCACTAAAAACCATGGCACTACTTCCACTTCCATACGATCCAAATCCTATTCTTTTATTTTCTAAGTCAATGTTTTTCTTATATTCGAATTCTAATAGACTTCTTAATCCCATATACATGGATGCAGTATAAAGATTTCCTATTATAGATGAAGCTTCAAGAGAGCTAGCCATTTTTTGTTCAAAAACTTTTTTGAAAAAAGAAGTACGTATAAATGCTTTTCTGAACTTGTCATCTTCTTTCATAAAATCCTTATCAGCTAATATGGATTCAATTGTTCCTCGAGGATCTTTTGGAGCAGGTTCATTCATTCCTACTTCTTCTATTATTTGTTTCCACCTGGGTAAATTTCTCCATTCATGTCGTAGAAGATATGCTAATGCTTTTTCACCCATTTTTCGATAAGGTAAATGTACGCTAATGTAATCAATTTTATCTGTTATTGATTCATCTTCTTTTAATTGAATTAATTTAGTTTTAATTGCTTTTTCTCGGTAACTATCAAATGCTTTTTTAATTTGAATTAGGTACAAGTAATTAGAATAACTTCCATTAACTAGAGGAGTGTCCCTTCCTAAAGGTCTATAAAAATCATATTCATTTTTAATTATTGTAGAAGTAACTTTAGGATCAAAAGCAACTAATCTAGGATTTTCTTTTACTAACATAGCTATTGCACCTGCTCCTTGTGTATACTCTCCAGTTGATCCTAAATCATATTTTGCAATATCACTTACAATAACAATCGCAGCTCTATCATTATTTTCTTCTGCTCTAATCCAATTAGCATTATCATATAATGCATAGGAGCCACTTACGCAGGCAAACTTACATTCTATTCCACCTGCATGTTCAAAAGATCCCTCACCATAAATCTGCTCAAGCATTCCAATGACAAAGGAATTCATAGCTTTTGATTCATCTAATGCTGATTCAGTTGCAACATACATTCTACCGATATCGCGTGGTTTAAGATCATTTTTTTGCATTAATTTTAAACAGGCATTCGCTGCCATACAAGCAGGGTCCTGATTAGTATCAACCATGGCCATTTTATATATTCCTATCCCATTTTCTAGTTTATGAGGATCTATTCCTCTAGCTATTGCAAAATCCTTTGAATCGAGATATAACTTTGGAACATAAATTGCCATATCATCAATACCAACAGGCATATAAAGAATTAATCTGCTAAAGAGGACATTTAAACGTACTTGTATTACTATTGAGTTTTTTACTTAAAAATAGTCTATGTTATCTAATACATAGTTGAATATTACATTAATGTATTCATAATACTCTCTAAGAATATGACAATTAGAAATTTTTTATTATATTATAAAAATTATCTCGTTCTGCAGCAGAAAAACCTGCTTGTTTAATAGATTCAATAATATTAGTAGAGGTAAGTTCAGTTGATCGTGCTCCAGTTGCACTTACTACTTCTTCACCTATCAACGTTCCACCAAAATCATCAGCACCAAAATAAAGAGCCAATTGTGCCATTCCAATTCCATTTGTAAGCCAAGATGATTGAATATGAGAGATTAGTCCATAAAACATTATTCTCGAGATTGCTATCATTTTTAGTAATCTTAATCCTCCAGAAGAATATTTAGCAATTCCTTCTGCTTGCATTTGAGTCTTATTAGGTTCAAATCCCCAAGGAATAAAAGCTATAAATCCATTAGTTTTTTCTTGCAAATCAGATATTTTCATTATATGTTGTGCAATCTCATCATCAGTTTCTACAGTTCCATACATCATTGTTGCTGAAGACTTGATTCCAAGCTCATGTGCTTCCTTCATAATGTTTAACCATTGATTACTTTTTATCTTAAGCGGACTGATTACTGATTTTACCTTGTCATCAAGAATTTCTGCTCCTGCTCCTGGTAATGAATTTAATCCTGCGTCTTGTAATCTAGATAAGATCTCTTTAGTACTACTTCTTTCGACTTTAGATATCATATCAATTTCAGAAGCAGAAAGACCATGAATGGCAATTGAAGGATAGAATTTTTTTATTTCCTTGAAGATTTCTTCATAATATTCAATAGATAAATTTGGATTATGCCCACCTTGAAAAAGGATTTGAGTAATTCCAAACATTTCTTTTGACAATGTGATTCTCTTCAGTATATCTTTGATATTGTGTGTATAGGATTCTGCATGACCTGGAGGTCGATAAAAAGCACAAAATTTACAGTAGGTTACACAAACATTCGTATAATTCAAAATAATATTATTTATAAAAGTGGCTGTATTACCAAAAAGAGTTTTTCTAAGAGTATTAGCAACCAAGCCAATTGTATATATATCATCAGATTTTAGCAATTCCTTACAATTATGAAGATTAAGTCTTTCTCCTTCTAATACATTATTTAAAATATCTCCAATTTCCGATTTCGAAACAATACAACTTAAACTATTCTGCAATTAAAAATTATAGTTTGATTATTCTATTTATTCTTTACAAGCGAATATTATATCCTTTATAATATAGAAGAATATATATCAACTAATAAGTTAATTGACATACTAAATTGATTACTAATAATATTAACAGTATTATATCAAAACCTACACAAGCTATTGAAAAAGTATTAGCTGGAGAAGAATTAACATATAATGATGGTTTACAACTATTTAAAGAAAATCTATTCATTTTAGGTTCTGTTGCTGATCAAATTAGAAGAAGGTATAAAGGAAATACAGTGACTTTTGTTTCATCATATTATTTAAATTATACTAATATTTGCGCAGCAAGTTGTTCTTTATGTGCTTTTTATAGAAAAGAACATGAAGATGATGCTTATACATTAACTAATGAACAGATAGTTGAAAGAGCTAGAATAGCTATAGAACAAATGGGTGCTACAGAATTACACATAGTGGGTGGATTCCATCCTAGACTTGGATTAGAATATTATGAAAATATGATAAAGAATATAAAAAAAGAATTCCCCTTTGTAAAAGTTAAAGCTCTTACTCCTGCCGAAATTTTTTTTATATCCAAATTAACCAAAAACTCAGTTAAAGAAATTTTATTGAGATTAAAGGATGTTGGTTTGGATGCACTTCCTGGAGGAGGAGCAGAAATTTTTAGCTCGGATATAAGAAATACTATTGTACGAGGAAAATGTTCAGGAGAGGAATGGCTCGATACAGCTAGACAAGCTCATGAAATTGGTTTGAAAACTAATTCTACTATGCTTTTTGGACATATTGAGAAACCAGAACATATTATAGATTATATTATAAAAATAAGAGAACTTAATAAAAAAACTCATGGTTTCAATACTTTTATACCACTTAAATTTAGTCTAGAGAATACAGAATTAGAGAAGAAAAAGTTGATTGTTAGGGAAAGTCCATCTAATTATGATCTACGAATAATAGCTATTGCTAGATTGTTATTAAGAAATGTTTTAGATAATATATCAGTATATTGGGTTTCTCTAGGTAAAAAAATAGCACAGGTAGCACTTACATGTGGAGGTAATGATTTAGTTGGTACAGCTTTTTCAGAAGAAATATTTCGCGCTGCTGGAAAAGCTAGTGGGATATCAATACAAGAACTTGTAAATTTGATTAAAGAAATAAAAAGAGAACCTGCTCAACGAGATACCTTTTTTGAGATATTAAAAAAATACTAATAGTTTTATACAAATCAAGAATGATATCAGAAATTTACAATCTACTATAACAAACCGTTATCTTTTTATATAATCCTTAAAGTTTTAAAAATATAGATTTAAGATTATGGTTTTTAACACCACATAAAAATCAAATATTTTAAAATTTATAAAAACATAGATTCATTTTACATTATATTAAAGTAATTATAATAATGAAGATGATTATTAAGGATTTATTGATTGTAATTCTAATTAAATAAGAATTAGAGTATATAATATAATTTTATAAAATTCTAAATTACGCAAAATAGATTTGGAAGGGAGATATAAGATTTTTTTCAGATGCCATTTGAAAAATTCGTTCAATAGATTTTTTTCCACTTTTATCCATATCAACAGTAATTTCATTCACATACATTTTAACAAATTTAGATATCATATCTTTTGATTGACCTCTTCCATATTTCATTGCATAATCCAATGCTTCTTCCATGTTATTTAAACCATAAATTATAGAATTTTTAAATAAAGAGTCAAAATTTCTAATCTGTTCCAGTGTTAATGTTTTATTATTTGCAATATTTATACCCAATGGTACGGGCAAACCATTTGTGAGATTATGCCACCATGATCCTAAATCGATAATTTTATGTAGATTTAATAAATTATATGTAATTTGAATTTCATGAATCACTAAACCTGCATCAACATGGTTGTCTATTATTGCCTGAGGTATAAGATGAAAAGGTAATTCTTTTTCTTTAAAATTGCCTAAAAAAAGAGATAACAATAGATATGCAGAGGTCATCTTGCCAGGTATAGCTATTACCTTTTTGGTTAAATCTCCTTTTGAAAAAATCTCTTTTGCTAAAACTATTGGACCGTAATTCACTCCAAAACTTCCTCCGCTTCGCAAAATTATATAATCCTTAAGAAATGCATAGGCATGAACAGATATAGCTGTTATATCTAATTCATTATTCAATGCACGTTTATTGAGCTTTTCAATATCTTCAATTACATGATTTATACGAAATTCATTTGATCTTATCTTTCCACTAGCTAATCCATAAAACATAAAAGCATCATCAGCATCAGGAGTATGTCCTAAAGTTATATCAATCATTTATAGTTATTTAGATACAATACGAATCTTTTGGTTATATTAATTAATAGTTCAGAAGTTGAAAAAATTTAATAAAGATCAAATTTATTTATATGAAATATACAATGTAATTAGTGCATAATAAAAATTTTATTTTACAACAATTAAAATGGATATCAATATATTTTACAATTAGTATTGTAATTTCTTTTATAATTCCGTTTCCCTATTCAATAATTGTAATAATTCCAATAGTATTATTTTTAAGTTTTTACATAAGAAGAAGAGAAATGAGAAAGTTTGGAGGAGAAAAATTTTCTATGTTTAATTCTAAAAAGATTAACTATTATTGTATGATATGTGGAACTAAGCATGATAATACAATGTGTCCAAAGTGCGGTTCAAAAATTAAAAGAATAGGATAAGACAATAACTTTTGTTAATTCACATAAGATCAAATAATAAGTTTTAATTATTAAAATATACAACAATGTAATTATATTTTCATATAGAAATTATTTCTATTAAATGTATTAGTATTATTAGCTAGTAATACGTTACTTAAGGCTAATATAATTCAAAATAATATGACTAATGACCTGCAGTTGCTTAGAAAAGAAATATACCTTTCATTTTTACTAAGTATTTTACTATTTGTAAGTATTGATATTTTATCTTATAATTATATTGTACTAGGAAAGGAAGATAGCAAAGATGATAGTAGTAGAAGAGGAGAAGGAGGAGAAGAGGCAGAAGATAATGAAGATAGCAAAGATGATAGTAGTAGAAGAGGAGAAGGAGGAGAAGGAGGAGAAGGAGGAGAAGAGGATTTTGAGGATAGGTCTTTAAAAGAATTATTTGATGATGATAATGATGATAATAATGATGATAATATAAAAGAAGAAAAGGAAGAGGAAGATGATGTGCCATTTAGACTTCCATTTAGGGCAGTACCATTTCCATAATTAATCAAATTTAATTAGTTAAATATAAAAATATACTAAACGGAATTAATGTTATAGAGTTATATTGTAAAGTTTAATATCAGGGTTATCCGACTTTGCATAATAAGGCGGGGGTCGTAGAGCCTGGCCAAATAACAAAAATTTTGGAGACGCGGGACTTAAGATCAAAAAAATGGGTGATCCCGTCCTTTAGAGGTTCGTGGGTTCAAATCCCACCCCCCGCATGTTAGGAAAAACTTAATTTTTGCTAAATTCTAAGATATCTTTGATAAATAATTCGTGCAATCTCCTATCTGCTGAAAGTTCAGGATGAAAAGATGTTCCAATAATATTATTTTGTTTAACAGCTACAATTTTATCATTGAGTTTGGTTAGAATAGTTACATTCTCTCCAACGTTATTTATTATAGGTGCCCTTATGAAAATTCCTCTAAAAGGATCCCTTCCTAAAATTGGAATTTCAAGATCTACTTCGAAAGACTCATGTTGTCTTCCAAATGCATTTCTTTCAATTACAACATCTAACATTCCAAATAATTTTTGTTTTGTCTCTCCAACAACTTTATCATATGCTCGTTTTGACAACATTATCAAACCAGCACATGTTCCTAATACCGGCATACCTTCAGTGATTCTCTTTTCTATAGTTTGAAAGACTTTACCTTGAATAGATAGCAAATTTCCAATTACTGTACTTTCACCACCTGGTAATATTAAACCATCTAATTCTGCTATGGATTCAGAATAGCGAACTGATTCTACTGTTCCTTGTAAGTTTTGATTTTTTAATGCTTCTTCTATTGATAATACGTTTTCTTCTATATCTCCTTGAATTCCTAATACTCCTATCTTAATACTACTCAAATAATAGGACCTCTTTCTTGCATACGTAATTCAAGACTTTTAGTATCCAGACCGACTAGTGATTTTTTTTCATCTACTAATTTTTGAGCTTCCATAATTATTTTAGGATCATCATAATACGTTGTAGCTAACACTACTGACTTTGCTCTTTGTTCTGGATCTTCAGCTTTAAAAATACCAGAACCAACGAAAACACCATCACAACCTAAATTCATAACTAATGCTGCATCTGCAGGTGTTGATATACCACCAGCTGCAAAATTTACTACTGGTAATTTAGATAGTTTAGCAGTTTCTTTAATTAATGAATAAGAAACTTTGAGTTCACGGGAAAATTTAATTAATTCTTGTTCGTCTTTGTTAATATAAAAAGATCGAAGTTTTCTGATATCATTATTAACTTGTTTGATATGCCTGACCGCCTCTGCAATATTCCCAGTTCCAGGTTCACCTTTAGTCCTAATCATAGAACTTCCTTCTTCTATTCGTCTCAGTGCTTCACCTAAATTCTTTGCACCATTTACAAAAGGAGTGGTATAGTCCCATTTCCATATGTGATTTTCTTCGTCTGCAGGTGTAAGAACTTCACTCTCATCTATCATATCAACACCTATCACTTCAAGTATCTTTGCCTCTGATATATGCCCAATCCTACATTTTGCCATAAGTGGTATTGTAATTTCATTCATTATTGCTTCAATAACTTTAATACTTGCAGCTCTAGCCACTCCTCCAGCCTTTCTAACATCATAAGGTAATTTATCTAAAACCATGACTGCAACAGCACCTGCATCTTCTGCAATCTGTGCCTGTTCTACATTAGTAACATCCATAATAACACCATGTTTTTGCATATGAGCAAAACCTCGCTTTACTAATGTGGTTCCTTGAACTAATTGTTCATTAGGTAAACTCTTAAATTTGATGCCCTTGGGCTCAAACTCAATTGCCTCAAGAGAAATTGTCATTATTTTAAATTATTAGAAAGCATCTATTATAGCTTTAGTTTTCAGTGTACTTGATATAGTAAAGAAAGTTATCAGTAATTATTTTGAAATAGTAATTGGCTAAATATACTAATTTTTTACATAATTAGTTAATCCATAAATAGGTTGTCCATTATAATCATTTCCTAATATTTTAGGTTCTAAAATAATACTTATTGTATTTTCTTGCAAAATTAAATAAAGGTCTATATTTTTAATATTATTAGGAGTTATTATATCTGCTCTACCTTCTATAATAGTACTATCATTTTGAGATAATTTAATAGGCATATTATTATTTACAACTAGATTTAGAATTTCATAAATATGTGGAGAAATTCCATCTTTATTGATTGTAGATATTTTAGCATCAAAGGAAACAATATTTCCATTTCTTACATCTAAATTCCAACTACCATTAAGAAGAAGTAGTTTTTTTAAATTATCAGTATTATCATAGGTTGTAATATTTGAATTTGAAAGTACTTGCTCTATAGGAAAACTTGAATCACCTTTAGAAATAATATCTATTAAACTATTTGTTAAAAAATCTACAATGTTTACTTTTTCTTTTTCTTTCTCTAAATTTAAAAGAATCATCAAAATTGTTATTATCTTTAACATGAATTTTATCTCCAATAAAAATTAAAGAAAAAATAGAACCATTTAGATAAAAAGATGTTTGAGAATTATTTCCTAAACTAGTAGACAAATTTAAAATTGGATTTGATCCTCCGAAATACAGAAATTTAAATAATACTAAAAAAGCTAAAGTGATTACAAATAATATTATAATCCATTTCATTAAATAAATCTTTAATATTTTTAATACTATTAAATTTATATGGTTATTATTGCTACCAGTAATAAATTAAAAAAAATAGAGTTACTATTATTTTTCTAATCTGCTTAGAGTATTTTTAATTTCACGGTTTCTCCAAAGCATTTCTTGTATTTGATCATGACTAAAATTTTCATCCCAATTATCTAGTGTAGTTTTTGCTATTTCAGAAGTATTATATATTATATTCCAATAGGGATGATGTTCAGCTGTGGAATATGATAATTCTAATATTTCATTTAAACTAATTTTAGCTCTTTTTAGAATTGAAGTATTGGATGTATATAGTCCAATAAAACCAGAGTCTTTTTCAAATTTAGTTTTTATATCTATTCCTTCTTCTTTTAGATTTGCTATAATAAAACAAATAGCATTGTGCATTCTATCATATTCTGAATCTTCAGAAACCATAAAAAAATTAACTTGTTTTATTTATTTATAGCATTGGAATAATAGAAAAAGATTGTTTATTATATAAGATTTTAATATCAATAAAATAATATCCATTTTTTCATATTTAGTCCTCATCAAAATTATCTATATTCTCGAATTCATCATAATTTTCTTTCAAGTCCTCCTCAAATTCATTTTCAATTTCTTCATTAGACATAATTCGAATAATCACAATTAAAACTTAAATCTTTTTAAATACCATTAATTCAAATAAATTTAACTTTATATAATAATTATTTATAAGAAAGTGTATTACTATATTAAAAATGAATACCACAACCAAAAACCATATAGGAGAGAATGAAAATTTATGCGATTACTGTGGAAATTCTATTGAAATATGTATGTGCGTATGTCCATATTGTGGAGAAACTAATTCTTGTGAATGTTGTTTACATGATGCCGTTACTGGTGGTGGGTAAATTCTATTTTTAAGATATTTATTACATAAAGGTACCATATAATTTATAGATGACAGATAAAGCTGTAAATGAGCTCACTTGGGTAATAGGTGGAGCTCAAGGAAGTGGTGTTGATTCTGCTGCTAATATCTTTTCTAAAACTTGTGCAGAAGATGGACTATATATTTTTGGAAAAAGAGAATATTATTCTAATATAAAAGGAGAACATAGCTATTTTACTGTTAGAGTATCAAATAAACAAATACAATCACATAAGGAATCTATAGATATTCTGGTATCTTTTGATGCAGAGACTGTATTTAGACATGCAAAAAATATGTCTACTAATGGAATCATTATATTTAATTCTGAACTGATTGAAACATCAATAAATGAAATTCCAACATTAGATGAAGATGCCCAAAATAAGATAATAGAATATTTTAATTACAACGGCAGTGAGCCATTTACAATCAAAAAATTAGTAGAAAATATACAACAAAACTCTATAAAATGTTATGGAATTCCCTATTATCAAGTATTAAAAAACTTTTCAGAACATACCAATAATCCTGCATTGAGTAAACTTGCAAGAATGATAAACGTCCTGGCATTATCTATATCTTTATCATTTATTAATATTAATCGTCAAGCGTTATCACGAGCAATAAACTATATATTTAGAACAAAGCCAAAAATTGCAGAAATCAATATAGCAGCTGCTGAGTATGCCTATAATTATTCTGAACAGAGATTTCAAAATAATAAATTTAGTTTTTACGAAAATAAAAGAGATTTTTCTAATGTTATTTTAGTACAAGGAAGTCAATCATCGGCATTAGGTAAAATAGTTGCAGGATGTAGATTTCAAACATATTATCCTATAACACCTGCAAGTGAAGATAGTGAATTTTTAGAATCAAATCAAATAATAGAACAAATGGATGGTAAAAAAGGATCAGTATTGGTAATGCAGACAGAAGATGAAATTGCTGCAATAACTATGGCTATTGGTGGTGCTTTGACTGGAACTAGAACTTCAACTGCAACCTCTGGGCCTGGTTTTTCATTAATGGCAGAGGCATTAGGATGGGCAGGTATTAATGAAGTTCCTATAGTAGTGTCACTATATCAAAGAGCAGGTCCCTCAACAGGTCTACCTACTAGACATGAGCAAGGAGATTTATTATTTGCAATCAATGCAGGTCATGGAGAATTTCCTAGAATAGTTTTTGCATCAGGAGATATTGAAGAAAGTTTTTATGATACATTAAAAGTATTTAATTTTGCAGACATTTTTCAATTACCAGTAATTCATTTACTTGACAAAGCAATAGCAAGTAGTATAATGACCTGTAAAAATTTTGATCCAAATAAGATAAATATTGATAGAGGATATTTCATTACTAAAATTAATAATAAAGAACAAAATCACAAAAAACTAGAACATTTTAAAAGATTTGAATTGAAAGAAAATGAACCAATTTCTGCTAGAACACCGATTGGTACAGAAAATGGCATTTTTTGGAATACAGGTGATGAGCACAATGAAGAAGGACACATCATAGAAGATCCTACAGTTAGAATAAAAATGATGAATAAGCGTATGACCAAATTAGAATTAATTTTACAGACAATACCAGATGAAGACAAAGCTTTATCCTATAATGGAAATTCTGATATTGTAATTACTAGTTGGGGATCAACAAAGGGAGCTATTCTTGATACCTTAGATGAGCTAAACAAAGAAGGAATAAAAATAAAATTTGTCCAAATTAAGTTATTAAATCCTTTTCCCCAACAATTATTAAAAGAATTGTTACATTCAGCTAAAACAATTATTAACATAGAAATGAATTATTCATCTCAATTAGCAAAGCTTATCAAACAGAATTTGCAGAGAGATATAGACTATGAAATAGTAAAATATAATGGTAGGCCTATTTCATGTGATGAAATCTATAGAGTAATAAAGGAGATAGTAAATAATAATACTGATAAGAGGAGAATTGTTTTAGATTATGGCACTTAAACTAGCAGATTATAAAACAGAAGTACATAATGATTGGTGTCCTGGCTGTGGCGATTTTGGAATATTAAATGCTATACAAATGGCATTAGCTGAACTAAAAATTCCTACTCATAAAGCTGCCATTTTTTCAGGTATTGGATGTTCAGGAAAAACACCCCATTTTATTCATACATATGGAATACATACATTACATGGAAGAGTACTTCCTTTTGCTCAAGGAGCTAAATTATGTAATCCTGAACTTGAGGTAATTGCCGTTGGAGGGGATGGAGATGGTCTTGGAATAGGTGTGGGACACTTTGTCAATTCCGGAAGGAGAAACATAGATATGACATATATAATTTATAATAATGGAGTTTATGGATTAACAAAAGGACAAGCTTCACCTACATTAAAATTAGGAATGAAAACAAAATCATTAACTCAACCTAACGTTAATGATTCTATTAATCCAATAGCACTTGCTTTTATTTCTGGTTTTACTTTTATTGCAAGAGGCTATGCATATGATATAAGACATCTGAAAGATTTGATAATAAAGGCTATACAACATAAAGGATTAGCCTTTGTAGATATCCTACAACCTTGTCCAACTTACAATGATATAAATACCAAGGAATGGTTTCAAGGAATGGACAATACTGATCAAACGAATGGAAAACCCATTCCGCGGATTTATAAATTAGAAAATTCTGGTTATAATGGAGAATTAAAAGAAGCAGATCAATATTCTGAAATTGCTTCAAGAATTATTGAGAAATCAAATGAATGGGGAGATAGAATACCTATTGGCATATTCTACCAAAATGAGAATATTCCATCCTATGATGAAAGAATATCAATGGAAATAGATAATTATTTAAAGTATCCTCCTGCAATCCAAGATATTGTTTCAGATAAAAATAAAACAAATTCTAATATTAATGAAATATTGGAATCCTTTAAAGTTAATACATAAAATTTATAACAAAAAACAAAACAACTAATTTTTTATTATAATTTAATCTACCTACTATTTATATTAAAGGAAATTTGAAAATTTTAAAAAATATAAAAATATAAATTGTATTTATAATAAATTAAGGAATCTAAAGAATTTCAAAAAAATTAAAAGAAAAATGAAGGATTTTTAATCCCATTTACTCCAGGCTGCCATCCACCTATATGTCCAAGTGTTTAACTTTGCACCTAATGCTGCTATTGGCACACTAAGCACTGCACCTGCTCCTGCACCTAAAGCTACAGGGCTGTTGTAGAACTTACCGACCTGAGGTTCGATAGGAGTCATATACGGCGGTAGCGTAGGTCTAGGATATTTGAATGCTATTTCTAGCGGATCCCGTATTAGCAACAGGTTTATCATATTGAATACAGGCAATGACATTCCAACAAGTGTTCCGCCTATTAGAATGGCTGCATGTTTGTTTCTCCTTGTAGCCCAATATGATAGGTCTAATAACATTGCAGAAGGTATCCAAACTGGAACTACTATAAAGTCATATGGATATCCTAAAGCAAACCATGCACCTTTTGCAACCCATGTATATATCGTCATAATTGTTGCATAATATGTAGCTGTACCTGGAACTCCTGTGAAGAGCATGTAATAAATCGCTCCTACCACAAGCATAGTAGATTGTGAAATAGAAAATACGACAAATGAAGTCCAAGCCCAATCGGTATAGAAGATATAGTCACCAGCATTGATAGTTAATAATGTACTGTTAACAGCAACGACTACTATGAATAGATAGTGCGTTGTACGTCGTAGCCAGACCATTAACAAACTACTCTCGAATGTTGTATATAAAATTTTATTTTTTTATTGAAATAATTTGTTCCTTATCTTGTATCTATATTGTATTATAAAAAAATAACCTAATAATAGAATTTTATAAAAAAGTTTTATTAAATAGAATAAAAAAAGTTTTATGGGCGCATTGGTTTTTCGTTTGCAATTTTTATGATAAATATTAATCCTAATACTTCTATGACGGTGAGTACCGATCCTGCAAACATTCCACTAGGTAATGGATAAGCCCACGGATATACAGTTACTCCAACATATATACCACCAGCAGTTGCAATCCAACATAAGATGAATCCCATAACAAAAACTCCATTCATGTGTTCAACTCTACGACCTATCATACGTTCTATCTCATCACGAGGACCAGCACCTTCAGCTCTCCCTCCACCTGGA
The DNA here is from genome assembly GCA_963840085.1 of uncultured Nitrososphaerales archaeon. GTDB lineage: Archaea > Thermoproteota > Nitrososphaeria > Nitrososphaerales > Nitrososphaeraceae > TH1177. Next base: position 48,588 of record CAWIYT010000228.1, read on the forward strand.
GCATATCCTTTTGGTAAAGTCATATAATTATAGTGTATAAACATGCCTTTTTAAATTTTGCTATTCATTTGTATAATATTATCCAACAAAAAGAAATTAAAACAAGATTTGTTGTTGATTTTATCCATAATAACTATTTAAGATTTTAAAGGTAATGAGATAAACCAAAAACAGCAAAGCATATATCCATGTTATTCATCTTTCCTACTATACGAATATGATAAAAAGTGCATTAGCGGTAACTATAGCTATAGTTATTGTGATGTCCACTGCAGTAACCCTTATTCCAGTTAAAGATGCTGAAGGTCATGGTGTTCAGGCACAGCTTCAAAGTAGATTCGTAAGAATCCAAGATGAAGCATTTTCAGCACAAACCTTGAAAACTGGAGAAGAACTAACAGTAACTGGTACCTTACAAAGTCTTGTAAATAGACCATTAAGAGCATGGATCTCTCTCTTTAGTGAATCCACAAATGCCGGCAATAGATGGGAATTTACTTCTAGAGACCCACCAGGTAACGTATTTGAGATTCAACCACAGGCTACAATTCCATACACACTAACTGCAAAAGCCCTAGAACCCGGAATATATCACGTACATACCCAGCTTAATGTTGCAACCGTAGGTCCAGGATTGGGCCCTGGTCAAACAGTTCAAGTAACTGGTCCCGCAATATTAAAACCAATACCATGGTTAAGTGTATGGTATCAAGTAATAGTGATTGGCGTTGGACTTGGAGTAACTTTTGCGACTAGACCGTGGCAAGTTATTTAACATAACCTACTCTTTTTTTATTTTTAATATTTAATTTACTATACAAGTATTAACATATACTAACATATGGAAATTGTATTATGATATTACTATATTGGATGATATTACTATATTGGGCTCCGTTAACTTAAGATTAATTCACCTCTATTCACAAATGGAACTTTATTTCTACTAATTGTTGTATTATACAAGTAGATGAACAACTTTATCCAATTGTATACATGTTCTAGATCACAATTATTTTTCTTTTTGTTATTGTTGTTAATACAACAAGGATAATAATCATCAAAAGATTCGGTTCTATCTTTGAAATACTGTATTACCCTCTCGATAAGACTCTTCTCTAAAGGAAGGCGAATGCAATCTATGTTTCAAATGTAGAAAAGTACAGGCTTGCGGTGGATACCATGTTCCGCCATCTGTATAAACTGTATGTCTGCCATATTTGGAGACAAGAGATCGAAGAAATTTCTCCGCTACAAACATGTTTCTTTCTTCAGAAATATATGTATTCCAAGCACCGATTTATGAATTGGTTCAATACAAATCCACAACCAGAGAAATTTTCATCACCAATCTGGATAATAGTCTCATCTATTATGAATGCAGAAACTCTTCTGTGTTTGTTATAGATCTGACATGAACCAAATCGTTGAATCCAATCCCATATGACAACATGACTTCTTTTTTGATCCTTAAAAGGTTCCAATGCATTATATGTATTTCTTAAACTCAGACCAAAAAGAAAATACAAATACAAAGAATACATTACAATAAAGGTAGATGTCCTCTATTTCTTTCAAAAAATCTAATGCTCATAGATTAGAAATAGGACATTTACAGCTAAATCTATTTCCTTAAATTAACAGGACTATATTATATATAATTTAGAAATTGTTCATTCAATAAGAACTAAGTCAATAGCATTTTGTTATGCATTTTTAAATATCAATAACATTTTACATTTATTTTTAAATTGAAAAACTTAGTCATTTAAAAAAAGTAAAGTAAATAAAAAAAGATTAAACATGGTTTGTTTGTGAAACAAACCATCATTATAATGATGGTTTACCAGTGATGTTTTTCGTCTGGAATTAAACCAATCTGTTCTCTTTCAAAGTATTTCTCTAATTCTTGTGTCCAACGTTCTTTTGCAGAAGCTCCGCCAAGTCCTTTTCTTCTTAGCCAAAATGAAATTACTCCAAGCAGGAAGACTGCAAACAATATTGTACCGAAAATATACACCATAACGTCGTAGAACAATGGATCATAGTTTGGACCTATCTGTTGAATTAGACTATGAAATCCGTTACTAATCATTGCACTGAGATTGGTGATAGCACCCACTACCATATAATATAGCAATCAAAGGCTATGATATATACATTTTGGTGTATTAATATATGCATTAACTTTTTCAAAATTTATAATAAATTTGAAAACTTTTATAGATATTTGGCTGTTTTTAATTGATTTAATAAATTCTAATTAATTGAAACTTTATTATGATTGAATAATTTTATTTTTAAAATAAAAAAAAATAGTTTATTATCTAGCTGGTTCTCTTCTTGTTCTACTTCTACTCATGATGAAGAATGCAGCCGCAACGCCACCAAATATTGCCACTAGTATTCCTATAAATAGGAGGGTTTGGTTAGTATCACCAGTTACCATCGAAGTTCCTGAACCATAAGCTCCTTCTTGTCCAGCAATCTGCAAGCTTTTCTTTAGCTAACTTTAATTGTTCTTCTAATGATGAGGCTCCGCTACTACCTCCCCCACCACCAGTATATTGTGCTATAGCTGAATTGAGGTCCTAAGAAAGCAGCTCCGAGCATCATTACTATTGCAGTTGCTATCAAGATATTTAACTTATTCATTCTAATCTTACCATTCCAATTCAATTATTTAACTTTTATTATACGAAATGTTATAATTAAGTAACATTTAAGATATACAAAAAAATTAATATCAATATGGCTCGAACTCATGCTCATACTCATGGAAAATCTCATTCAATTAGACCAGCACTAAAGATGCCCCTAACTTGGATTAATCAAAAACCAAAGGAAATAGTAGAACTTATTGTGAAATTATCTAACGATGGATTATCACCAAGTGAAATTGGATTAAAACTTAGAAATGAACATGCAATACCTCTTGTCAAACCAATATTAGGAAAATCTATAACAACTGTTCTAAATGATAATAATATAAATTCTACAATGCCTGAAGATTTGAATAAATTAGTACAGAAAGCATTAGGACTTCAAAAACATTTAAAAACTCATAATAGCGATCATAGAAATGTTCGTTCATTAGAATTAATAGAATCAAAGATTCATAGAATTTCTAAATATTACAAAAATAATGGTAAAATTCCTTCAAATTGGAAATATTCTGCAGTAATAGCACAATTAGAATAAATAATAATGGTTAAAAAGGAGCTTGAAACTGCTCTTAAATTCAATGGTGAAAGAATTTACTCAAATATTGATAAAGACATTTTTTTGATTTCTAGAAGAAACTGTGACGGATTAGTTGCTGGGACGATTCTATCTACAGCATTGTTAAAATTAGATACAAGATTTACTTTTAGAACGATTGATAATTTAGATCCTGACACCATTGCAAGAATAATTTCTGAAGATCATGATTTTAATATTTTTATAGATTCTAAATATAGAAGATTTTGGAAAAATTAAGAATCTAAATGATAAGTTCTTAATCATAGACCATAATAAGATAGTCTCAAAATGTAAAGGAATACGAGGAATATTTACTAAATCCCTACATATATGGAATAGATGGAAAAAATGAAATATCATCAGGAGGATTAGCGTATTTAATAGCTGAGAGATTAAATAAAGGAAACAAAAAATTATCACTCTTAGCTATAGTTTCTGCATTAGCAGAAAAACAAGATACTGGAATTAAAAAATCACTAATTGGATTAAATTCTGATATTGCATCAATTGCATCATCAATTGGAATTGTAAATATTAAGACAGATTTAGTTTTTAATAGCATTGGACATAAACCCATACATGAAGCGCTAGCATACAATATTTCACCATATATTAGAAGGTGTCACATATAACAAAGAAAATTGTTTTAAAATTTTGAAAAATTCAGGGATTAATACTCATAAGAATGGCAAATTTAGAACTTTTGCAGAAATTTCTGAAGAAGAAAAAAATATAATTTTAGATGCAATCACTAAATTCATTTTTCTATCAAGTAAAAATAATAGGAACAAAGAGATTATTGAAAATATTTCCAATAATCTTGTAAATCAATTATTTGAATTTGTAAAAGAAGACAATAATAGTATATTACATGATGGAAGAGAATTTGCGTTTGTAATTAATGCTTGTATAAGAAATATGAAATCTGAATTAGCAATTGGAATATGTATGGGAGAAAGAAATAATACATTAATAGAAACTGAACAACTAACTAATGAGTTATAAAGCCAATATTATTAACTCGTCTAGAAAAAATATTTAAAGAGAAATGGCGCTTGATTGATAATGGTTTATTTGTATTTATTAATGGAGAAGGTATCTTAGCAGATGACAATGTAAAAGATATGATCCAAATTTTAAGTGAATCAATAACTTTAAGAAAGAAATGGTTTTTTTTAAGAACCTTATCAAATGATAATAGTTATAAGTTTTATAGTATAAAGGGCAATAATTGTGATTTAAAATTTGATATTGATTCCATATTAAAACAATATCCAGACATTATATCTCAAGTTGATAGAAATATTTCTAATATATATTACAGTAAAAGTATCTTATTCAAAAATTGAAGAAGTTACATCAATTATAAGAAAAGGAATTTCAAAATATGAAAGAGAATCATCATAAATGTTGTAAAATATCAGTTAATATTGAAGTAGAGTTTTCGAAAATAAATGAAAGAGATTCTATTATGAATACTTTATTACCAGATAACATCAATTTTCCCGATGAATTTTCTATGGAAATGTCAGTTAACAATAATTCTTTGATAATTAATACATCATCTACTAAAATTGACACTATGATAAATACTATAGATGAAATATTACGTCATATTCATCTTGCTAAAAAAGTGATAAACCATGATTGATCCAAAAAATCTAAGAGATAATTTAGACAAAATTATAGATATGTTAGAAAAAAGAAATAATAAATTTCCATTAGATGATTTAATAAATCTAGATAAGAGACGTCGAGAATTAATAGCAAGTTTACAATTAGAGAGACACAAAAAAAACGAAATTGCTAATAACATAGCTAGGAAAAAAAGGGAAAATGAAGACATTTCAATTTATATTAAGCAAATGGAAGAAATAGGAAATAGAATTAAAGTACTGGAAGAAAAAATCTCTAACAATAATTCAAAATTTAATAGTTTGATGATGCTACTTCCAAATTTTTGTACATGATTCCGTCCCAGTTGGAAAAGATGAAACAGATAATGTCGTAATTAGAACTCATGGAACAATCAAAAAAATTGATCATATAATAAGGGATCATATTGATATTGGAGAAAGCCTTGACTTAATTGATATTGAAAAAGCTGCAAAGATATCTGGATCACGATTTTATTTTTTAAAAAATGATTTAGTAAAATTAAATCATGCAATAATAAGTTTTGCGCTTGATTTTCTTTGTGAAAAAGGATACACCTTATTACAACCACCCTATATGATTAGAAAAAATGCAATGGAAGGAGCAGTAATTTTAGAAGACTTTAAAGACGTAATATATAAAATTCAAGATGAAGATCTTTTTATGATTGGTACTTCTGAACATGCTATGGCTGCAATTCACATGGATGAAATACTAGAAGGTTCAAAATTACCTCTACGATATGCAGGATTTAGTCCATGTTTTAGAAAAGAAGCAGGAGCTCATGGAAAAGATATGAAGGGAATTTTTCGGGTTCACCATTTTGATAAGGTTGAACAATTTGTCTATTCTAGACCAGAAGAATCCTGGAAAGAACATGAAAGAATGCTAAATATCGCAGAAGAGTTTTATAAAAAACTCAGAATACCGTATAGAGTAGTTTTATTATGTTCTGCTGATTTAGGCAAAATATCATCTAAGACATATGATATTGAAGCATGGATACCAGCACAAAAAAACTATAGAGAGATAGTCTCTTGCTCAAATTGTATTGATTATCAGGCTAGAAGATTAAGAATTAGATTCAGAGATAAAACAAACGAAGAGACTAAATTAGTCCATACTTTAAATAGTACACTAGTGGCAATTCAAAGAACACTAGTCGCAATTTTAGAAAACTATCAGACATCTAATGGAGTAATAATACCAGAAATCTTACAAAAATACATGGGAGGAATGAGAGAAATTAAATTAAAATGAATGTTATATTATATACATTTTATTTGTGTCTTACTAAATTAAATAATAAATAATAGAAGTATATTAAATTTACATTAAGAGAAAAAAAAGAAAAATTGTATTTAATTAATCTAAAATAGATAAACTATTTAATTGGTTTTTTATCTTTTTAGAGAAGTCATATAACTCTTCTTCTTTTGCAATATATCTTGTAGGCCATCTCCCATTAGAATTATCATTTTTAAATCTAGGAATAATATGAACATGAACATGAGGAATTATCTGGTTTGCTGATTTTCCATTATTTTGTCCTATATTAAATCCATCTGCAGAAACTGCTGAAACTACTGCTTTAGCTATAATACTAACAAGAGAATATAATCTGCCTACTTCATCTTGAGGCATATAAAGTAAATTATCATAATGTGTCTTTGGAATCACTAATGTATGTCCATGACTAATTGGATATTTATCCATCAATACTAAAAAATGATTGTTATCATAAACAGTTATTCCTTCATTAGTCCCATTAATTATTGAACAGAAGATACAATGATATTTATTCGTATTGTTATTCATAATAACTTTTTCTATCATTACTAATATTACTATTTATTTCTTAATATTTCAAATATACAAATTTAAAATAAGTATAAATTATTATAGCCAATTTTAAATATAACTATTTCCTCCTATCTTTTACATAATGACAGAAACTATTGAAATAGAGAATTTTAATGTAATTTTTTCATTTGACTGTCCTAAATGCGAATACCATAATGATGAAATATCTCTTGCTGATTTGACTAATGGAAGTGCAGAATGCGGAATGTGTGATACTATCTTTAAGATTGAAGGAATAGATACATTAAAAATTACAGCTACCATAGAGTAAATCAATTTTTAGTTTTTTCGTTTATATTATAATTCTGAAGGAAAGACTATTAAAATATACTTTTATATTCTTAATTTAATGGAATTACCCAGTAGAAAAACTCTTGAAGGACCATCAAGGGCACCTCATAGGGCTATGTATAAAGCAATGGGATTAAAAGACAAAGATCTAGAAAAACCTCTTATTGGTATATCTTCTACTTGTAATGAAGCCACGCCCTGTAACATACATTTAGGTAATCTTGCACAATTTGCAAAGAAAGGAGTATCAGAATCAAATTGTACTCCAAGAGAATTTACTACTATCGCAGTATCAGATGGTATAGCTATGGGACATGAAGGTATGAAAGCATCTTTAGTCAGTAGAGAAATAATAGCAGACTCAATAGAAATTATGATGAGAGCCCATCAGTATGATGGTTTAGTGGGAATTTCAGGCTGTGACAAAAGTTTGCCAGGTACATTAATGGCCATGGCCAGATTAAATTTACCTTCAATTTTTGTCTATGGAGGAACAATAATGCCTGGAACTTGGAACAATAAAAATGTAACAATACAAGATGTTTATGAAGCTGTTGGTTCATTTGAAGCAAATAAGATCAGTTTAGAAGAACTAATTCAACTAGAAAATGTTGCTTGTCCTTCTGCTGGTTCATGTGGAGGTATGTATACTGCAAATACAATGGCATCTATCAGCGAAGCTTTAGGAATGTCATTACCTGGTAGTGCTTCTCCTCCAGCAGAAAGTGAAAAAAGAAATGAAATATGTTATGAAACAGGAAAGACTATAGCAACTCTTATAGAAAATGGCATTAGTCCAAAAGACATAATGACTTTTGAAGCATTTGAAAATGCAATAACTATTGCAAATGCATTAGGAGGATCAACAAATGCAGTATTGCATCTCTTAGCAATAGCGAAAGAAACAGGTATAAAATTAAGTTTAAAGGATTTTGAGAGAATACGAAAACGTACTCCTCATATTGTGAATATGAGACCAGGAGGATTATATGTAATGTTAGATTTGGACAAAATTGGAGGGATTCCAATTGTATTAAAAGCACTATTAAAAAATGGACTCATAAACGGAAAGACACTAACAGTTACTGGCAAAACAATGGAACAAAATTTAGAATCATTTAACTTAAATTCAAATATTGATGAAAAAATTTTGAGTCCTTATGAAAATCCTATAGAGAAAGAAGGAACAATCAAAATTTTAAAGGGAACACTAGCACCAGATGGTGCTGTTGTAAAGATCGCTGGAGTGAAATCGACCAAGTTTGTAGGAAAAGCAAAAGTATTTGAAAATGAAGAGAATGCATTTAGGGCAATATCTAAAAATAAAATTATCGAAGGCGATGTAGTAGTAATAAGATATGAAGGTCCTAAAGGAGGTCCAGGTATGAGAGAAATGCTATCTGTGACTGCAGCATTAGTAGGACAAGGTCTAGGGGAAAAAGTATCTATGGTAACTGATGGAAGATTTTCAGGTGCAACAAGAGGATTAATGATAGGACATGTATCTCCCGAGGCAATGGTTGGAGGCCCAATTAGTTTGGTAAAAGATGATGACCTCATTAGCATAGACATCAAGAAAGGAATTATTGATCTCTTGATATCGAAAGCTGAATTTAAAAGAAGAGAAAAAAAATGGAAGTCTATAAAACCACATTATAAAACTGGTGCATTGGCAAAATATGCATCTTTAGTAAATTCTGCTTCAGAAGGAGCTATAACAAGACCAATAATAGTTTAGGATAAAAAAGTCGTCGTCGTTAATGAAATTGTACTTTCCATAAATGTTTTTCAGTAGAAAGTAAAGATGACAATTTCTCATTGTATCCAAAACCACATTCATCTAAAATAGCTTCAAAATCAAATCTTTCTCTTAAAAATAAATTATCTTTTTCTTCTTTTTGAATTTGTGATTTTAAAGCAGTAGTGATCTCTTTAGAAGTACTTCTAATAGAATAGACATACCAGAAATTATTAGCTGTTCTTAATCTTGATAAATGCTGTCTTAAGGTCACTTTATCTATTAATGAATTTGTATAGTAATTGTTCATAAGTTCACTATTTACATCGATCCATGATGGAGTTCTCCAAGAAGCAATTTTGTAGAAGCCAAATTCTTCATATTCACAACCGCCGTTTATACCACATTGACCTCCAGAGTCAAATGTAGTTATTATACAATTTGTCAATTTAGCAACATATTTACGAAAATCAACGCCTGGTTGCATCCATCCAACAAAGGCTAAATCAAATGTGCTTTCATTTGTAAACATTTCCACTGGAATTGAATATATATAGTCAGGTTTTGCTTTTTTTAATAAATAAAAAGATAGTAGATTTTGTTCTATACCTATAGACTGCGGTAGATATTTTCGTATTCTTTTTAAAAAATCACCATTACCGCATCCAACATCGATATATGTAGCATTATTAGAGAGAGCTTTAGCAATTGATATTATACGTAGAACATCAATTTTTCTATAACAAAAATAGGTTCCAGAAAATAATGGAAATATAAATCGTTCATGGTGAATAGGAGAATTTTGTGATTTATATTGTTTGTAAAATTCATATGCCTTAAGCATCTCATCAAATGAAAACGACATGAATTACTAAAATAATAATAAGAATATATTTATAATCAGATTTTGAGCTATTGATATAAAGGATAATTAAAGATTAACTCTATAGAGTTAGAAAAAATTAATTTATAACGCTGTTAAAAATCCCAAAAGGCTTATTAATCTATACTATTAACTGTTACTATGGTTAGAAGTTTTAGTGACTGGTGGAATACTGTTCCAGCAGATTTAAAAGAAAAAGCACGCAGAGGAGACGAAAATAATAAACCATTATTAAATCAAGTGAATTATGTTCTTCTTCATTTGCACTTGGCAGGAAAACATGATGCAAAACCATCACATGACGAACTAAAAGATTGGCTTCATAGTGGCCAAGTCGATGTATTGAGAATGACTAAAAAATAAATATAATTATACTTTTAACTTTTTTTATTATTTCAAATTTTTATCTTTATGGTTTTCTTTTTTTTATCTTTAACGCAGTAAATATGAATTATAACAGTGTTTTGATATTGACATAGGGTTTAAATAGTTTCACCAACATCGGACCATTAGTGATATATTGAATGACAATTGCAATACTTCCAGATGTTGATGAACAAAGATGTATTGGATGTGCACTTTGTGTAGAAATTTGTACTGCTCTTGGTCCAGATGTTCTCAGAGTAAAGCCAGTAGAAGGCTGGAAAAGAGGTAAAGCCTTTGTATTTTATCCAGAAAGATGCATCTCTGATGGTGCCTGCGTAGGAGTTTGTCCAACACATGCAATATTCTGGATGAGACCAATGGAATATACCCCAGGACAACCAGTCCCATTACACAAAAACGGTGTATTTGACAAGGGTTGGGAAGAAGGTTAAGAAACACAATACAATACAATACAAGCAAATAGAAAATTTCAATTCATTTTTTATGTTTTTATTGTAGATTTTTTTATTTTTTGTTATTCTATTTAATATCAGATTTTAGATCAATGTTTTTGTTTATTGTATACTAATGGCAAGAATAGGAATTACTGGGAATCCTGGTGTCGGTAAACATACCGTAACCGATTTACTATCTAAAAAAATAAAAAATAGTAAAATAATAGATATAAATAAAATAATTATATCAAACCAAGCTTTCAATTTGGAGACATTTGAAGCTGATTTAAAAAAAACTAGATCATTCTTATTAAAAGAATTAATTAATGATAATGATAATGTAATAATAGTTGGTCATCTTTTACCATATATAATAAAAAGGAATGAATTAGACTTTATAGCCATATTAAGGAGATCTCCATATTCTTTGATAGAAATATACAAGAAAAGGAAATATTCTAATAAAAAGATACATGAAAATATAATCAGTGAAATTCTAGGAATATGTTTTTATGATACTTTAAAGGTATTTGGTAAAAAGAAAATTTCTGAAATAGATACGACTTTTGATGATCCTGAAGAATCAGTGAAGAAAATTATTTATAATTATGATTACAAATCAAAGAGACAAATAGGAGTAGTAGATTGGTTAGATTTAATATATAAAAATGGAGATGCTGAAAAGTTTTTGGATGTAAACTAAATAATATAAAAAGAGAAATTATTATAATAAAATGAAAAAAAGATATTGAAATTATATATAGCTGCTATTATAACCACAATCGAATTAGTTTGTCTATAGCATTTAGAAAATTTGGAGAAGAATCAATTCAATTCTTAGGAAAAAAAGTATCCATAGAAACATCAGATAAAAAAATATATGATGGGACATTAATTGGAATAAATGAAAAATTAGATGTAATATTAAAAGATTTAGAGACAAGTGGAATAATAAAGATAATCATAAACGGCTCATTTATAAAGGAAATTAGATTAATGGAAAAACCATTTGATTTAAAAGCACTTGCAGAAAGATTTTCAAGGGTTTTTCCAGGTCTAGTAAAAGTTAGAGAAGATGTTGGAGCAGTTATAGTTATGGATAAAATTAAAGTTACACAAAATGGAATCGAAGAAGGAACAGGACTTGCAGCTGATAGAATAAAAGCAATTTATGATGAATTTGTAAGGGAGACCAAGAAATAACTTTGTCGTTTGAGGTCAAATATAGTGACCTAGGCGGACGAATAGGAAAAATAAATACAGCTCATGGGATTATAGATACACCAGCATTTATTCCAGTTGTTCATCCTGTAAAACAAATAATAGATATAAATATACTCAAAAGAATAGGATTTAGAGCAGTTATTACAAATGCATATATCACCTTAAAACATTATGGAGATGAAGCACGGAAGAAAGGAATTCATAGAATAATTGATTTTGATGGTATTGTGATGACGGACTCTGGTGGTTATCAGGTGCTAGAATATGGAAATATAGAAGTAACACCTACTGAAATTGCACAATTTGAAATAGAAATAAAAACTGACATAGCAGTTCCATTAGATAAACCAACAGGATATGGACTTGAATATAATAAAGCAATTGAATATGTTAATCAAACAATTAGCAATGTTAAGGAAACGGTTGAAGTAATTAAAAATAATAGAGGTAATAAAGATGAAGAAATAAAAACCATATGGGTAGGTCCTGTTCAAGGTGCAGAACACTTAGATTTAGTAGAACAGTCTGCAAAACTCTTTGATGATATGAATTTTAAATTAATGGCTTTAGGAAGCCCTGTCGAATTAATGGAAGCTTATGAATTTACTAAACTTTCTGAAATAATTTATACTTTAAAAAAAACAATTCCATCAAAGCCCATTCATCTTTTTGGTGCAGGACATCCATTAACTATTCCATTAGCGGTTGCATTAGGATGCGATATGTTTGATTCTGCATCATATATTTTATATGCTAAAGATAACAGATATATGCATTCAAATGGAACTACAAGGTTAGAAGAAATTACATATTTTCCTTGCTCTTGTCCAATTTGCAATTCTTTTACCCCAGCTGAATTATTAAAAACTACTGAAATTGATCGAATTATTCAATTATCCATACATAACTTATATGTCTTGAAAAAAGAAGTAAATTCGGTAAAACAATCAATATTGGATGGAAGACTGTGGGAATATATAATGAGCAAAGCTCATAATCATCCAAAATTAATGGAGGCTGTTAGATTATTTAAAAACTTTGAATATCTAGAGGATGGTACACCGATTTATAAAGACAAAGCCATTTATTTTAATGAACCTTATGATCAATATAGACCAGAAGCAAAAAGATTTAGAAAAATGGTAAAAAAATATATTAGTAACAACAAAAATAAACTGATAATTTTATACCCCGAAACAACAATTCATCCATTTTATACTTCTAAAAATTTTGTCAAAATTAAAGAAATCTTCTCTGATGTAGAAGTCTTTTCATATAATCCATATCTAGGAATTATTCCTGCCGAGATATCAGATATATTTCCAGCATCCCAAAATATTGTATCTATAGAAAATGATTCTCCAAATTTTGCATTAAATTATTCGACTTTTATTGATGCAATTAAGTTTTTTTTAAAAGTTAATCAGGATAAAAATATAACAATCATAGCAAATGAATTTATGAAACAAATTATTTCTTATTTTTATAGTCAAAAAAATATTGAAAACATTTTCAATTCAAATATCAGGATAATAGATTACAAAGAAAAGAGTATTTATGAAATATCAGAGATACAATAGAACTTTTAAATTAATAATTTTTTACTGGGTTTAATATTCTCATGTTAAAATCGGTATATGATTTTTTTTCATAATCTGAAATATCAGATTCTAATTGCAATGTCATTCCAATTTCATCTAAACCTTCTAATAACATCTTTTTCTTAGATTTATCTATTTGAAATTTTAATTGTTTTGAATTTGGTTTTAATTCTATCTGTTGTTTATTTAAATCTACTTTAATAATATAATTAGGATTATCAAAAAGATATTCTATTTCATTTTTTGGTAATATTATTGGTAATATACCATTCTTTATACAGTTACTATAGAAAATATCAGCAAATGATGGAGATATAATAGCTCTAAAACCATAATCCATTATTGCCCATACTGCATGTTCTCTGGAGCTTCCACTTCCAAAATTATCTAATGTAAGAAGAATACGATATCTAGAATATTCAGGATTGTTTAATACAAATTCCTTTTTAGGCTCACCATTCTTATTGTAACGCCAATCATAAAACAAGTATTTTCCAAATCCTTTTTTTTGTGTTAATTTAAGAAATTGTTTTGGAATTATCTGATCTGTATCGACATTAACATATGGAAAAGGTATTGCTTTACTTTCAAAATTTTGAAATGGTTCCATAATACTTAGATTTAGAGGATATATAGAATATTTATATCCATTCTCTAACATCTACAAAATGTCCTTCTATCGCCGCTGCTGCAGCCATAACTGGACTTACCAAGTGAGTCCTACCTCCAACTCCTTGTCTTCCTTCAAAGTTTCGATTTGATGTACTAGCACATCTTTCACCAGAGGAAAGAATATCGGGATTCATTCCTAAACACATACTGCATCCAGAGTCTCTCCATTCAAATCCACTTTCTATAAAGATTTTATCTAATCCTAATTTTTCTGCTTGTAACTTGACTGATTGAGATCCTGGTACAACCATAGCATGAACTTTTGGTGAAACTTTTCTTCCTTTGACAATAACAGATGCTTCAAGTAGATCTTCTAATCTAGAATTTGTACACGAACCTATAAACACTCGATCAATGCAGATATCAGTAACTGGGGTACCTGATTTTAAATCCATATATTCAAGCGCCCGAGTTGCCGCTTTTTTTTCATCTTCATTACCCATAGCATATTCATCTGGATATGGAATTATACCAGTTACATCAACAACCATTGAAGGATTTGTTCCCCAACTCACTTGTGGAGAAAGATTTGATATATTTACTTCTACTTTTTTATCAAAAATAGCATTATTATCAGTTTTCAAATTTTCTTTACAATGTCTAACCATTTTTTCAAATTGTTCTCCCTTAGGGGAATATTCTCGATTACGTATATATTCAAAGGTTACATCATCAGGAGCAATTAATCCAGCTCTAGCGCCAGCTTCTATTGACATGTTACAAATAGTCATCCTTTTTTCCATTGAAAATTTCTTTATAATATCACCGCGGTATTCAACTACTGCTCCAATACCTCCACCTATACCTATTTTGCGAATGAGTGCTAATATAATATCTTTAGCTGATACTGCAAGTAAATTTTTTGGTTCACCAATAAAATTTATTTCTATGGTTTTTGGTTTAGTTAGCCATAGGCATTGAGTTACAAGTACATGCTCTACTTCACTAGTACCAATTCCGAAAGCAAAGGCTCCAAAAGCTCCATGAGTAGAAGTATGGCTATCCCCACAAACTATAGTAGTACCTGGAAGAGTTATTCCTAGTTCAGGGCCTATTACATGAACAATACCTTGATTAGGACTTTTCAAATCAAATAAACGTATACCAAATTCTTTACAATTTTCTATTAGCGTATTAATCTGTGTAGCAGATATTTGATCAACTATTGGAAGATTTCTGTTTGTAGTTGGAACATTATGATCTATAGTTGCAAAAGTCAAATCAGGTCTTCTTACTTTTCTATTATTTGTCCTTAAACCATCAAATGCTTGCGGTGAGGTAACTTCATGAATCAAATGCCGATCTATATATAGTAAATAAGAATCTGAATTTATTGACTCATTTATACTTTTAGAATTAGGATATACTATATGATTATTCCAAATTTTTTCAAACAGAGTATTTGACATGATATTATATATTGTATATAAGTAAAATATAATTATATATAACATTCTAAGAATGAAAAAATACTTATGTAGTATTGAATTGACTATCTTTGATTAAGATGCACGTACAAGATAATAGATATTCTGAGTACATAGCAAATCAGATTAAAAAAGGAACAACTACTTGTGCTCTTTCATGCTCTGACGGTGTTGTATTGGCTGCTGATACCCGTGCCAGTGCAGGTTTTTTTATAGCTGATAGACGAGTAATGAAAATTCAAAAAGTTGATAATCATTTAGGAATGACTATTGCAGGCGGTGTAGCGGATGCTCAGAATCTTGTAGATACAATGCGATATAATGCCAATATATATAGAATAACTAACAAAAGAATCATGCCAGTTCAATCTGCAGCTAGATTATGTTCCAATATTTTGTTTAATCAAAGATATTTTCCATATTATGTTCAGATTATCATGGCAGGATATGAAGATAAGGGAGTTGGTAAAATTTATAATATTGATTTATTTGGATCATTAACTGAAGAAAAGTTTATTTCTACAGGTAGTGGATCCCCTGTAGCTTATGGTTATTTAGAAGGTGAATTTAAAGAAAATATGAATGTAAATGAAGCATATAAAGTAGCTTTGCAGGCAATAGCTGCAGCAATTAGAAGAAATGCTGGCACAGGAGATGGAATAAACGTAGTCATAATAGATAAAAACGGCTATAGAGAACTATCAAAGGAAGTAAAAGCTGCTGTGAAAGTAGTATTTTAAAATTAAATCTATTATTATTATTCTTCTTAATAATAATATTTCTTAATTTTTGAATTAAAAAAATAGATTAAAAACTAACTACTATCTATTTTTTATTTGCAATTTTAGAATTTATAAATTCTTTATATATTGAAAGAGCATCATTTTCATCTTTTGCTCCCACTATAGTTGCTGCACCACTCGTCATAAAACTTACAGATAATTGTTGTGATGAATTACTATTATTAGTGGTTACAGTTATTCCTAAAGATCCTCTAGTTTTTACATTATATCCTAACAATTCTGCATTTTGTATTATTTTATTTAAATTAACTGTAGAAGTTATTTCTATCGGTGTTACTGTATAAGTTCTTTTACCTCTATCTCTACCACATAGTTCTTCAATAATAAGATCTTGTTCTTTTTCTTGCGGTATTTCTTTTATTATTATTTTTTCTTTTCCGCATGCGGAGCATTCATCATGTCTAAACATTTTAATGCGCTCGAATGATAGCTCGTTTAGATCAATATATAATAAAGTATTTATCAATGATGGTTTTTGTCCCAATAATATTTTTACTGCTTCAGATACCTGAATACCACCTACCAGATACAAAATAGAAGGATGAACTCCTTCTGTACTACATGTTGGCATATCATCCTCAGACAAAGCAGGAAATATACAACGAAGACATGCAGAATCATATGGAAGGATTGTACATACTGAACCAAGCATACCTAAAGCACCTGCATAAATAAGTGGAATATGTTGCTTAATGCATGCATCATTTAAAGCATACCTTGCATCAATACTATCCAATGCATCTATTACAACATCAAATCCTTTTACTATATTTTCTGCAGTATAGGGAGTAACTGAAATAGGAAGGGCTTCAATCTCTACATCAGTATTCCTTCTTTTCAAATGTTCTATTGCTGCTTCAACTTTGACTTTTCCAATATCTTGTTCAGTATACAGATGTTGTCTATGTAAATTAGATATTTCAATTACATCTCTATCTACAATACGGATTTTTCCAACACCCATAGCATTTAATTGGGTTACAACTGGATTCCCAATTCCACCTACTCCAACAACACAAACTTTGGAATTTCTAAGTTTTTCCATTCCAATAAATCCTATTTCTTCTAACATTATTTGTCTAGAATAACGTTGGAGATCTTGACTAGTAAGTTCTGTACGTTCAATTTTTGTCTCATTTGCTCCTCCAGCTACTGCAGGAAGTATATAAATTGAATCTCCTTCTTTAAGTGATGTTACCATTCCTTCTTTGTTAAAACGCATATTTTTTCCATTTATATAGATATTTATCAAAGCACGAGGTTTGCCATTAAGATCTAATACTCTACGTTTAAAGTCATCACCTAAATTATCAGATGCTTTATTAAAGGCATCTTGTAAATCTTGTGCATCTAATAATATTTTTTTTTCTCCAGAGCCTTTATTTAAAACAGATGGAATTACAAATTCAATTTTTACCATTTATATCTTCACTTTTATTTCACATATATTATTCATATTAGTTTTATTATCTAATTATTGCAGAAACCATTTGAATATCTGGTTTAACAGTAGAAGGTTTTGGAAGTACTTTTACTATAGCTTCAGTAGATTTGAGACCATTACCAGTAACATAACAAACTATATTTGCATCTCGGTCTATCTTACCATTTTCAATTAATTTTTGAAGAACAGCTACAGATACACCTCCAGCAGGTTCTGTAAAAATTCCTTCAGTTTTTGATAATTTAAGTATCCCGTTAATTATTTCTTGATTTGTAGCTGATTCAGCAATACCATGATATTGTTTTAATCTTTTTAAAACATAAATTCCATCTCCGGGATCTCCTATAGCAAGACTTTTTGCAATAGTATCAGGTTTTTCTACAGGAAATATCTCATTGCTATTTGATTTAAATGCATCTACTATTGGTGAGCATCCATGAGGTTGTGCAGCAATAATCTTTAAATTGGAAACATCATTAACCAATCCTATTTCCTGTAATTCCTCAAAGCCTTTACAAATTGCATTTAACATTGCACCACTACCAACAGGAATTATTAGATAATCAGGTATTTGCCAATTAAGTTGCTCTGCTACCTCATAAGCAAGGGTTTTAGATCCTTCAACATAATATGGCCTCATATTAATATTCACAATACCTATTCCTTTTGAGTCTCCAATTACAGATGCTACCCTATTAGCATCATCATAAGTTCCATCTACAGCAACAAATTCTGCACCATAAGATAATGCCTGAGAGATTTTTACAGGTTCTAGATCAGCAGGTGCAAATATATAGCAAGGAAGTCTAGCCACAGCAGCATGTGCAGCAGTAGCAGATGCAAGATTTCCCGTTGAAGCACATCCTACAGATTGTAGATTAATTTCTTTTGCCCTCGATACAGCAACACCAGCAGGTCTATCTTTGAAAGAAAAGGTTGGATTAACAGAATCATTTTTAATATGTAAAGATTTTAATTGCAAATCTTTACTAAGATTAGTAGATTTTTGTAAAGGAGTAAAACCTGCATTAATGCTAACTATATTGTTTTTATCTCTTATTGGTAATAGTTCAAAGTATCTCCAATAAGTTTTTTCTTTTCTAGATTCAAATATTTCTTTTTTTATATTATTAGGATAGACATAGGTAACATCAAGAGGTCCAAAACATTCTTCGCAAATGTATCTAAACTGAGGTTTATATTCTTTTTTGCATTCTCTGCATATTAAAGACTGTATTATTCCCATTTATAATAATGCAGTTAAAATACATTGTAAATAAGGTTCTCTAAACATAAATTTAGTATTACTATAATTTTAGATTATAAAAAAAATATAATATTAAAACAAAATCATACAATATTATTCTTTTATATATTAGTTATATAAAAATATTGTTAAATATAACCCTTATTTTTAGAAATTTTTATTTTTTAAAATGTTATGAAAACAAGATATATTTCCAGTATGACAAGCAGGTTTACTAGAATTTACAATATATACCAATGCATCAGCATCACAATCAACTAGGATCTCCTCTACAGGTTGAATATTACCCGATTCTTCACCTTTCATCCATAATTTATTATGAGTAGTACTCCAAAACCATGCATTACCAGTTTTAATAGTATTCTCAAGAGCGTCTCTATTAACATATGCAAGCATGAGAATATCTTTAGTCATTTTATCTTGAACTATTACTGGTAATAATCCACTACGTTTTGTAAAATCCAGATCCTCCAACAATTTAAATTGCATGATATCTTTTTATTTTATATTGAATATAAAAAAGTAATCGTACAATAATAATTTATATAATTTATAATTTTTTCCTCTAATATTTTAAAATAGAAATTAAATTTATTTAATGATTTGCTTCAATAATTATTGAGAAATGTTGATGAGTACAAATACAAATGAAAATAATATTTTGCACATTGGTTTCGATGATACTGATTCAAGATTTGGAAGATGTACTACTCATTTAGCTTTCAAACTTGTTTCTTATCTTAACAAAAAAGATGTGAAATTTTTAGATTATCCTCTCTTAATAAGATTAAATCCAAATATTCCCTGGAAAACTCGTGGAAATGGTGCTGTTTGTTTAAGAATTCTAATGACTAAAGACAACAATATTGAAAATATTTTTGATTTTATTAAAAATGAGATAGAAAAGAATTCTGCAATTGGTAAAGGTGCTAACCCAGGATTGGTTTGTTTGCAAGGCAAAGAGATTCCTGCTGAAATTAAGGAATTTAATAGACTTGCAATGTTTGACATACTGAGTAAACAAAAAGCAACAAAAATAGCACAGAAATATAATTTAAAATACTTTGGTTTTGGAAATGGTCAAGGATTAGTTGGGGCTATGGCTGCCATTGGATGTTTATTAACTTCAGATCATACATTTGAGATATTAGCATATAGAAAAATTAAAAGTTGCGGAACTAGTAGAATAATTGATCCAATAAATGTTATGCATCTCCATGATGCAACATTCCCATCTACATTCAACAGCTATGATCATATAAATAAACGAATTCTCATACTACCACATGGACCTGATCCTGTATTTTGTGGAATTAGAGGAGAAGATCCTCAAATATTATATAATAGTTTAAAAATTTTGAATATCAAAGAAGAACTAGAAGGATATATGATTTATCGTTCCAATCAAGGAACTGGAATGCATTTACAAAATGAATTGAAATTGTCTATGATAAAATCTTTTACTGCAGGATACTCTAGATGCATAATAGTAACAAACCCACAAGTTATTCAAGGAGGACATGTATTATTTACAGTTGAAGACAATTCAAAAAATACTTGTTGGGCAGCAGTATATGAACCAACTGGTCTAACTAAAATTGCATCACAATTGCATAGAGGAGATCAAATAGAGATTGGATTTGGTGTCAGAAAAGCTACATCAAAACATCCAAAGGTATTAAATATTGAATATATTTTTATCCATCAATTAGTACAGATTTATAATACCGTTAATCCAATTTGTAAAGATTGCAGAAAGAGAATGAAATCAGAAGGAAAAAATAAAGGGTATCAATGCAAAAAATGCAAAAGAATCGATAAAACCAGTAAAAAAATACCATTATTAAAAACAAGATTAATTAAAGAAGGATTATACATTCCTACATTGAAAGCACATAGACATTTAACTAAACCTTTCCATAGGTATGGAAAGGAAAAGACAAAATTCTTCGAATCTGGAAATGTTAAATTATATCCAAAATGGTTTGAAAAATTTAGATAATCCAAACAAATAGCGGGGGGTTGATTTGAACTTACGGCTACCATGTAAAAAAATATTTACTTGATAGAAACCGCTCTGCGGGTTATGAGCCCGCCGGGATAACTTTGCCTATTATATATCTGGCTTCCCCACCCCGCTGATTCCTTTTTTAATTTTACAACTATATATCTCTGTCTGTTGCAATTTAAAAGATTTATATAAAATTTATTTATATTCCATTTAATAACATAGAATTTTTATAAAAAAGATAATAAATTTTATTATTATTTGTAATGTTTTGTTCTATATTGTAGTACCTAAATTCAAAGTTACAAATTGCAAATCATATCAGAAAAAGAAAAATTTTTTTTATATTATTATGATATGCGGAAGGTGGGATTTGAACCCACGAACCCCTTAGAGATGAGGTATCTTAGTCAAATGCTAAACTTCTGAGCATCATGTCAGACTTTATCTGATCTCACGCCTTTGACCATGCTTGGCAACTCCCGCGTTCTATTATAAGAATTTCAAAGTGAAGTAATAAATTTTTCATTATAAAAATACTCATAACTCAAAAGAATTAAAGAAAAATTATGAAATATACTTAAACATTAAAAGCTCTACTTAACATTATTAATTCAGGGCCACTAGTCATATTTCCAACTACAACTGATTTAGAATTAGCAATAATACCCGATGATAAATAAGGAATTCCACCATTAATTGTTACTGGTTCTACATTCACATGTAATATATCAGAAATTGTCTTAATTTCTTCATCTGATATATTAGGATAAGCTGCAGCTCCCTTATTTGTTGCAACTATCATTACTCCTGTTTGAATAAATCCTGAAATACTCATAGAGATAACAGATACTCCCAAAATATCCTGTATCTGGGATTTTACATCATTACATAATGGAGAAACTATCGCTCCATGATCATTTGTAGCTATTAAATTACCTATTGCAGTATACTTAGTTTTTAAGCGTTCAACATTTAATTGACTTTGCTCTTTTAATACAGCGATCTCTTCATCTGAAGTAATATAAGAAACTAGTATCCCATTATTATTCATAACCATCATTGGTCCTAATAATCGTGTATCAGCAATTGAAACATAAATATGATCTGTAACTTCTAAATATTTTGATAAGATAGTAGTTTTTGTTGAAGCAAATCCTAATGGAAGTATTATAAAATTATCATTACATTTTACAAAAATTCCAATATTTGGACTTTTATAGAATGCATATTTGTAAATTCCCACGATCTAACAACTATTATAAAATAATTAATATGAACTTATTGGAATACTTTTAAAAAAATAACTATTCATGAAATTCATTTATCTTCATTTATCCATAACCTGTCCAAGACCAAGTTTGATTGTTATTGGATCCGATAATGGCTGTGTTTTTTCTAAATTAGTTAATTGTATAACTGCTGTAACTGTTTCAATAGATTTATCTGAAATATTAGTAGCAAGTTTGACAGATTCTGAATCATTATAATTAAAACCAGTTGGGAAAGAAGTTGTTTTTAGTAATGTTCCATTCGTAGAATACACTTTCATTACAGCATTCATGGATTGATTATTATTATTTGATACAGTAGCATCATTTGTAGTAAGAGATTTTAATAGCACTTTTACTTGATTATCTTGATTTAAAGGAGATATAAAATGAGCATAATCTATTTCAATAGGAAACTTTTGTATAATGCCATAAGAGTCTTTAATTAAATTATTTTTATCTTCTAAGAAAATGGAGTAGGAAAAAAAATAAGTTAATGACATAGATACCAATACAAAAAATAGAATAGATTTTTTATTGAATTGACTTACAAAATTGAAATTTATCATAGATCGTTATTTGGATTAATAACTTTAAGAATAATGTTTATGTTAATTTTATTTGACAAAATACTATTATGAATTATAATGTTAAAAGATAAAATTCATAAAATTAAGTTGTTTGTGTTATTGTGAATTTTCCATCAATGATTTGAATAATATATTTATTATTTTTAAAAAATAATTCAATTTTATCTTCTGTTTCTTTAATATCTACTAATTCTTGACCTTTCATATCTGTAAATTCTACCATAAGGTTTATGATAAAATACTATTATTTAGATTATTTGGATTCATTAATAAATAATATATTGATTGAAAATAAATACTAAACAATTGCTAGCAATTGAAGCATATAATTTATCAAAAATTTATAAAGGAACTAGCGTGCCAGCTTTAGATAATATATCATTAAAGATTGATCAAGGACAAATTTTTACATTATTAGGAAGAAATGGTGCAGGTAAAACTACATTTGTAAGAATGTGTGCAACTCAATTACTACCAACCTCAGGAACGTTAAAAGTGATTAGGTTATGATGTAATAAGCCAAGCAGAAAATATAAGGAAATTCATATCTGTTGTTCCTCAAGAAGGAAGACCATTACGAGCACTTACTCCTTGGGATCATGTTTATAATTGGCTTAAGATTAGAGGAGAAAATAAGTATATTGCAAAAATAAAAACTGAAACAATATTACAAAGGTTTGAATTGCTCAAAGTAAAAGATAAACCTGCAATGAATTTGTCTGGTGGAATGAAACAAAAGATTTTGGTAGCAATGGCTACAGCTGTTGATGCAGACTTATTATTCCTAGATGAACCTACTATAGGTCTTGATCCGGTTTCAAGGCGTCAAGTTTGGACTTTAATACAAGATTTAAAAAAAGAAGGTAAAACTATATTACTTACAACTCATTATATGGATGAAGCAGAAATATTATCTGATAAAATAGTTATAATAGATAATGGTAAAATTGTAAAAGAGGGAAATATTAATGATTTAAGAAAAATTATTCCCCAAAATATTCGTATGGATATATCTAAAAAAATTCTAGATGTTGAAAAATTGAAAAGATATGGAAATGTAGTAGAAATAGGTACAGATATTATTAGATTATTCACTTTTAAATCGCATATAGAAGAATTATCCGATCTAGCTATAAAAAATAATGTATCCTTTAATATTTCACCTATAACACTGGATGATATATTTGTATATTTAGTAGGGAATACTATAAAGAATTAATTAAAGATAGGTAAATATAGAATATTATTCATATATAGTTCCTCTAAAAAATACCAAAAAAAAAATAAATGGATAGATAAAAAGAAAATCTATTTGAATTGAATTTTAATCTTATTTAATTCATCTAATGCCTCATTAAGCTGTTCTTTGGTTTCATTTCCATAAATTACTAATAAACGATCGTTATCATTAATAATATAATCTGAAATAGAATTAGTTAAATTTCCATTAATAAATGTTATTAGTTGATTATCATTATTATTACAATATTGTGTCCCATTAGTAAATACTAGACAATTATTTTTCTCATCTAAATCCATTTTGACAGTTTTTAGAAAGTCACCAAAAGTAACATTTGTTGCATGTCTATGTAAAGTAGTACCATCTCCATTCTCAACATGAATATAATCAGATACTACTTGATATTGTGGTTTACTAAAATCGATATTCTCACCATTTACTTTAACTAAAAATGCAGCATGTTGATGTGCAGAACCTAAAGCTCCAAAACCAGAAGGCGGAAGATTTTTTTGATAATAAAGAGATAATGAAATCACAGCAATAATAGCAATTACAGCTATAATAGGAAGAATAACTGTTTTTATACTTTTACTCCTTTTTTTTCTTGTTATATCGAAATAGCTCTTTTTCTTTTTATCGACATTATCTTTATTGTTCTTTTTATTTTTATTAGACATGATAAATGATTGGTTTGAATACTATCGTACAATATAGCGCTTTCGGAATTCTTATATCATTATATTTAACAATACAATTTTTAATTTATAAAAATATGTAATTTTTTCCAATGATAATTTAATATAACAGGTTATATCTTGTCAAAATGAAAATGTATTAAGAAAAAGAATTAAATATTTTGATAGTATAATCAATATAAGAAAGATTAGCTCAGAGTTCTACTATGATAACAAATTTTATCAAATTTAATTATTATTTAATGTCTATGTAAAATATTTGTATCTCTAGTAGGTACATAAATTTTCTTTTAAAGACAACTGATAATATACTAATTATATATATATTCTTGTGATATTCTCTATGATATAAGATATTAGATTATTAACCAATTACAATATAACTATATTATAGACAGCATTATAGAGCTAAATTTTTTATACAATTTATAACTATTATAAACTTATCATATAATTAAATAGATCTTTTGCGTAATTAGGAAGGAATCAAAATATTCTGAAAATTAAATTAAATTTTATAAATTTTATAAATTTAATAACATTATTCTCTTTTATCTTAGATCAGATATGTAATATTTTACATGGTTACTAATTACGCAATAGATCTAATATTTACAAGAATCAAAATTAAAAATGATTAGATAAATTAAATTTTAACAGTAAAATACAAAAAGAAGAAAACAGACGTATAGGTAGATGTTTTTTTTTACAAGTCCTATAGGTCTTGGTCACGCAACAAGAGATGTAGCAATAATTCAGAATTTAAAGTTTAAAGAAGATATTAAAATAAATTTTGTTACTGGCTCTGCTGCATATACATTTTTAACAAGTTTTGGACTGAAAGCCTTTAATCTATATGATCCACCCAAATTTAAAGTTGAATCGGGGAAAGTAGATCATTCATTTATATGGTTAGTAAAGTATTTGTCATATTATAAAAAATGTAAAGAAATTGCAAAAAAAATTATAGATGAGAATATTGAAGAAATTATAATCAGTGATGAAGATTTCGCATCAATTTCAATAGCAGAAGAAAAAAAGATAAGAAGAATTCTAATTACAGATATAATTAACACTGGTTTCACCAAAGGTATAACATCAATAATAGAAAAGAAATTGAACAAGAAATTATGCAGACTCATAAAGCAAAGTAATTGTGTAATAATACCAGATTATGGATATGATACAGAAAATTTTAGATATGTTGGACCAATTGTAAGAGAGATTCTTGAAAGTAGAGAAACATTACGTAAAAGATTTAATTTTACTAAAAAAACAATTGTTGTAAGTGTTGGTGGAACTGAAGCTGGAAAATATCTAATAGAAAAAGTTATTGAATCTTTTAGAAGATTAAAGACAAAATTAGATATAGACCTTATTATTGTAGCTGGACCTACTCTACAAATAAATCCATCTGTAGACTTTCAATTATTAGGATATGTACCTAATTTACATGAATATATTTATGCTTCGGACTTAGTAATATCATTAGCGGGAAGATCTACAATGGATGAATCGATAGTATATAACATCCCAGGAATATTTATACCTCTTAAAAATCATTTTGAACAAGAAGAAGGTGCCAAAAGATTAGGCTTTGAATATAAAGATATTTTTAGATTAGATAAATTGATTGAAGAAAAACTTAGTTCAAACTATGATATAGGAAAAAATAATGTAAAAAATGGGGCAAAAACAGCAGCTAAGATCATATCAGACTTTATTTAAATCTCATATACATTAATAATATAACAGAAATTACATTAAGGATAGGTATAATAGATGACTAAAGTAATTGTTGCAAAATTTGGAGGAAGTACCATTGGCCAGAATGGTAATCAAATACCTACTGTGATTGAAAGAATAAAGACCATGAGAACAGAAGGAAAAAAAATTGTAGCTGTTTTTTCTGCACCTGTAATGGAACATGAAGGAAAAGTAAAATCTATGACAGATATTGCAATAAATATTGGTAGAAAATATGCATTTGGTCAAAAAGTAGATTCAAGCATTTTTTATGAAACATATTTAAATATAGCCAAAAAATATATTTCTCAAAAATATCTAGAAGAATTTGAATATCATCTTCAGAAATTTTATAATTATGTTATTATTTCTTTAAATCATGTAGCTGAAAATAAAAGGTTCATTGATGTTACTAGATCAAGGATACTTGCATATGGCGGAGAGATTACCATGTCATATCTTATGGATTATATACTAAGAAGTAATGGATTAAAATCGGATCATGTGGATATTGATAAATGGCCGATCATTACTGATGACAATTTTGAAGCAGCTAATTTTATGCTATGATGAGTCAAAAGAACATAAAAAACACTTTCTTCAATTACTAGAAGAAAATGAAGTAATATCTATTGGAGGATTTATTGGAAAAACAATTGATGGCCTTGAAACAACATATGAAAGAGGAGGATCGGATAGAACTGCAGCAGATATTGCAATAATACTATATGATGAATTTGAGACACAAATAGATTTCGAAAAAGATAACGTTGTACTAAGTGCAGATCCAAAAATAGTAAAAGAAGGATTAGAATCTATACGATATTTATCATATAATGAGGCAAGATTGGCTGGAATGTTTGGTATGAAGATTTTGGATCCTATTGCAATTAAGGAAATTGATGACAATAATCTGGATATCCCTATAGTAATTACTTCAATACTGAATCCTTCTGATATTACTATAATTGAGAAATCCTTGATTAATAGAAAAAAAGACTTTCTAGATAGTGTAGAAAATGATAATTCATTAATTAAAATTGTAACAGGAAAAAGAAATTGTGCAATTGTTAGAATGGAAAGTATTGCTGCTTCCTATTTAATTGCATCACTTGAAAAGGATAAACAATACTATAATTTCTTAAAACTATCACCATATAAAGTTGATGATACAGAGATTACAAGACTGTTATTTCTTGATGCAGACTATGTCAAACGTCATGAGCGTCATTTTAAGGCTTTTTATCCAAAAGTTGAATTTGCTTATGGAAAAGGTGTAGTTACGTTAATTGGAGATATGATGTGGAAAATGCCAAATATTGTTTCTACTGCAAGTAGAACTGTCGGTGATTATGATATAAATATATTGAATTTGGATGCACAAGAAGAGACATCTAGAATTCTTATAATAGTAGATGACATAGATAACAATGTTGCAAATGCTATAAGAGCAATACATTTACAAAGAAATAAAACCGATTTAAAAATCACTAATAACAAAAATAACAATTAATTCGATATTATTAATTAAAGATGAAGAAGTAAATGGAAGAGAAAAACATTATTTGGATTGATGGTCTTTTTTATGAAAGTCAAAATGCTAAAATACATATTTTAACACATTCTTTACATTATGGTATTGCTGTATTTGAAGGAATAAGATGTTATAAAACCCAAAAAGGATTAGCAATATTTAGATTAGAAGATCATTTACAGAGGTTATTTAATAGCGCAAAAATATATTTTATGAATATCGAATATTCAAAAAAGGAATTAGAAGATGCAATAATTAATACAATTAAAAAAAATGGATTAGATGAATGTTACATTAGACCTTTAGTTTATTTTGGTCATGGAAAAATGGGAGTTTATCCATTAAATAATAAAGTTTCAGTCTCAATAGCTATTTGGAAATGGGATGAATATCTAAAAAAAGAAAATGACGATGATGAACAAGGAATAAGATTAATGGTATCAGGTTGGATGAGAATAGATGGGCGAACTATGCCAGTTCATGCAAAAGCTACAGCTAATTATGCCAATTCAGCATTATCTAGAATTGAAGCAATTAAAGCTGGATTTGATGAAGCTATAATGCTAAATACTGCAGGAAAAGTAGTAGAAGCAAGTGCAGAGAATATATTCATTGTAAAAAATAAGAAATTAATAACGCCTCCAATTTCATCTGGGGCTCTTGAAGGAATAACACGTGACACAGTATTAGAATTGGCAAAAGAAAATGACATTCTTATAGAAATTCGTGACATATCCAAAGATGAATTGTATTTGGCAGATGAAATTTTTTTAACTGGTACAGCTGCAGAAATAAAATCGGTGGGTGAAATTGATAATAGAAGTATAGGAAATGGAAAAACTGGAACGATGACAAAAAGACTCAAGGTATTATTTGAAAAAGCTACAAGAGGGAATCACAAATATAGTGAAAAATGGTTAATATACATATAATTTTAAAAAATAATTAAATATTAATTTTTAATATTTTAATTGTTTGAAAGAAGATACTACAGATTTAAATCTAAAGAAGAAGAAGGATTATTTAGATTGGAATGATATTGAAAACCTTGTAAAAAAAACTGCCTTAAAAATAAAAGAAAATAACAAGAAATATGATCTAATTATTGGTATTAAAAATGGCGGAATAATTCCTGCAAAATTAATTTCAAGAGAATTAAATATCAATGATATTGATTTTATTTCCATTAAAATGAATCAAATATTTACTTCTAGTAATTTCACTAGAAATAAAAAATATTTATTGATAGATGATATTTATGATACTGGAAAAACTTTTTTCACTGTAAATAAATTTTTTAACAGCTTTGAATATGATTATGTATGTCTTATAAGTAGATATAGAATTACAGATAATAGCAAAATAATAACTGGAGAAATTTTGAATCATAATAAATGGATTGTATTTCCATGGGAAAATGGATAAATACAATAGATCTATTGGGTAATTAGATAAAATTATTCTATATTTTCATCTAATCAATTACGATTATTACCTCTAGTAAGTACTATTAGATAATTGACCAAATCAGAAACAATATCAGATATTACACATCATATCTCTTTATTCTGTTTCTGTACTTGTTTCCCATAATACCAAATTTCTTTATCCTACAGATATAGTATGTTCTACTATTACTCATTGTTTACGATGTTTTTTGTTGTATGTTTTCTCCTTTTGTATAAGTTCAACATTACGTTTTTTTCTTCTTCTTCTTTACAGGCAAGACAGATTTTATATCTGGAAAATCATCTTCTATTCCATAATAGATAGCCAAGAATCATATAGTTTTTAACCTGTGATGGGTTTTTGGATGTTCATCCTTGTAGACAGAATAATCATTATGTTGTCTTCCTTTCATATGATTATGGTTTGATTTATGCAATATTGTTCCTTCTTTTTTGTTGACCACCGGTTGTGTCTTTACTTACTGTACTTCTTTTCTTTTTCTTGCCTGAATAGTAACTTTTTTTCATCTTCTTATCTTTAGGTCTTGGAATCTTGTTCTGTTGAATCTATAAATGCTTTAAATCTTAGAAGGTATTTTTCTACTTCCTCTACAGTTCATAAACGTCTTGTAATATTCTATTGTATAACTTTTGAGGTAGACTACATCTTTCTTTTTACTAGTGGTTCTATGTATCATATATCTCGGTGTCATTACTTTGATCTAGATCAAACAGAAAACCAGAAAATGTATGTGTTATGTAGAGTTTATAGTATATACAAGAAGTATTAGAAATCTATCTTTTACTGAATGTTTGAAATGTCTTCCACTTGCACCTATTGATCTTGTTCTATTTCTTTTAGATAAATGTTTTATCTCATATTTTGGATATTTTCATTCTACCTCCTTGTAAATTGAATCAAATTCAGATTTCTAATCGTGTTAATGATCTAAATAATATTGGTTTTTTAGATAATTAGCATAATTTAGCAAATTTATGAGAAATTATTATAGAAATAAGGAATATAGCAAGCTTCCTAATTATGCAATATATCTAATATATTTTTTAAAATCATGTATTATATTTTATGTAGTTGACTATAGATCTATACCAAATATTATGTCAATGGATTAATTAAAGTAGTATGTACATGAACTATGAGAAATAACCAAAAAATATGGGTATGGTTTATAGCCGGCATATTCTTTACAGCAAATATTCCATCAATAATAGAACAGACTTTTGCACAAACTACTATTAATGGTGCAGGAGCAACTTTTCCATTTCCTTTAATAGATACTTGGAGAGTTGAATATCAAAATATCAAGCCTGATGTAAATATTAATTATCAATCTATCGGTAGTGGTGGAGGAGTAAAGCAATTTATTGAGAAAACAGTAGATTTTGGAGCTTCTGATGCGCCATTAAATGAAGAAGAGGAGAAAAAAGCTACAGGTGCAGTACATATTCCAGAGACTATTGGTTCTGTAGTAGTTGCATATAATTTACCACAAATAGGAGATGCTGAATTAAAGCTAACTGGTCCCATTATTGCTGATATATTTATGGGAAAAATAACTAAATGGGATGATCCTAAAATAAAAGAAATTAATCCAGAATTACAATTACCTTCAGAGAACATTATAACAGTACATAGGTCGGATGGATCTGGAACTACATTTGTTTTTACAGATTATTTAGCAAATGTTAGCTCTCAATGGGAAACAGATATTGGCAAAGGGAAATCAATTCAATGGCCTACTGGTATAGGCGCTCCGGGAAATGAAGGAGTTAGTGGATCCATAAAGAGTACTCCTAATTCAATTGGATATATTGAATTAGCATATGCTCTAACTACAGATACAAAATATGCAAATATTCAGAATAAAGAAAGTAACTTTATAAAGCCATCTCTTGATTCAACCGCCGCTGCAGTATCTTCTTTTGCACCTGCTCTTCCAAATGGGGATGCGTCATGGAAAGATATTTCGGTAGTAAATGCTCCGGGAAAGGATTCTTATCCAATAGCTAGTTTTTCATATCTACTACTTTACAAGGATTTAGGTACAAATCCTTCTATAGATGAAACAAAAGCTAAAGATATGGTAGACTTTATATCGTGGGCAATTACAGATGGACAAACTTTTGCACCAGACTTGGGGTATGTTCCTTTACCTGACGAGGTAGTTAAATTAAACCAAGAGACATTAAAATCATTGACATATAAAGGAAATCCAATACTAAAATAAATCCTTTTTTTAATCTTATTTCATTAAAAGGGGATTTTCAAGAAAATTTTTATTTATTTTGTAATATTTATTGATAATCAGGTTAAACAATAGGTTAAAAATGGTATTAAATGTCTATATATATTTGCATATATTTCTTGTAAAAGATAATATTAATTAGATTTATTTTATTTACATGTTTAACTTTTATTACTAGTTAATGATATAAGCTAAAAAAGAAATTCTTTCATATCAAAATAGAAAATTATTCATAGATATATACATATTTGGCAAATTTGTAGTATTATTGATTTCTAAAATGAAATAGTATATACATACATATCATTGTATTCTTTTAATTTATATCTTTGTAGTAGTACAATAATTTATTGTATATTGACAAGGTTAATCGACTCAGGATTAGAACGTTTAACAGAAATAATAATGGATATGGCAGAACTTTCTGAAATGTGTGTTTTTAACGCTATTGAATTGTATGAAAAAGGTATTGCTAAAAAAACACAAATATTTGAATGGTCAGAGAAACTTAAAGTATCTCAATCAAAAGTAACTGATCTAGCAACAGAATTAATTATCCGATATCAGCCTGTTGCAACCGATCTAAGATATATTAGGTCATGTATGGAAATTGCTTATGGCTTTTCTAGATTTGGAAGATACGCTTATGATATTGTAGAAGTATTAGAAACGATGGGATCGTTCAACAAATGTGACAAATCTCTGGTCATGGAGGCTTCAAATTTAGCATGTGAAATGATAAGACTAAGTATAAATGCATTAAAAACTAAAGAAAAAGAAACTGTTTCAAAACTATATAATATGGATAATTCGGTAGATGCACTATACAGAAATTATCTAAGAGATTTAATTACTCCAAAAATAGACTCTAGCGATCACCCTCTTCTTAAAGATCCACAATGTGCAATATCTGCATTATTGATATTGCGGTATCTAGAACGAATAGCAGATCATGCTTGCTATATTGGAGATTCAGTCTATTACATAGTAACGGGACAATCTAGTCCAAGAAAATAAAATTTGCATTCAACAATGCGTTTCAGCAGTAATTGATATATTATTTATTGTTATGTATATATAATTATTTATTTTAATAATTCTTGTATATACTATAAATTTTCAATAATTTTCGACGAAAGTATTCTTTTACAGTTTTTTAGATAATTCTGTGAAATATTTTTAACTATTGTTATTGATATTTTTATGTCTAATCGATTCGAAACTTATTAATTTTTATAAGAAATGAATACTTAATAGATTGTTTAATAGGCCCTGTTAACTTAAGGATTAAAGTAGTCATACATTCTACTTTTCTATTATGTTCTGTGCTCAATTTTAGTAGATTTTTTCAATTTACTTGCTTATTTTTGCTTAATTTGGCAGATTCTTTAATAATAATAATAATATACAAATATTTATCCAAGACCGTCTATTGAAAGTTACTTTTACCTCTTACTTCTAATAGTATTCTAATACCTTTTTCTAAATTTCTAATTTAAGTTTATGTTTAGAAGAATAGATAAAATTATTTATACTAATCAATAACGTCTTTTCAGATCATTACATCCATAGTATAGATCATACTTGCATTTTTAGGATTTGATGGTATTGGTGTGATATTTATTCTTGAGAAAAAGGAGGGAATCAAGACAATAATGATTAAGAACGAAGATATTTTTCTTCTAATACATCATAACCTCAGAGATTATTAATGTATATCTTTATTGAACAGAATATTTAATTTGTTATTTTAATAGTTAATGTATCAAAAATTCTTTAAATCATGTCTTATAATGCAAAGGTCTTTTTTCTATATTTATTACTTCACCTATTGTTTGATTTAAGGCTTCTTCTGCTATATCACTTGCATATTCTGCAGTACGTCTTAGATCTTCAAGTATAAGTTTTATGAAAATTTTATATTGATTAAATTCTCCATGATCAGTATTATCTAATAAAGACATAATAGTATTTTCAAGAATTTGTACATTTTCTTTTCTATCTACTATTTTATCTGCCATTAAATAATCCCTTCTTAAAAATGCTTCAACTGAATCATTAAGATCTTGCAAAGACAAATCACTCATTTTTTTAATACCATCTAGAATATCAGTAGGAATTTTTTCTTTAATTGAAAGACTTTTTTCTGCAAATTTAGAAGCATGGTCTGCAATTCTTTCAATACTTTTTACTGCTAATCTATAACTTAAACAATCAGAAGTTTTTTTTAATCCAACGTCATTTAATATTCTTTCATTTTTTGTTGCAATAACAAGATTTCTTAAGATATAAAGACTGAATCGATCAACTTCATCATCAGATTTAATAATAGCATTAGCTAATTCAGAATTTAATTCAGTTAATGATATCATTGCATCTCTATGCATTGAAGTAGCAAGAAGAAACATCCTTCTAACCGCAGTATTTACTGAAAGTTCAGGAAGTGTAATCAAAACTTGAATTGTTATTAAATCAGATGAATCAGCAATTATTTCTGTACCTACCAAATTTCTACGAACAACCTCTCGTGCAGCTTCACGTTGAAGAGGGTTAATTCTTCCTAATTTAGATTTAAGATTTATTATATTGTATCCAGCAAGATACATCGAAACTATCTTTCGTTTAAGGGAATTAGCATTTTCATCTTTTAATACTTGTACTGTTGCTTCATCAACTGCTTCAATTGAGGATCTTGTAATATCAGATATTATAGATAAAGTATTATCCGGTTCGCGAATAATGGTTACAGGATCGCCTGGTTTTAGATTTAATTCATTTACCCATTTTTTAGGTAATGATAATACATATGTTGATTTACCAGTAAATTGTATTTTCCTTACTTCGCTACCGTCCATATATGTGGTCAATAGTTATTCTAGAAATGACAATACATGTATAGTTTATGATTAGTTATAATATAGATATATTATTTCTATATAGAGAGTATATAGATAATCAATTCCTATAAATGATATTCATATATTTTTTGAAGAGCCCATACCCTTTCTTTGTGATATTAATCTTAAACTAATATTTAATCCTAAAATAATAAGAATCAAGATCAAAGCAGCTCCCCATCCATTAGCATGAGCAGATTCATATGGTTGAGATGCTAATCTCCATATTCTAAGTGGAAGAGCATCTACAGGTCCAGTAAATGATGAAAAAAATAAACTAGTTCCTAGAATAGTCATGATTAATGGAGCAGTTTCTCCCGCAATTCTTGCTATTGATAATACTATTCCGGTTAGAACTCCACTAATCGCAGTCTTTATCACTATAAATAAAGTGATTTTCCATTTAGGAATTCCAAGCGAGTGAGCTCCTTCTCTAATAGAATTTGGTACAATTTTAAGGGTTTCTTCAGTTATTCGAGTAACAAGTGGAATCATTATTAAAGATAATGAAAAAGCTCCTGCAATAACAGAAAAAGAACCAATAGAAAGAACTATTAATACATAACCTACAATACCAACTATAATTGAAGGTAGTCCAGTTAATACATCATTAAAGAACCGTACAGCAAAGGCAAATTTACTATTGCTTTTTGCATATTCAGATAGATAAATTCCAGCCAAAACACCTACAGGTACAGCAATAAGAGATCCTAAACCTACTACGATTAAAGTTCCTTGGATAGCTGGACCTATACCTCCTTTATTAGACCCAATTGAACCAGGTTTTTGAGTAAGAAATTCAAAATCAATAGCAGAATAACCATTTTTAAAAACCTCAAAAAGAATACTACCAAGAGGAATTATTGCAAAAATAACACAACATATAGTTAAAATTGTTACTAATTTATTTACATATATTTTTCTATTAGATGTTTTTGACATCATCTCTTGAATATTCTTTCGTCTTTTGGTATATTGATTAGTCATTTCATCAGTTTTAGATGGCATATGTTATGTTCGTCCTCCTGGATTAGAAGTTTTTACCATTTTGAAGACCAAAAGTTGAGCTATTACATTTATTACCATTGTAAGCAAAAGTAGAACAGCTCCAAGACCAATAAGTGCAGATAGATGTAATTCTGATGCAGCTTCATTAAATTCATTTGCTATTAAACTTGATAAAGTTTGACTTTGTGAGAAAAGAGAAGTTGGAATAGCATTTAATCCAATTGCATTACCTATTATCAAAGTAACTAACATTGTTTCACCTATTGCTCTTCCTAGTCCAATTATAGTGGCTCCTAAGATTCCAGATTTAGCATAAGGTAATACAGCAATTTTAATAGTCTCCCATCTAGTTGCACCTAAACTATATGCAGCTTCTCTTTGAGAATCAGGTACAACAAGTAATAATTCTCTAATAATAGAAGAAATTATAGGAATTATCATTATAGCAAGTACTATACCAGCTGTAAATACATCTAGACCAAAAGGTGTTTTAGCAAAAAATGGCAAAGAGCCACCAAATAAATTGTATAAAGGTTTTTCTACAAAATCCATGATCCAAAATCTAAAAACAAACAATGCCCAGAAACCATATATTATACTTGGAACTGCTGCTAAAAGTTCAATAATGAAGGACAAAGAAGTTTTTAATTTTGAACCGGCTATTTCAGATAGAAATATTGCTATACCTAAACTAATAGGAACACCAATTGCCATTGCTATACCTGAAGAAATCAAAGTACCTATGATATATGGCAAAGCTCCAAATGACTCTCTACCTGGTACTGCATTCCAATCAGTACTAGTTAAAAAGTTAAATCCTTCTTCTGTAAAGATTTCTTTTGATCCATCTCCAACTGCAAAAAGTATTAAAACTAACATAAAGAGAGTATATGCTGCTGCTCCAATTATTATCCATTTAAAGATAGGCTCAAATTTAGATAACTCGTTGTAATGGAATAAGAGAATGATTGTCATTGTATTTTGTCAAATTCGTCGTATTGAATGTTACGCCCCTAATATCTATGATATTTGATATTTTTTTAGATATCATATAGTTTTATCATAGATCTATATAGTTTATTATTTGATATATTATATATCATTTATAATCTTAATTGATAATAATATGAATATTAAACACACTAATATGATTTTGTAGAAAAAGATAGAACGAATAAATTTAAGACAATAGAAAAAGTAAAAAATGGAAATAAGAGATGAATCATTGATAAATTTAATTAATAAAAAAATTACAGGGTTTAAGCTTTTAGGCATAGGATCGAGTTTAAGAAAAAATTCTTCAAGTAACAAAATATTAAGAATGGTTTTAGAGAAATCACAAAGATATGGAGCAGATACAAAATTAATAGAATTACATGAAATTAATTTGCCTATTTTTAATCCTAATAAACCAAGAGAAACTTCTGACGATGTTAAAAAATTAAATGATCAGATGATAAATGCTGATGCATTTATTTTAGCTACGCCTGATTATCATGGATCAATGTCTGGAGGAATGAAAAATTTTTTAGATTATTATTGGTATGAATTATCTGGAAAAATATTTGGATATATTGTATCTTCTCATGAAAAAGGATTGACTGTTATGGATCATATGAGGACAGCTATACGTCAATGCTATGGATGGAGTTTACCGTATGGACTCTCTATACATGCTGAAAATGATTTTGATGAACATTATAATATTAATAATCCTCAACTACAGTCACGTATAGAAAATATGTCTAGAGATATTGTTACATATGGAAAATTATTAAGAATGCAATTTCTTCATGACATTAATAATAAAGAACCAACTACATTCGCTTTTCAATTTATAAAATAAAATAATAATTCAATGATTATATAAAATTTTAATAATAGAGTATTCTCTTATGTTCTTTATAGTTAATTTATATTTATATATATACTGCTCTGCCTTTCAATAAGTTTCAAATAAATATTTTGAAACTTCAACTAATAAAATTACTATAATGTGAATAATAGTTTAAGATCTGGGAATATTCATCAATAACAATTGTCCTCCTTCTCCAAGAGTATGAGCTTGAATATCCAACAACCAAGAGCCTTTTCCAAATTTATCAAAAACTTCGATTATTCCACTGGATTCCCATTCCCCAGCTTTTGGATACAAAACATCTTGTGCTTGATCAACTATTGCTACTGGATTCAGATTATGTGTGGTAAGATCATATTTCAAAACTCTTGCATTGACCCCTCCATTTATTGTATTGTAATCATTTAGGTCTTCTTGTATGATTATACTTTTTTTGCTAGTCGTAATATTATCTGGATTTCTAAGATCATCACCATTATCTCCATCTAAAAGAAAGTATAGAACTTTTACTTCATAAGTATTATTATTAGTAACATTTTTTGTTTGATTAAGTGAAGGTTCTATAATTTCAAATTGATATAATCTCCCATTCTTGTATTTGTCACCAAATTCATCTGACCCTGTATCAGTAATGTAAACTATTGAATTATCAACTTTATCATAATCTGCATCCTCTAATCTCATAAAGTTGAGAGCATTTAGATTTTGAACATCTTTTTCTAAATCTGTAGAATTTTGAGTTATCCAATTCCAAGTTACCGGTTGAAAATGACCATTATATATTTCTCCATTTTGTAACTCCTGGAAATTAGTTATATTATTGTTCCCTACTAGAACATATAGTTGTCCCTTACCAGTTAGAAAATCATTTGATTTATCTGATATAAACATGTACAATTGAGAATGATTGGGTTTACTATCTTCAGTGGTAAGCACAATAGTTTTATTATTTTTGTTAGGGATCAATATTATATTTTCATGAGAAAATTTTCCAAGCCATGGCATTTCTATTTTATTTTTTGTAATGGTATCATAAGCTACAACGATTCCTTCTATTTCTTCATTTGTTATAAAAAGAGGATTGTTGAATTCATTTCCTGAAAAAATTGTAGCAGAACAAAAACGCTCATAATTTCCTGAGCCATCTTCTATCAATTCCCCAAAGACTATCCTACCATTTTCATCAACCGTTAACTTGGACACTTTTGCATATTCATTTACTTTATCTAAAGCTAATTCATGATTGACAAAAATATCAATTAATCCATCTCTATTTTGTATTGCTGCTAATCCATCAGGTATACGAGGAAATACATAACCATTAGGTAATATATCATTAAAAGTCATTAAAGCCTTTACTGTACTATTACTAGGATATATAACCTGAAGGTAAGGTTTTGTCTTTGTAAGAAATGTTTCTGTAGTATTTAACTGTTCTGTTTGATTGGTCATATTTTGAGCAAAAATACTTATTGTGTCATTTGTTTTATCTGAAATAAACAGATATTGAGAAATTAAAAATGATAAAATATAAAATATTATTTTATACATTAATCAATTATTATATGTGATCTACTAAAATATTATTTAAAAGAAGTATATAGACACTCATTCACAATTATATCCATTATAGATCTTTATTATCTAAATAAAATTAACAAAGTAATAGATTAGTAAAAGAATTAATTATAACTTTAGATAATTATTATTGACAGTATAAAGATCATTTTCAACTATGGGTATTTATGATAATGTATTTGTTGATTTAAACCAAATAGAATCAAAGACAAAAAATTACTTGATAAAATTGCAAAAGAAATCTTAATAATTGATGCTGCTTTATGAGATGAAGTTCATTAAGATCTTGATAAACCTGGAATGAGTCTATCGGGAGGACAAAAACAAAGGTTATTTATTGCTAGAGCTTTGGTAATGCAGACAGAAGTTCTGTTACTGGATGAACCTACCTATGCATTAGATTCAACAACAACATCATCAAAAATAGAATATTTAATTTATACTTTAAAAAATATTTAAGGATAATAATAGTAACACACAATATGCAACAAGCTCTAAGAGTATCAGATTATGCAACATTTTTATGTACTTGAGTGAATTAATAGAATTCAATATGATAAAAACAATATTCGAAAATCCGGAAAACAAACTTACATAAAATTATATTGCGAATAGATTTGGTTAAATTTTTAGTCAAAATAAAATAAATTCCTATAACTATATTATCCTCAAATTTGTAATATTGCATTAATTATTTTTATCTTTCTAGCCAGTCTATTAGCTGATATACAGAATCTAATGTTAGATTATTCCTCCATTCTTGAAATTCATACATGAATTTCAATGAGCTGATTGCTGATTCTGGATAATGAAAAAAAGGTATTTTTGCCTTAGTAAATATTTTTTTAACTTGATCTATTTTTGAAATCCCAAAAAAAGAAGATAAGATTGTTTTATTCGTCAATTGAGATAAATTTACTAATTGCTTAGCTAATTCAATATATTTTATTGATAATGAAGGACCACAAATTACAATAATAGATCCAAATTTCGGATCTTTTAAAATTTCTAATACAATTTTAACAAAACTATTGATGTCTATATACTCTACAATATTAATTTGATTATTTACATTTCCTTCTAATTTTAATTTTAAATAATTTTCATAAGATAGGATAGCAAGCTCTCTTATATTAGATATTATTGCTATTTTACTTCCAGAATTGGGAAATGGTTGAGAAGAAGATACTAGAGATAAATTTAATAGATCTTGGAAATTACGAACTTGTATTATGCCGCAATCATTAAAAAGTTCTTCACAAAATTTGTCGTAATTTTTGATTAAATTCTGATTAATGATAGTATCCTCACTTCGAGCATTATTGGTTTTAAGAATAAATATAGGTTTATTTTTTTCTTTTGTTATTATTTTAGTAACTTCTTTGAATCTTTGAATATTATTTATATTTTCTAAGTACATCATAATTACTTTGGTTTTAGGATCGTCTATTAATAATTCTAATAACTCACTTTCGTCTAAGTTTACTTTATTTTTTATATAAAAAATTCTAGAAAAACCTATGTTAATATTTTCTGTTAAAAGAATTGAACATATCCTATCACTTTGGGAAATCAATGCTATATTGCCTTTTTTTCGGAGTCTTATGTGATTTGAATTAATTATACTATTCTGATTGAAATATATTTCTCTTAAAAAAGCAAGCTCTAAAACTTGAATATTATATTTTTTTGCAATAGATATTAATTCTCTTTCTTGTTTTTTTTGTGTCTGAACCTTAAAAAATAATGGAACAAGAATAATATTTTTAATAGATTTTTTTCTTATTTCATCTATTAGATCAGTCAAATTTTTATTAAAAGTTATAATGACAGCTAAATCAATTTTTTCTGGAATGTCTAATAAATTTTTATAACACTTATAATTCATTATATATTCATAATTAGAATTAATTGGATAAATACCCCCATTAAAATTTTTTATAATTTGTGAAAATACTATTCTTCCTAAGCCGGGCTTATCGGAGGCACCAATTATAGCTATGGATTGTATCTTAAAAAAATGATTCTTAGCTGTAATAAGAACATCTGATTGCATTTACTTTTTATAATTGCATAAGTATAATCTTTATATTATAATATTAACTATATAAGATCAATACATTCCAGTATTCTATAGAGATATTCATTATTCTATAGGACATTTAACAGTGGAATTTATATACTATC
>CAWIYT010000229.1:0-20538 GCA_963840085.1 uncultured Nitrososphaerales archaeon
AAATGTGTGATTATGAAAAAACAATTACACATTCGAGAGATTAAGGATAGAGACTTGATAGACAAAGAAGTTTTATCATCGAAAGCGGGTGAGAAAGTAGTAGACCACGGACAACCCATAAAATGAGATGGGTAAGGATCGGAAGATTTTGTCCTGTTTGTCTTAATATTGATTATGATTCGGATTGGTTAGAAGAAAATAAAAAAGAATATGAATAGTTAAGACAAGGACAAGAAAAAAGGAGACGGAAAGGAGAATAAGAAATGAGTTCTTTTTCTACTACTAATTCTAATACTATATTATCATTATTGCAGACTATACACACATAGAAGAGAACAGGTAATCTCTGGAGCAAAAAGTATAGACAATTATTTTGGAAATAATAAAGGAAAAACATGGAAGGATTTACTTAAATTAACGAAAGTCACTTCCGTTAATTCTGCAAAAGGGAGGCCATTAGCGAATGAGTTATGCACTAATCTCAAATTCATACAAATCTGTAAATCTATTGCACATACTCCAAAATATCAATATCAATTATTGCAAATCATTTTGCAACTAGATCCAGACGTCCTGATTGAAGCACAAAAACATGGATTGAGCGCAGACCAAAAATTGTTGCTGACAAAAGCAGAACTAAAAAAGTATCCAAAAATACAAAAGAATTTGATTCCAAGATTAAAAAACAGTACCAAAAAGTCAAGCGCATGTACTGATAAATCAGAAACTACGTGACATTGAAACTTAATACATAGTTCCAACAGATAGCGGTGATTTTGTTTATAGTGAAAAACCAGCAAGAGATAGAGAGATTGTTAAGAGTTTTGTAAAGACATTCATAAGTTATTTGTGTAAACCAACACTAATTACTTTGTTTTATTATCTATGAACAACTTCTTTCAGAAGTAACCAATCCAAAGTAATCACTTTTACTTTACATTATATACTATCAAGGTAATTACAAAACTATTAACCTATCATTTATTTTGTATGTAAAAGAGAATAATAATAAAAATTATTAATTAAAAAATAATTAGGATTTACAAAAAAAATATTAAGTTTACTTACTTTGCTAAACCTTCTAATCCTTTACCAATGCTTCCAACTATGTCCTTTGCTCCTTCGGTTATCTTGGAACCAATACCACTAGCATTTCCTTGAATTGCTTCGCCTGTCTTATTGGCTGATTGACCTGCACCTTCCATAGTTTGGTTAGCAGATTGTCCTGCTTCTTGCATCGTTTGGTTTGCTCCTTCTTCTGCTGATTGTGCAAATGTTGGAATGGTAAATGTTGTTAAAGTAAGGACAGTTGCAAGGATTGCTGCTACTGCTGCTCCTGCTGGCATTATTATTAGAAATAATTTATTGTTCATCATCTCTTCAATCTACTACTCTTTCTTTTGCTTTTTCTGCTTCGTATTCTTCACCAGTATCTCTATCAGGGTCTTTGATTTTTTTGCCTATTGCTTTTGCTCCTGCTTTTATTTTATCGTCTAGACCAACATCTTCATCTGTTTCAATTTTTATGTCTTTTTTATCGTCTTCCATTGTAATTGTTATTATATTATATTATATATATCGATTAGATATGAATGATAAGATAAATTTTACAGAATTTTGTTAATCTATATATAGATATACTTTTGGAAAAAGAGTAATAATTATAATTAATACTTTTATTATAAAAAAACCATAGCCCTCTACATATGTGAGTGAATCAAGCAATATAGAAGGCCATGGCACAATGGAAATACTTGTCTATATCTTTGTACCCAATTTTAATGAGTGAATATACTATTTAATAATTGGTGAGATAATTTAATTGCCATAGCCTCATCTATATAGGAGCACACCGATATAATAATGGGGCTATGACTATAGAGTTCTTTCTTTTGGATTACAGAGTACATTATTCTATTAAATAATATATTTAATAATTTAAAGCCATAGCCTTCTTCGAATGAATTACAAGCAAATACTATTGTGTCGGAGGCTATGGTATGTATTGATGTTAAGATATAGATAGATGATAACGTATAATATTATCAAAATATATAAGATTTTTTACTTATTTTATTACACCTGCAATCCAATATCTTCTAATGGCACTTTTTTGATTACTGTCTGGAATTCCCTTCCACATATTTCATTATGGAGATGGATTTCAATTGGTCTATTATTATTACCATCACCAAAATTATTATTAATTAAAGCCATAACCTCCAAAGTAGAAATAGATAAGGACATTGAAGGCTATGGCGTCGTGGATATCTTCTTTATGGTTCTCAATGCAGGTTAGTGAAATTATATTAGTCTAGTGTAAGAATAATCTGTATCCATGTTATTTAATACTTTTTTTAGTAATTTAATATATTAATATAATAAATTAGTAAGTAAATTGTTGTTTTATTAATTATTGCCATAGCCTGGATTAGTATGTATCTCCCAATTGTTCATTTTCTTCGTTCAGGCTATGACAACCTGCAAAAAAAAAGTTTGTTTACCTATTCTATGATTTTTGAAGACTGTAAAAACTTATACAAATCTGATTTATTAAGTATTCCCTAATTCTCATTCTATATTTTATGTATTAAATAAAAATTTCACAATAGTATTCAAAAAAATATAGAATCATATAGTTTCGATACTCAACAAAAATAATAGAGATCTATAATTTTTATAACAAATACATTTTAAGCCCATCAGAATTAATAATGAACCTGATGATGCAAAATAAAGGAAGAAGAAGAAAAATTTTTTTCGAATTTTTCAACAATAGTAAAAACCGATTAATGCGATTATTTGCATCTGTTAAGATGAAAATAAATAATAATAATTTGATGTTACATATTGTAAAAAACTAAAAGTATAATTATCTACTATAACCTGTTTATTTTGATATTGATCAAGTGCTTTTCAACTGTAGATAATAACTCTTTTATCTGGATTGGTTTTTGTATAAATGCATTTATCGTTATATCGTTTAGTTGAGAATAGTCAATATTAACATATGCTGACATTAGAATAATTAAAATATTAGTATCAATCCTTTTGAGATTCTTTACCAGATCAAATCCATTCATTTCAGGCATTGAAATATCAGAAATCACCATTCCATATTGATCGTAATTTTTTTTGTAATGTTCTAATGCCTCTAGTGGATTAGTAAAACCAAATACATCATAATTTCTACTTTTAAATACTGTTGTGAAGAGATTGACAATATCAAGTTCGTCATCTACCAAAAGAATTGATTTATGAGTTTGGTTTGGATTTAATAACACTTTTTTTTGCTACCTAATACTATATCATATTTTTGTTTATTATTTCATCATAATAAATCAATGCATCTGTATAGTCGCTAGGTAAAGGTACTAATGAAATAGCATGGTAGTTTGTCATCATTAAATATCCTAATATTATTAATGAAGAACCAAGTATAAATAAAAATAATCCAAACTAATGGATGTTCTTGACCATTTAATTAAAAAATATCTGTAAATCTGATCATTATTAAAGAGAAATCTAAAAAATGGTTTT
This sequence comes from uncultured Nitrososphaerales archaeon, assembly GCA_963840085.1. Lineage (GTDB taxonomy): Archaea > Thermoproteota > Nitrososphaeria > Nitrososphaerales > Nitrososphaeraceae > TH1177. The sequence continues at coordinate 3,541 of CAWIYT010000229.1, forward strand.
TAAATCCAATCCCAGTTATATTGACAGTCAAGATGCATAATTAACTCATTTTAGTCTATTTGTATCAATATTATTATATAGCAAATCCTCTTTTTTATATTATGTATGTCTGCTAATGCGGATAGACCTGCTTATCTATCGGATATAGATAAAAAATTATTACAAATTCTGCTTTCACCAAATGGTAATTCAAAATCAAACATTATTTCTAAAGAATTAGGAGTCCCGGTCACTACTATTCGGAGAAGACGTAAGCGATTAGAAAGCGAATTTTTAAAATTACATTATGTCTTGGATATAGAGAAATTTGGATGGAGACGTATTGATTTTTTTATTTCAGTAAAGAACGGAAAGATAAATACTGTCGCCAATAAACTGCTGGAAATAGATGAGGTAACATATGTTGGTAAAAGCATTGGAGAGCATACAATTGATTTGAGAGTTGAAACAATAGTTAAAGATAACGTTATTCTCCTTGACCTCCTTGAAAAGATAAAAGGTATGGATGGAGTTAATGACGTGGTATGGAGCGAGATTGTTAAAGTTGTAGGTAGAAAAAAATCTATTCCCTCTGCAATTATTGACAAACTCAGATAATCATAATAATATTTCTATATATATATTAATAATGACATTAATCTTTTTAGTTAGATATAAGCCATAGTCTTCTACTATGGTGGATAAATTCTTTAAATAAATGAAGACAGCCTATGACTAGGATAAAAAAGTATATTTCCTTCAAAGTAATAGAATAATTAAAAATTTAAGATAGTTTATTTGGTATAAGTAGAAGAATCATAGTCCTCATATGCTATTCTCTTGATTTGTTTTTAGAGGGCTATGAGGATGTTGGAAACATATTTGTCGTATTTGGTTAGGTTATATATTATACTACTAATTGTGTTATTTAACAAATTTGAGACAATTTAATTATTCAATTAGTAAATTATGTTGTTAAAACCTTGATTAATATTATACATACGTGATTTGGGTTTATGGGATTAGCAACAGATGATTAGTCAGACAATGACTATCCATTAATATGACGAAGTTTTCCTACGACTGTTATCTGATCCTTATTATGAAGGAAGAAAGTGATCAAAGATAACCTAATGATGATGAAGGTATTGTCACTTTATAATTAATTTAATCCTAATAGTAGCAGTACTAGTTTCAATCTTCTTTTCCTCATCATCCTCATTGTTTCTTTTTGATAAAACTTACTTGACCATTAATTTCTAAATACGATGTTTTAATATCGGAAATATCATCTGTGCCACTTAATCTCAAATAAGATTCAAATTCATCTCGAGAAATTCTAGCCTTCAACAATGCTTCATGTAAAATATTACCATCTTTTATTAACAAAATTGGCTTTGAGACTATCATTTTGCTAAATTTCTTGTATTTTGTAGTTAAATAATCATACATTTTGAATATTGCTATTGCTATAATAATAACTGCAAAACCTTGTGGGATAGAGACCTCAGTAGGGTTTAACATGGGTTCACTAACCGCATTTCCTAATCCTAATATTATTATTAGTTCGATGCTACTTAATTGACCTAATCCCTTATTTCCAAGCCATTTTATTACAAATACAATTAGTAGTGTAACAATTGCTGTTCTAAAAACAACCGCAAATAGGGTATTAAAGTCTATATTGAATGCGTTTTCTATAATATTTGATACTAGTAATTCTATGGACATATAAAATAAGAACTAGTTATGGTAGTTATAATGCTATAATAGTGAATAAATAAAATTTGCAATAAAATAATGAAATGAGGATTTTTATAAACATCTAATAAAAAACACAAATAGAAACAAATATTACTTTTCATAGTTATCTATAAAAAAATCATTATTTCTCAATCAAGCAAGAAGGGTTATAAGGATTAATGAAGTTATAATAATGTGTATAATTCTTGTAAATCATTAAAATGGTGGGTTCGATGATACTAAACGTCAAAGTTTAATGATGTTATTAAATCTTTTAATCAATTAACAAGTTGTTGCTCGCCATCATCATCATCTTCTAAATCAATTGTTATAGTAGACGATGAACCCGACATTTGTGAAACTTTCAAAGTAGTATTGCAGGAGAATGGATATATAGTGTGAAAGCCTTTACCAATCCAATAATAGCCCTTGAACATTTACTAAATAACCAGAATATATACGAACTAGTGATTTCTGATTATCGTATGCCTAATTTGAATGGCTGTGAATTATGCACCAAAGTCAAAGAATTAAACGGAAATATCAAAGTGATTCTCACTAGTGCCTACGATAGTATTGAAGACAACAACAACAACAAACTTAACTTTGAACTTCTCAGAAAACCTTTTACAATACAAAACTTGCTAGATAGGGTTAATGCATGTTTATACAATAATGCTACAGCACATCATTATCAGCGGGGGCTAGATGAAATCTGATTATCAGGAGATAGCATTAGTAGATGACGATGAAGATACCGTTAACCTATTTACATACTTTTTAAGAGAAAATGGCTATGATGTATTTGGTTTTACTAATCCTCTTTTATTACTAGATTATATTTTTAGTCATGACAATCAATTTCGTTTGATTCTTATCGATTACAAAATGCCTCAAATCACTGGCTGTGAATTGGCTAACAAAATAGCAGACATAAATCCAAGAATCAAAATGGTGTTAATAACTGCAGCCAACGATATCATAAATAATAAGTTGAATCTAGAACTTATTCGTAAGCCATTAAAAATGCATCAACTTTTAGATATAGTCGTAAAACATATGGAAGAAATAATCACTTAAAGTTTGAGTTCATCTTAAATTAATATTTTAATTGTCATAGCCTGAACAAGTAATTTTAGGATTGATTGGTCCAGACTATGACTACAATTTTTTTGTTGACTTGGCAAATCATTTTTAGATTAGACTGATATTTATAGTAATATATTATTAGTAGAGTAATAGATTAATTAATAAGTTAAAAAATCTATAAAAAATTTCTCTGTTCTTTGTAGGTAGAGAAAATATTTACAGAAATTATTGTCTATTATTGTATTAAAATATTTTTATTCAAATATGTCGTATATATAGTTAAGGAAAAAATAAATATATGAAAAACCGAGTTATTGCAAGTCCATCTTCTTATTATGTTGTGATAACTACAATAATAGTGTATGCACTAATAGCCCTCATATTTTTTGAAATGGATAATGCTTATGGAGAAAAAGGAGCAAACTTTATTGTTGATGATAATGTTAAGACAATGACATATAATAGTCAACAAGTAGCAGAAAATCCTTGCAAGTCACCTTGTCCTCCAGATGCAGAAATGTGTATTACAATGTGTGCACAAACCGATAAAAAATAACAAATAATTTTTTATTTTTGTTTTATATTTTTTTAGTTATTGTTCTGCTAATGTTGTTGTGATTCTACTATAGCAAACAACAAATTTCTTTCATATTCTTTCTTTGACCTTATAGAATAAGAATCACCAAAGCAACACATTCCACATTTTCTTTTTCTTGAATTACCTTCTTTTTCTGCATCAAATCGATAGGAACAATTTCTACATTTTATTATTTTTGTTTTCATAGTTATATCTCTATATGACTATAACTCTATTGATTTAATAAATATTACGCTATATAGTAGTATAGTTATATAGTTAAATAGAATATTCTATTACTATATAACAGTATAACAGCAATGATAAATAGTGAAATAGTGAAAGACTTTGATATGATAGCAAAGCGTGGGCCTACAAGTATTAACGTAGACCAAGAATTATGGAAAGAAGTAAAGAAGGCAGCGATAGATTTAGGTATTACTGCTACTGAATTTCTTGAACAAGCCCTTAGAGAAAAATTAGCCAAACGTAAAAAATAGTTATACAAAGAACAGAAATTCCAGAAAAAATCAGTTCTTCTAATACTTCTAATGATAGTAATAATATATCTTTTACAACACTAAATGATTATGAAAATGAAGATGAAATAAAAAGATATTTAAAAGATAAAGATGGAGGTGGTCATGATACGATTATAGCAGTTCTTGAAGGTGATTATGTTCATTTTGCAAAAGAATTGAAGAATGGAAATCTTACAAAAGAATAAACAATTTAGAAGAGGAGAATTAAATTTAAATATTATTTTCTAGTATGTCTTCCTTTTTTATTTTTTTCTTTCTAATTGTTAAAAGTGAGGATACTAATACAGTTACAGAGAAAAATCCAGAAATAGCAATCATAATCATAAACGGATCTACAATTGGTTCAGTTGCCATATAGATAAATGGTAGAAATAATATATAATCAATTAACCATCTATGAACTCTTTATTTCATTCTATTTGATCTTGTTGTTCTCTGATTTTTGATGGTCAATCAAATCTTCAACAGTATTGAAAAATTAAAGGAATTGGAAAAAAGATTAAATGTTGAGTATAAATCCTTCTTAAAACATTTAGAACGAGAAGAAATAAAATGATATATTTTTCAATAAATAATTATTTTGACTTTATGCGTTTTCAATTGGTTTATCCTCAGGGTTAGGATTTTCAGTCTTTTTCTTCCTTTTTCTAAACCTTTTCCACAAATCTTTTAGAGGCAATAGATGTTATAAGGTAAAAGTAACTTAAAGGGATTTTGGGTGTCATACAGAGGCTACCATATATAACACCCAAATGATATCGTTTTGAAACTGTAGTAGCAAAAACTATTCTTTTAGGGCTTTAACTACACCTGAAATGGAATATCTTCCAATGCAATTTTTTTAACTACTATTATATTTACAAAACAAATTTATCGATTATTCATTTTTCTCATTCCAGTGTTTAAGATATGTATCATTAACTAATAATGAATCGACTTTATTTTTCAAGTCTTTTAATAAAACAGGTTTGTATATCACTATTTTTTCAATATCTGTTATACCTTTTTGCAAATCTTGAATCAAACTTTTATCTGCAGTAGTAGGACAAATAATTACTTTGTCATCTATTTTTTCTAATGTTGTTGAAAGTTTTACAGGCATATAATGTTTCTCCTAGTTCTATTTTTTCTTCCTCTCTTGTCCTAGCATCTATTATTGAATTATTGATGTAAAAAATCCTATTTAATCCCAACTTATTAATGGGCCTAAAGATCATAATATTGTAAACAATACGAACCTTAACCTTCTCTTAATATACTAGCAATATTATTATAAAAGTCATAGCCCTCCTCCTCTATTCTTAGGAGCGAATTCAATTCAGAAGGCTATGGCAAAATATACGTCTTTTCTTTCCCTATTGGTACATACTACATTATCAATAAAATATATAATAATTTAAAAGCCATAGCCCTCTAATGAGTCAATTGAGTAGAAACAGAAATGATGTAGAAGGCTATGACGTTAGATTGCCTTATTCCTTGTAAACAATTTCTAGACTAGAAGTTATTTATTATTTGATTAACTTTGTTAATTAACAAAGTAAATAGTAAAATTATTTAATTGTCATAGCCTGAACAAGGTGAATTGGTAATTAATCGGAAGATTAATGTTCAGACTATGACTGCTATTGACTTGTCCTTTTTTGTTTGTTAGTTTTGCCTAGATTCTATGACTGAAGGTACAATTTAGTAATAATTGATTCATATATTGATTCCTTGGTCTCTATATTTATTTTGAATATCTATATTAATTGATTAATTATAATTAGAAAATTTTAATAATACAAGAGATTTAATCATTAATATCATTTTTTTTCTACACTATTATTATTTTTGTAATAAACAAGTATTATCATTATTTTTTTCCATAAGCAGTTGATTGAGTTTATCTTTAAGATTTCTCAATAATATTGGTTTGTATATTACATATTTTTCTATATTAGGGATTTTTCCTTTTAGTTGTTCCAAATAAGAAATATCTGCAGTTATCAAGCAGATGGTTGCTTTTTTATCTCTGTTTTTTAAAGCATAAAACATAGCAACACCATCTATCTGTGGCATTTTCAAAGGCCCTGTTAACTTAAGGATTAAAGTAGTCATACATTCTACTTTTCTATTATGTTCTGTGCTCAATTTTAATAGATTTTTTCAATTTACTTGCTTATTTTTGCTTAACTTAACAGAGCCTTCTCGTCAGTGTTCCAATATATCTCTACACCTACATCCATAAATGCAAAGTTTGGGTTTAATAGTATTAGTATTAGTAGTAGAAGAACTCATTTCTTGTCAATTTCCTATCAAGTTGTTTCTTCAATTCTACCATACTTATTATATTCTGGTTTTTGACATCCATGATCTCTTTTAAATTCTTCTAAATATTCAAAATCTTCTTTATTTACAAAATATTGATCAATATATTTGAATAGAGTCTCAGTAATCCCTAATTTATAAGATTTACAATCGTCTTTAATTATATCTTGTGCATCTTTAATGTTAGTATTTGTTGTGCCATCTTGCAATAACAATTCTATCATTTCTAAATATAATTTCTTCATCTTCAACCAAGTATTCTTAAATTCTTGAAATTTCTCATCGTATTGTATTCTATACATACCAGAGGCTATTATATTGATAAGAAGTTTTTGTTCTTCGGGAGAATGACTTAAGAAAGATCTAAGTTCTTGAGGTGTCATTTCATCTAGCCAATTGCGTATGTATTGTTTTCTTTTCTCAAATTCTTCATCTGACCATTCCTCTTGTTCTTCTTTTATTTCTTGATCTTCTTGTTTATCTGAACTCATTTCTTGTTATTCTTCTCCTTCTTTCTATCTCTATACATTACTAGCCTTCTAACTGTATATAACGATACCAAACCCATAACCAACAAAAACAACAATTATCCAAAGAACTTGCTTCATTAATTGAAGATTATAAAAATAATTTACTCAAAGTTAGAGAATTATATTTCAAGATAGAAGATAAAGCGATAAAGGAAGAAGGTTATACAGAGAATGAAATAGCCTTGTTGCTAGACCAGAAATATAAAGAAGCATTAGCAACTATAAAGAAAAAGAAAGAGACAACAAATATCAATAATAATAATACAATTTCTTCAACTACTGCAACTACAAATAATAATAAAAACGAAGAAAACAAATATTTTCAACGATATTTTCAACACTTTCAATAAATGAATAAATAAAATAATAATGATAATAATAATATGATTAACAATAATAATAATATTATAGATAAAGCAACGGATCGTCTTGTTAAAAAATGGAAACATGAAGATCCACCAAAAGATACCGATGATTGCCTTATTTGTGGTGAGAACTTTCCAATGATGCCACATAGTTCAATACTATTAGGATGTTATACTCATCAGGAGATATGGACTAATAGACAGAACTTTCTAAGATCTGGGTACAAAAGAAGCATTTATGATGATGATGAAGAGTTTTGGTCAAAGATCAAAAATATTGACGATTTAATTCACACATACATGTGCTATGGAAATTTATGCAAACATTGTTTTCTTGAATTAGATCAATGGATTCAAGAAAAACAAAAACAATATAACTGGAAATAAATTCGTCGTATTTATTCAAAAAGTTGCTGTTACTGGAATATGTGAATATTAGTACTCGGAATTTTTCTTTTGAATTTTATCAATCTGGATTAATTGCAAGACTTGGCATTTGATAGTAGTCGAATTCATTTCTTATTATTTTTCATTCTTATCTTTTTTGTTTAGACTTGATTCTAATTCCTTGATTTTGTTCTCAAATTCTTTATTATCAAGATTATCAATATTTTTCTTCTTCTTTAATTAAGGCTGCTGATATTTCATCTGTAATTCTTTTAATATAAAACTCAGCATCTTTCTTATCATAAAAAATAAAAACCTTGTAATTTTCTAGTGCAAACTTTCTAAATTCTTTATCGTTTAAAACCATATTTGTAATTGGAGCCATAGCATCATCCACAGTTTTTGGATTGCTGTCAATTTCTTTAACTTGAAGATATTCTTTAATTATATGTGCAATTGCTCTAAGACTTCCTTCCTTACTTTCATAGATTTTTTCACCTTTAAATTCATCAATTTCATCCCATCTGCTGTTACTGGTCATTTCTTGTTATTCTTCTCCTCGAATATCTTCTAATGTAATTTGATTTGTTTTTCATCTTCTAAATCCTTCTTATTATCCCCATATACTTTAGGATTAATAACCATTTTTTTATCTCTTATTTATGCACACATTTGGATGCACATTTCTGTAGTAGAAGGACAAGGTGATTTACAATGTGAATCTCCTAATTCTTGAACAGATGTTTTATTATCGCTATTAGCAGCAGAATCATTAACCCCAATGTCCTTTTCCTCTCCACTAGCATTATCTAGTTCAAGACATATTGCGACTAGTAGTGCATTTACTAAAGTCGTTATGGCAACACATGAAGATGGAATCGCATTATTAACTTCTGTTTTGTTTTTCATAATATTTCTCTAGATTTTAATATGCTATATTTTATTAAACAATTTTACTATTTAATAGACAAATATTCTCTAATATATTTCTGAAAAATAAAAAAAATTTATTCTATTTTTTTATATTATAATTATTTTAATTAATTAATCTATTACTCTAGTAATATTGCTGCTATTACTATAAATATCAGTCTAACAATCATCTTTTAATTTAACAACAAGTCATCATCATCTCATAGATTTATTGTCATAGTCTGATGAATGGATGGACCTTGCCTTCCCTATCCTATTACTGTATATTTCCAGTTCAGGCTATGACAATAATAATTTCTCTAGATTATTTAAAAAATACCAGAAGAACAGTTTCAAAAATGATAAATATTTCAATGAGAAGAGAAACACCACCTCAACAGAATTAACATCTTGTCATAGTCTGGATTTATATTCTCCATTTGATTAATTAGTTCAGGCTATGACAATTAAATTATCTCAAAGTATTATATAATATAGTTAGCATTCTTCGTTAATTCAATAATCCTACTACAGCATTGACTTAAAACAAAAAGAAAGACACCAACAAATGACTAACATCAAGCCATAGTCTCACCTATTAGCGTTGTACTTATTATTAGGCTATGGCTTTCTTCCCTCTTTTACTAATAAATTATCTTAAATTATTAAATAATATAATTAGCAAAATCAATATACCCTGGAAGACAAATATTTCATTTAGCCATACTCTCTTTTATTACATTGCTTGATTGGCTCATAGAGGGCTATGGCTTTTACAAATTATTCTTTCTCAATCTTATTCATAGTGAATAATGCAATTTAAATGGCTTAATTCAAACTATGTGACAATTTTAATTATTTTGTAAACAAATTAACAATTATATTTCTATTGAAATTATTAATGACTTATCAAAATTTACTAATACCAATAATATCGTTATTCTGTTATACTATCCTTATTTTGGATTCGATTATATCCATTAAGATATTATATTGTTAATATTTAACATTTTTTTCTATAACATAGAAGAATATTGTTTTAGAAACTATTGTCAATTAATTCCCAATTGTTTTTGAATTCTTCCTAATCTTTTGGCTGAAGCCAATAACTCATTTTTACATCTTTTTCTCCTCTGTGTACCCGTGATTCTATATCTTTAATATTTGTAATGAAAATCTTAGGAATTTCAAAAACATTTCTATATATAACTAGATGGTCTGCAATAATTTATCCTGATATTCCGAATGGAACTGATGATCATCTACTAAGACTGTTTGATTGGATGATATATTTTTCAGTCACATCTTGGCTATAGATTATATAATATCTACACCTTTTGCGTTCCTGGAAGTTGGCATTACATTACATCCTCTTTTGCATAATTCATAACAAATTAGAACAAACCTTCATTTCCAACAATTTGATTTGGTTTAGATTTTATTTTCGTAAAAATAATGGATTAAATTACAATTTATTAGTATTCCATATCGTTTCCCTATAGCATATATCGCATAGATAGAAACCTACTCATGTAATGGTTTACTCTCCTAATATTAAGAATTAGCCTCTCCATTTAATTAATGCTGGAGTTGGGACTGGAATCTTCATCCATTAAATATGGAATCTGCTATCTAATAAACCAAATAGAGATTGTATATTATTTTCGACAATTTTTTGGATATCTTTTCTAAAAGAAAAAACCTCATTTATCGGTGTTAGTTTCCCTTGTTTTAGATTGAAAAGTATCATTTATTGAAAAAGTATTTGTATATACTTTAAGCATTTATTAAGAAATATTTGTTCTTTAATAATATAATAGATTAGTTTTACTGTAATTCTATGGTATATGTTAAAGAATCTCAAAGAGATTAAATGATCTTTGATAAAATATTATCACAATATTTAAAATGTTATAGAGAATTATTTAAAGGACCAAATAGTCTTGAGATATTATGTAAGTTATTCTGGTTTAAATTCATTAGTTATATCTAAACAACATCGACAAAAAGATGAGGAAGATAAGGAAGAAATCCAACAATCATCATACTCTGCAAATTTATCTGCTAATCAGAATTATCTCTCATTTTATTCCCAATTTTTTAATTTAATAGAGATTAATTTATTGTCTAATCCTCATAGATGTACTACTGAAATTTATAATACCAACAATTTTCTATCAAAAGTAATCCAAAAACAAATCTTACAACTTTCTGGTTTTAAACTTTCTATACTAGTTCCAAAACAGATTATAGACCAAAAAAATAAGGAAAACGATAATAAAAAATTAGAGAAATTTCTTGAAGAACTTAAATCACTAAAAGAAAAGATTCTTACCGTTGTATTACAAGTTCCATCGACTCTAATATTATCAAAAAACAAAGAATGGTTGGATTCTATATTATGGAAATGTTGTATATATTATGGTTATTCTGTTGCTATAGAATTTGATCATCCTTCTTGGTATCAGGATCTCACATATAACATATTAAAGAAATACAATGTTTCATTAATCTGGTCTGATATACATAGATATCATAATGTCTTTACTTCTAATTTCTTATATTTACGAATTAATGAAAATCTAGAAAAATGGATAAAAAAGTTAAGGGAAAAAGAAGTAGAAGATAAAATGGAAATTAAAGTACGAAAGGGAAAGCATGGTGTTGATTTTGATCATGATATTATTGATTTTGTAGTCATAGTTGTTGAAAGCAGTAACCTTTCAAAAATAAACTTTATACTAAAATCCTTAGAATTACCTCAACTAAAGAATGAGATTAAAAAGAAGAATAGTAATATTATAACCAATAAAAAACAATGGATAGGAAAAGCAATTTTTCATGTAGACATAAATTCATTTTTTTCTTCATGTGAAGAGATTAGAGACCCATCGTTAAAAGGCAAATCACATGCAGTAATAATGACAGATCAAAACAATAATAATATTACAAAAGGTGTAGTAGCAACATGTTCTTATGAAGCAAAGAAACTTGGGATACAATCAGCCATGCCATTATACAAAGCATTAGAATTATGTCCTAATTTAATACTACATGCAGTAGACAAAAAGTTCTACAACAAGATATCTGATACAGTTACGGAAATATTAGAAAAATATGCAGATACTTTTGAACAAGCAAGTATTGACGAGGCATATTTAGATTGTACAAATAAAATTTCTTCTGATACTAATAATATGACAGTAGAAGAATATGCACAAGATATTAAGAAATCCATAAAAGAAAAATGTGGTGGCTTGTTAACGTCTATAGGTATAGCGCCAACAAAATCTATTGCAAAAATTGCATCTGACTATCAAAAACCAGATGGCTTAACTGTTGTACCATTGAATGAATTGAAAAAATTTTTGAATCCCTTAGAAGTTGAAAGAATTTCAGGAATAGGAATCAAAACACAAAAGATCCTAAAAGAAGAAATGAAAATCAAAACTATAGGGGAATTAGCAAAAACTGATGTTCAAACTTTAATTGAAAGATTTGGAAAAAAGATAGGAACGTGGATGTGGCAAGTCGCAAATGGAGAAGATAATGATCCAGTTATTCCAAGGGGAGATCATATCTCAATAAGCAATGAGTCTACATTAGAATATTTTACATTGGATAGGGAAATAATAAAGCAATCTCTATATGCATTGATTGATGAACTATTTGAGAGAATAAAGAATAACAAGTACCAATTTAGAACAGTAGGAATAAAATTAGTAAGAACTGATTTTAGTATTGAAACAAGAGAAAAATCTTATACCAATTATCAAAGTGAAAGGAAAAGTATCGAGTCTATAATAGAGGAACTTTTGAATAGGTTTATTTTGGAAGATAATCCATTATCATCATCGTCAACTACCAATCCAAAAAAAACTACTAACAAAAAAATATTGTCTATAAGAAAAGTAGGATTGAGAGTATCAAATTTGATTCCAACAGATAATAATATAGATATTCAGTATAGACAAATGACATTATTAGATTATGTTTAGTATTAGAGAGCCTGAGGATCATTATTATAAATGTTAGAATAATTTTATATTTTATTACTATTTTTAGATATTCAAGTTAATAAGATTTGTTACATAAGATTTATTGTAAAAGTGCAAGGCAAAAGACATAGAACAGGAAATACTAAATTTACGTATCACAAAAAGGTTTGGACGTAACCGTATTAGATTCAAGTTAAAACGTCTAAAGGAAATATTTGTAAGTACCAGAACCATCTACAGAATACTGAAAGGACATAATGGATTGAATATCCTGAAATGTAAAATCAAAAACAGAAAATAGAAAAAGTTTGCAATGAGAAAACTCAATCAAATGGTATAGATGGATATACTTGGACCGTTTTACATTCAGAATTCCAATAAAAGGAATTACTTTATCAGTTGTGAAGGTGATTGTTCCAGAAAGATAGTAATAAGGGCTGTGTTAATTTAAGGATAATTGATCGCATTCCACAAGAAATGGAATCTTATTTGTTGTAATGGTAGTATTATATATGCATATACGAATATCTTGATCCAATTGTATACATATTGTAGATCACAATTTTGTTTATTGTTATTACATGGATAGTAGTCATCAAAACATTCAGTTCTATCTTTGAAATACTGCATCATCCTTTCAATTAGACTCTTCTCTAAAGAAGAATGCAATCTATGTTTTAAATGTAAAAAAGTACAGGTTTGTTATGGATACCATGTTCCACTATCTGTGTAAACTGTTGTATGTCTACCATATTTATCAACTAATGATCTAATGAAATTCTCTGCTACAAACATATTTCTTTCATCTGAAATATTAATACCAAGCACAGATTTATGAATTGGTTTAATACAGATCCATAACCAATAATGTTGATTACCAATCTGCATAACAGTTTCATCTATTATAAAAGCAGATACTCTTTTACGTTTATAGATCTGATATGAACCAAATCTTTGAATCCAATTCCATACAGATACGTAACTTCTTTTATTCTTCTCATCTTTGAATGGTTCCAATGCTCAAGAAGTATTTCGTAGACTAAGACCAATAAGAAAGTACAAATACAAAGAATACATTACAATAATTGTGGATGTTCTTTATTTCTTTCAAATAATCTAATTATTACCATAATAGATTAGAAATAGGACATTCACAGCTAAATCTATTTCCTTAACTTAACATAGCCTCGCAATCAATTGCAATTGTATTATTGAGGTTACCTACAATTGATGAACTAGGATATGACAATAATTAATTATCTCAAATTATTAAATAATATAATAACAATATGATGCAATAATCTAATACAGACAAACCTTCATATCACCATAGGCTTCTACATTGTTATGATGCTCATTAAGAGGAATATGGCTTTTACTAAAAAGTTTATTTTTAGGAATAATTTTAAAAAATTGTTTTTATATTATTAAATAGAATAATATTTAAAATGGCTGAAAATACATCTAAAAATTCTGATGATTATAAAAGAGAAATAGATAAACTAACATCTACTACTAATACAATAGATCAGCCTACTACTTCTGAAAAGATTAATCTTGATGAAAGAGACACTAAAGAATCAGAAATGCAAGGAAGAAAAAGTGAATCTATCAAGGATAAAATATCTAGGAAAATATCAGAATTTGTAGAAGAAACAAAAAGTGAAGATAAAGAAAAAGGATCATTAATTGGTATTAAATCAATAATTTTAGGGCTATTTGTTTTGATTGGATTTATTATTCTTGTATATTCGATATTTGTAGCAGTTGTAGAAGAACCTTTAGCATCAATAGCAGATACTGTATTTATTGCTGCATTAATAGGGTCTTTTACTTTGGTAGGAATAATTGTTAGTCTTTTATTCTTAAAGCCTATAAAATCGCCATAACCTATAATATTATTAATGGTTTGGCTAATAGGCTATGGCCTTAAAATATACAATCATTTTTTTATTGAATGATATGCATTACTATCTCCTGATGACATATTTGACAAGAGATTAAAATTTTCCATAGAATAAAATTTGAAGTTTTATGTTAGATTAGTATTTTTTACTCATCTTTATGTAAATTCGAGTAATATTGATTGAACATTGAAATTGTGTTAATTCAACTCTCGATGAAATATTTGCAGAAATGCTATTTGTTGTGTATAAAGTAGAATTTTGAATTAGCAAAAAATGATAGAAAAATGTAAAAAACAATATTGAATTAATTATGTTAATTTGTTATATTAATATGATTACTTATTATCCACAACCTCCACAACTCCCGCATGTCTACCATAGCCATTATTAATTAATTGAAATTATTTAAGTTAGAAAATTGTTATTTGTTAATGCCTCTTTTTTCTAACCTTCTAATTTCCATTCAAAATTTCTGATATTGTAGTTTATGTTTTTCAAAATGACATTTCTCTGAACAATAATAGTCATTGCACATATGACAGAAAATAAGATAATCCTGACTCTTCCTGCCACAATTAGCACAACAACAAGACATATCCATATATAATAATACGCCATTATAATATGTAAATTTGTCTATGAATATTAGAATACTAATTTTAAGTAAAATCATTTATTAATTTAAAAGTATAATTAGATTAGACTTTTTAATCTATTCGTATAACGATTTATCAAACTAAAATTTTATTATAGATGAAGATGTATATCCAATTTCACATTGATGAGAGACCTATTGGATCATAACTTTTTCATATAATATCAAATTTTGAAACATGTTTGTCTTTTTAATTTTTGGTAAACATAATTATAAGTCTATGAATCTATTGTGCCAACAAGTATCTCATTAATTATTATTAGGAATGAATACAATATTAAAGTCTGTTTTAGTCATTTAATTTCATTTCATTTACAGATATTTAATTATTCTTACTATATTAATATAAAGATATTCTTTGGCATATATAATGAATATATAAATCATCTTTATTTTGATAATGATGTTGGCAAATAATTATCATATTCTAAAATCTATTATCTTAAATCAGAAGAAATCATCTATTATTACTTTATATGGTAATTCTCAGGCTAATGTGGAACATTCCAAGATTAACAAGAGCCGAACTATCCCATTAACTCATAAAACTCATAAACTTAAAACCTACCAAACAGAAGTAAAAATCATGAATAAACTTGAAGGAAAAGTTGCAGTTATTACAGGCGGAAATAGTGGTATAGGCCTTGCCACGGCAAAGCGGTTCGTCGCTGAGGGTGCATATGTTTTCATCACAGGTCGACGTCAAATCGAACTTAATGTAGCAGTAAGAGACATCGGTAAAAATGTCACTGGTGTTCAGGGTGATGTCTCAAATCTCACCGATCTTGATCGGTTGTACTCTATAGTAAAGCAACAAAAGGGACGTATCGACATTCTGTTCGCCAATGCCGGCCTTGGGGAATTCGCCACATTAGGGGAAATTTCTGAAGCGCACTTTGACAAAACGTTCGGTGTCAACGTCAAAGGGCTTTTGTTCACTGTGCAAAAGGCGGTTCCGTTGTTTAAGGATGGTGGTTCGATCATTCTAAATTCGTCGATTGCTGCATCCAAAGGAGTTGAGGGGTTTAGTGTTTACAGCGCAAGTAAGGCCGCCGTACGTTCGTTCGCTCGAACATGGACAGTCGATCTGAGAACCCGCAAGATCCGCGTCAACGCCATCAGTCCTGGTCCGATCGACACACCGGCCTTCAATGACTTGATGCAGAATGAGGAACAGAGCAAACAACTCAAAAAAGACCTTGTGAGCACCGTGCCGCTGAGGAGGATGGGTACTCCTGATGAAGTCGCAAAAGTCGCATCGTTCCTCGCGTCGGATGAGAGCAGTTATGTCACTGGTATCGAACTGTTCGTCGATGGGGGTATGGCACAAATCTAAGTTACATTGGCCACGAGTATCTTAATGTGAGTTAAAAATGACAAATAATAGACGTCCATTCATACGTACCCGTTAGTTTCAAGATTTATTGACAAATACGGCTCTGTTAATTTAAGATATATTTACCTCCTTTAACTTAATTTCAAACTCATTATTTCTTGTTGTAGTAGTATCATTATACATAGTTACAAAGAATTGTATCCAATTATGTACATGAAATAAATTACATTCATCTTCACTATATGAAAATCTTTATTGGGTAACAATCCCTATTGTATACAGGCTAGGTTCAAAGTTAACATACTCCGTATGAGAGTGAGGCTCTGACTGAACCAATATCCGAGCGGCTATACAAGTACCTCGTAAAGAAGGTGGATGGATGTTTGCCGCCTGCAAGCCTAAATAAAAAAATAAGAAAAAGAAAATAAAAGTAATGAAAAGTAACATATCTAGCATAGGCTATATTAGGTAATTTTTAATACTATGAATTATTATAGAATATTACGCTTGACAGGAACATAAGGATGACCTGATACAGATAGAGATTTTCATGGATGTTAATTTAAGATATATTTACCTCCTTTAACTTAATTTCAAACTCATTATTTCTTGTTGTAGTAGTATCATTATACATAGTTACAAAGAATTGTATCCAATTATGTACATGA
>CAWIYT010000230.1:0-34704 GCA_963840085.1 uncultured Nitrososphaerales archaeon
ATCACAAATACAGTCAGCACATTTCAAAGCAATAACCATTGCAGTATCAATAATATAAAATCTTTTTAATTCTTATAACAAAACACAAAGAATAAACTTGCAGGATCTTCTAGCCTTCAATTATATTTTGAATTTCAAAATTATCATTCATAAAAAATTTTATGTCTTGTTTTGTAAACAATTGAATATGAAAACCATTAATATCGTAAATATTTTCGCTATAAAAAAATGAATTTCTTTTTGTTATGTTTGGTAATTTTTTTTTGCTCTCTTTTTATTTTATTAATATTATTACTAACAGCCAGGCGATGATTTAGGTTATTTAGAGGAAACTCCTGATTATTTAGTAAAATATGATGTGAGAATGAATATGAATTCTTAATCTAAAACTAGAAGATAATGGAAAAACTCTATTGGTGAATTTCGTATAGATGACTATGACGATAAGGTAATATAATGGATAATTTTGGATTGAAAAATCCTTAAGTTTATAGAATAATATTTCTTTCTTTTATTCATTATTTTATTATATATATATTTATTTGCAAGCACTATCCAATCTTGCACATACTTGACCAGGCTTAGACAAATCCGTTATTATTCTTTTTTCACAGTCTGAATTTTGATCAGGAAATTCATCAGAAGTAACACATCCAAAAAACATATCGCCTGGTTCTATAGGACCAACTTCTGTATTTCTATCAAAAGTAAATGGAATTGAGAGTCTTTCACTGGTAGGTTTTTGTTACCTTTTTCTATTTCATTTTGTGCGTCAATTGTTTTTATCTGATATTCACCTTTTATCATTGCTACCAGATACATATCATTTATCTTTTTGTTATCATGTATAGGGACATCTATTCTTAATTTTACTTCCTTTGGATTTTCTTTTGTACTAGATTGACTATTAGTTTTGTAAGGTACATTCGATTCACTAAATTTTTTAAGTGTATAAAATAGTTTAACTGTATCTTTATCAGTAGAAGTTAAACTAATATTCCCTTCATCACAATCATATAATGTAAGATTCGATTTTGTATTAGCAGCAGTCAACTTATTATCATCTATTACATATCCACATACGTAATACTCATCGTCAAACATTACTTGAGAAATATCATTACTTTTATTAAATTTAAGATTAACAGTCAAAGAATTATCTTTTAGATTTATTTTATCTTTACTCTCTTTTAAGTCGATATAATTAGTCTGTCCTTCACCATTAAGATACGACACCAACTTTAATTGATCATGATTTTTAATATCTATATTATTGAGATTTATTTTGGCTTTTATAGTAGTTATACCACCAACATCATTTTTATCTTCTTTTTTATTAGTATTTTCAGGAGATTGAGCACTTATGGGAATAATCTGATGATCATCAAATAGTAATAATAGAGATAATACTAGAATAGAAAATAATTCTAATGCTAAACTAAATGTATTAATCCTTATTTCAAAAGTCATATTACAAGCCTACTTATTAACTGACCATATAAATTACATATTTAATATCATTACCGAATTATGTAAATATATTTTAACTATTTCATCCTCCTCTGCTATGTTTAAAGTGATTCTTCATTTTAAAAGAAGGTTTTTTTGTTGGATTGATCTATATATCAGGAGTTGTACAATACATACAGAACAGAAATTACAAAAATACCTCAATTTTAGAATGAGAATTTCAAATTGTTGCCTTTAATTACCAACAACCAGGTGATGCTAAAAAGCCATATTTGGCACAATACTCTGCAGTATTGGAAGATTCACCTGTCATTGTATCATGAATTACCATAAAAACTAGCATCGCAATAAAGAATATACATACACCACTAAAAATCCATTTTAACGTATTTTTAATTGAATTTTTTTTAGCCAGAGTCGATAACATCATATGAACGAAGAAAGAATATTGTTCTATATAATTCTTCTAATTCACTTTTTTGAATAAGTAATTCTAAAATATTTTACTAACAGTTGATTTAAACAACCATAAGATTTAAGAGAATATATTTATAAATCTATTATTCTATAGCGAATGATATAGGATTACAGGTATAGTTATATATTTTGATAATGTTATACTGTTACCAACAATATAGCATAAACAATGTTATGACCTTCTAAAAAATAGGTATTATCATACAAGTTTCTTCTCCAATAGAGGGCTATGGCTTTTTATTTATTTATCATAGTAAAAATAGAAACCTATATAGAAATAACATACAGGTGTTATAAATCTTGAAACCCATATACTATTACAATGAAGATTAATTATGATATTAAATATAGTAATAACTCAATAATAATTCCTCCAAAAATAGAAACAGATCCAATTTACTATAATCTTAATCTTCACAATTATCATAATTATCATCATTTTCTACAAAATATAGCAAAAAAGAAAAGATCAAAGATTAGAACTTGTAGATATTTCAAAGGGATTAATAGAGATTTTACAGGATGCTGGTTTTACAGTTGAAAAAATATTAGATGATGAACCTTCCAATATTGCAGAAAAACTAGGAATAGATAATTATGTAGCACAAATAATATTTAAAGAGACAAAGAAAGTAGTTAGCAAAATAAATGCTGATGTGTTATTAATTAATAAATAAATAGTTGAAAATTATTACAGACTATGACAATTAATTTATCTCCAAGTCTTATATAGTATATTTAGCAAAATCAATATACCCTGGAAGACAAATCTTTCATTAGCCATAACCCTCTTTTATTACATTGCTTGATTGGCTCATAGAGGGCTATGGCTTTTAATTAATAAGACAATTTATCCTAAATTGCTAAATAAAATGTTGATTATATTGTATATTACAAAAAAGAATCAGAATAACAAAAAACAAGCAGAATAACAAAAAACAAGCCATAGTCTCCTATTATACTATTGGGTTGATTATTGATTCCATTAGAAGGCTATGGCTTTCTTTTACAAATTATTATTCGAATAGTAGTAATATTTATTGTGAATAATGCAAAATGAATAATCTTATTTATGCTTATTAATATGACCGAATTATTACATCCTCATCACACAGGGGTTAAAGTTAGAAATACTATAAAAAGCGATATTCCAAAAATAACAGATTTACAAAAGCAATCATTTCCATTTCTTGCAAAATATAACAATATATGGAAGACAGAAGAGCTCGAAAGTCATCTTAATATTTTTCCTGAAGGGCAACTTGTTGCTGTCGAACCAGATGGAACAGTAGTAGGTTCAGCAAGTACTCTTATAGTTTCTCTTGATCCAGAATATAAAGAACACACATGGTTGGATATCACTGCAAATGGTATGTTTAATAATCATTCTTATGATGGTGATAGTCTCTATGGGGCAGATATTTCATCACATCCAAAGTATAGACATGAAGGTATAGGAAGTATGCTTTATAACGCTAGAAAAGAATTGGCTATGAAAATGAATTTAAGAAGAATGATAGCAGGAGGAAGATTGTTTAACTATTGTGATTATGCAGATAAAATGTCTGCCTTGGAATATGCAGAAAAAGTAACCAGGGGAGAACTTAGAAGATCCTGTTTTATCATTTGAACTTGATAATGGATTTAAATTTATAAAAATACTTCCCAATTATTTAGACGATGTACGTTCTTTGAACTATGCAAGTTTCATAGAATGGTTAAATCCAACGATTCATCAATGAATATTGTGCTGTCTACAAACGATATTGTTAATTATTTTACTATATAATTTACTTTGTTATATCACTCGATTAATAATTGATTTTAGTTAACCATATTGCCTGTGAGGTAACTAATATTTCTAAAGCAGTTATACAGAGATAGTTCTATCATCCTTTCTCTTTTATTCTCATTATCTCATTGGTCGTGAGTCAAATGCGACCTAAATTTTGGTCTATCTTGACATTCTAGTTATTTAGAGAAGTTTAAGAAAGTAGATAGAATATCTTATTTTAACTATGAATGATACTACTTATTAGGAATATTTTTCAATAAATAATGATATAGTAGCAACAGTAACAATAATTGCAATAATAATAATAATAACGAAATAGAACTTTCTTTTATATTAGAAATTAATATTATAAGTATATCCATTGTTAATTGATATTTACAATTATTATTTCTAACAAATTTTAAATTATTCTATTTTATAATTAACTGTTTAATAAAATAATAATATAACAAATATCATTATTAATTTAAAATCAATTAGAACAAAATTTTTGTATTACAATTAGATATCTTTTATCTATATGACATGTTAATTGAAATCTCCTTTTTTTGCAAGTCCTGGATTCTTACAAAAATTTGGTAAACATGTAGATTAATTTTACATTATCCTTCTGATAGTTTGTACTAGTGTCTCATATTACATACTTATGGTATTATTTTATCAATTGCCTATTTACCTCATTGCTAATCTCTTCTACCTTTTTTAGCACAGTTTCAAGTTTTTGTGGCATTTATATGTCTCTCCTTCCTTCTTTACTACTGCAAAACACATGTATATGAACCCCGATATAATACGGGCTCGGAGGATAGTCAACTGCTGATTTTGACACAATTTTGTAGTTCTATAGTTAGGAATAATATGCTCATTTCTTCATTTTCCAATTTTACTATGTACATCATCATATCTTTTTAGACCTACAATTTTTACGGTATTAAACGAGGCTATTCCTGCCTCAATACATAAACTCTCTATATCATGAGCACTTTCAGCTTCGAAAATTATCATCCATTCATGTTCAAGTACTGACATGTAGAATGCTTCAATATTTTTTACTCCATATTTTGACTTATTTTTTTCCAGTTTATCTTTAATTTCAAGAAATACTTTTTTATTTTTCATATTGTTTATAGGACAGGATTCAGGATTGTGTATAGCAAAGGCACCAAAGAGATTTACCATCAGATATTTTTAAAGAAATGGAGATATTAAATTATATGATTTATAATTGCATATTCTTTATGGAATTGCCTCTTCAAAAAATTTCAATTTTATAGTATGTTATATTATAAATAATTTTAGAGTGGTCCAATTTTCAATCCTGAAGAAATAATCAAAAAAGAAGCAAAGGGGAATAAATGATGATTTTTTAGGACAAGTTAAAAAATTGATGATTTATTACCTGATACCAACTTGTTATAATTATTTTTAGAATTTATTTATCAATCTATAAGAGAAATGAAATCGATAAAAATTAGAGATCCGTATTTGTATTCAATTTTAAAAAATAACATACAAAGCAAAAATATTATAATACTTGCAACAGAATAATATGCATTATATTAAGGCATTGATAGAACCTCGAGCTAAAAAATATTAACTCTTCTCTTGATCTTTTTTTTCTATCCGGACATTAAAATCACTTTATCTTTGATTTTTTTGTCAATGATTCTAACTGTCAATATCAATTTTATTAAGTCAATTGTTAGACTATTATTTAATAGAATAAATCAAATGCATTAAATTATAATTTTTGCGGAGTAGTAACCAACTTTCCAAACAATTGTGATTCCATCATTTTTATGTGACCCATTACCATATCTTCAAAAGGATAAACTGTATCTATTATTGCTTTTATTTTTCCTTTACTTGTCCATTTAATTACCTCTTCTAATCCTGCACGTGTTCCTTGGGTAGCTCCGATAAGATTTAGTCCCTTAAAGAAGAGATATCTCAAGTCTAATTTTGAATCATATCCTGTTGTGGCTCCCGTAGATACTAAGGTACCTCCCATATTTAAGAGACTAATTTCTTGTGCAAATACAGATTTTCCTATATGTTCAAAAATAATATCTACACCTTGATTATTTGTTAAACTTCTAACTTTTTTATACCAATCAGGTTCTCTATGATTTACAACATGATCAGCACCTAATTCAAGGCATTTATCCATTTTTTCTTGCGTACCAGCTGTTGCAATAACATCACAATTGAACAACTTTGCAATTTGAATACCTGCTATTCCCATACCACTTCCACCTCCCATAATCAAAACAGTTTGCCCTGGTTGAATATTAGCTCTAGTAACTAACATGTGCCAGGCTGTCATTCCAACCATAGAAATAGCCGCTGCATCTTGAAAAGAAAGATTATCTGGGATTTTTATAACATTGACTTCTGGTAAATATGTATATTGAGCAAATCCTCCCCATAAAGGACCAGTTTGAAAACCCCATACTTGTCTTTGACGGCAATCATATTCTTTGCCAGCAGTACAGTCCTTACATATTCTACAGGTTAGATTGGGATGTCCTACTATTCTGTCTCCTTTTTTTATATCTAAAACATTTTCTCCAATATCTACTACTGTTCCGGAAATATCGCTTCCAGAAATGTGAGGAAGAGGAATCTTGATTGGTTCTCCCCAAATTCCCCAGAGATCATTGTAATTATAAGAGACTGCTTCAACTTTTATAAGAACTTGGTTATGCTTAATTTTTGGGATTTCTATATCTTCTATTTTTACAACTTTTCTTGGATCCTTATTATGCTCACGATATACAGCTGCCTTCATGTCACTATAAAAAATACAATATGAAATTTAAAGAATACGTTTACAAAGTATTGTAAAAAAAATATACAAATAGAAAGTAGTAATAGCAATATTATAGAAATAAAAAGCAGTTAACTTCCATTACTCTCTCAAAGTATCTCTCCAATTAATAAATAAAATTTTGTATCTATGATAATGCCTAATCTTGATCAATGGATCAATCAGAGTAGTAAAAATGAAGAACTGACAACGACAACAAACAAATTTGAAAATCATTTGCTATCTATTAGAGCTGAACATCAAACGAGGATACGATCTAACTTACATCCTACCTATAATACATATCATGAAAAAATTGTGGAGTTGATAAATTGAACTTTAGAAACATATAGAACAGCCAATATACATAAGACTCAACAGAATGAACAAATAATAATAGATAATATTATAGATGAACTTGACAAAAAAGAGATATAACTATAAACAAAAAGAATAGATCTCTACTAAAAGAAAGTCTTGATGTATAGACAAGAAGAAGATACTCTTGATTATATTCTTTTTATAATACATAACTTGACAGGTAAATTTTATTATTAAAATAGAGATTTTATTTACATTTTAAAGAAAACAAAGTACTTATAAAATAAAACTTCCGGAATTCTACCAAAAGAGTTGCATTATCTTTATTTGATAATCTATGAACCTTTTCTACTGTATCTTTTAATTTTGTTGGTATTTCTTTGAATTTCTCCTTTCTTTTTTACATTAGATCTATTGCGTAATTAGTAACCATGTAAAATATTACATATCTGATCTAAGATAAAAGAGAATAATGTTATTAAATTTATAAAATTTATAAAAATTAATTTAATTTTCAGAATATTTTGATTCCTTCCTAATTACGCAAAAGATCTATTCTGTTCAAAAGTATATGAATCCCAATTGTTTAGCGGGCTCGGAGGATAGTCAACTGCTAATTTTGACACAATTTTGTAGTTGAGAATTAGAAAGATATAACCTCAGCTAATCAAATTTAAAAATCAAAAGAAAGATGATAATAATAAATCACAAAATATCATCTAATCTATAGAGCAAACAATATTTATCAATTTATAAAAAGATTATTGATGATCAGAGAGTAGTATTTAATTAAAAATTTTGGTAATAAATAATAATAATAACAACAACAACAATATTATAATTAATTAAAAAGAAAAAAAGAAATTTTTTATTTTATCTATCTATCTATTGTGTGATCTTTCTATTTTTCGTGCATAATTGAAGTTATTTTGCACGATATCGCTGTAATATCTTTGTGTGAGTTCTATTAATTTATTGAAATTTTCTATACCGCTTGCAATAAGTTCATTTACGAAATTTGTTGAATTAACTGTATAATCTTGTATGTTTTTATCTAGTGTGGTATGTGTTTCAGAATATCTTTGTGGAATATTGAAACTTTTCCATGATTTATTGATGTTATCAAAGAATTGAACATAAGATGATTGATATGTATCAAAGACATTTTTTTGTAATTCTATAGCATTGTTTGATATTTCTTGTACTGTTTTGCTGATCTGTTCTTGAGAGTTCCTGAAAATATCTGCATTCTTTTCAAAGATTCTTTTATTATCTTCTTGAAATTTATTTACATTTTGATTAATTTTTTCTGTAGATTGAGAGAGATTGGATGCTGTATCCTTATATTGTTGTCTCTGTTGTTCTAGATATCTGTCTGTGGTTTCCTTAAATTGGTTGGTAGTACTTTCTTTTACATTATCTTTTTTAGTTGAAGACATATGTACTAAATTTATCGCTAAGTCATATTAAGATTAATACTATTGACTATATACTCTTCATTTCATTATATAGAAAATTGGTTTCATGTATAGAAATATATCTTGTAAATAAAATTAACTCCAAAAGTTAGACACCGGGATTGGGACTCGAATCTCGAAGTGTTATGTCGGCGTTTGTACAATTATAATTAACAAAAAATTCTGTTTGTATATTTTTATTTATCTGTAAAGGTTTAAAATAATGAAATTAAAAATATATTATGCATACTGAATCAATAATTGAAATTCGAAAATTAAAGGAAATTAATATTGAAGGTGGTATTGTATTTGATGGTTTTCACAATATTGGTCTTACTAGTACTATAGCTTGTGGATGTTTTATCAATTCCTTAAAAACTGAATTAGTTGGTATCCTTGATTCTTCTCTTTTTTCACCCATGTCAGTAATTTATGATGGTAAACCAAATTTTCCAGCTAGAATCTATGCAACTGAAGAGAAAAAATTAGGATTCTTTGTTTCTGAACTAGTTTTAAATCCATCGGCATATAGACCAGTAGCTGATATCATATTGAGATGGTCTAAAGATAATAAATGCAAGACAATAATAAGTATTGCAGGTAAGGCAATTAGAAAAGAAGATAGAACAACAAAAAAAGAAGAAGAAGAAGAAGAAGAACCTTCTCTTAATGTGATTTCAAATTCTCCAATTATAATGAAGGAATTAGATGATGTAGGGATTTTGCCTTTGAAAAATGGAACGATTAACGGAATTCCTGGAATTCTTTTGAATGAATCAAATTGGAAGAATATTGACGTCATTGTATTTATTGTTGATTTCATATTCGGTGTACCTGATTTTAGAGCCGCAGCAAATGTAGTTCAGGCTATAAGTAAAATTGTTCCTGAAGCCTATTGTGAAATACAACTATTGATTAAAGAAGCTGAGAATATAGAAAATAGTTTAAAAATGATAAATAGTCAAGCATCTAATAAATTTGAAAAGCAAATGTATAGATAGATAGATAGACAAATTTATTATTTTACAAAATATGGTAACTTTAGAGATAAAGTAGTAGAATAATATATCATAAATATTCCACAATTGGAAAGGCAAGGAGCTGACTTGCAAACTAAAATTGAGAAGAGCTACAACTAATAAATTGATCGTTTTATTGAACAAAGGTGATAATTTATCTTAAAAAAAACTGCTTAGTCTAGTTAAAACATTCTCGTTAAATAGGTTAAGCTCTTTATTATTATCTATGCATCTATTTGATTCATTTTCATCGCTGTTACAACTTTGAATAAGTAGTAAAATTCTTTTATTCTGGAAAATATCATAAGGAAGAAAAGTGATTTGACTTTCTTTCCCATTGAATTTTTCTAAAATACTGCCTGATTTACCCTCCAATGCAAACTTAACTGAGGTAAGATTTGAAAATTGTTCTTTCTTCTCAAAAGATTCTTTTGAGATTGAAGTCTTATTTTCATTAGAGTCACCAATCTTTACTCCATTTTTATCAGTTATTACCAATCTGGTATTATTTTGTAAATTAAGTGACTGTAGGAATTGGTCATAATTGTTAAAATTAATAGTTCCATACAGTATTCCTATCATATCATTTTCTTTGATTACTGGAGTAGCAATTACTGCTAGATTTCTTCCTGTTGCTTTAGAGATAATTGCATCGCTCAAGTAATTTTTTTTAGTCTGTTCAACTACTTGATAATAATCTCTAAATGAAAGATTGTTTGTAGTTAGATTTAATTGACGTTCAAATGGTTCATCAAAATATACCTCTCCGTTATTTAATAAAAATACAATTGATGAAAATTCGTTAAATTGTTCCAAAAGTATTTTAGCTATTTTTCTCTTCTCTATATCTGCATCTTCTGGTATACCATTGATTTTTGAATCTATCAAATTTATATTAGGAGGTTGTAAAATTTGTGGTAGACTATTAGCAATTTGTAGAGCTGTAGCTAGTTTTGTTACTTTAATTTCAAGTATTGTTTTTATAGTTTTGAGTTCATTTAAAAGTGAAGAATTATTTTCGTTTGTGTTATAATAGTATTGAGTACCTTGAGCATAAACAGAGATAGATAGTTAGCATCTACATCTATTATAGTTATTATATATTCTGTAGCCTATCCCATAAAAAGTTGTTCTACCAAGAAATATAAAAAAATAAAATTTTGAAAAAGATCATATTTATAATAACTTATGTCAAGTGATTCTATTAAGCTTAACAACAAATTTGTGTTATAATCTTTCTTATCCGCAATTCTTATAGCTGAACCATTATTATTTTGGACCAGCCAGGAAGCAAGTTATCATAACATGATTAAACCGAATCATTAGTTGAACGTGGTCGTGTTCTGATTGACACAAGTTTTCTTAAATCATCAAATAATAAATCAAAAATATGAATGAAGGTAAAGTGGGAGCACCATTTTAGTATAGTGATAGTTACATCCAATTCCTTGTATTCTTGACAATGCTTTAGACTTTATAGAAAAATGTATGACTAAGTGTTGTTAACTTATTTCCTATGGTTGAAAGAGAAGGACAACCTCACGAAGAAGAAAATATTCCAGTATCCGGTTTGAGTCCTTTTAGATCTAGTCTGTATAGGACGTTGTGGATTGCTGTCCTCTTTTTATATATTGGTGCAGCTATGTATGATGTAGGGGCATCGTGGTTAATGACTTCACTTGCTCCAAATCCTTTATTCGTTTCTCTGATCACAACAGCGACTACTCTACCAATTTTTCTCTTTGCATTACCATCTGGGACATTATCTGATATTTTTGACCGGCGTAGTATACTCCTTATTACTTGTGCATACATGTTTACAATATCTACGATACTGGGAATGCTGACTCTTGTTGGTTTGACTACCCCAACGGTATTGTTGATACTTACTTTTGCGCTAGGAGCAGGTCTGACTATGATTAGGACTCCCATTATTCCTATCATGAGTGGACTAGTATCAAGCTCAGAACTACCTTCTGCTCTCACCCTTAGTGCTGTTGCTGGTAACATAGGGCGTGTCGTTGGCTTCGCAGTTGGTGGTTTTATTGTAGCAGCAATTGCACCTTGGGCTATATTTTTTCTTAATTCATCTTCATTTATTGGAATGATTATAGTCCTAAGTAGATTACCAAGAAAGTCTAATGTCCTCCAACAAAGCTCTCTACCTCCTGAGAATATAATTCGAGCTATCCGAGCTCAGATACGTTATGTACGCTATTCTCAAGCAGCACATGTATTAATTGTCCGTGCAGGTTTATTCACATTATGTAGTAGTGCATTATTATCTCTCTTGCCACTCTTAGCTAAACATGAATTAAGACTTGATTCAACAGGTTTTGGACTGCTATTAGGATCTTTTGCTACGGGTGCAATAATTGGTGGAATTGTAATTTTGCCAAAATTGCGACCTAAGGTTTCAGTAGAATCTCTTATTACAGGTTCCATAGGGTTACTTGCAATGGTAATATTCACAACGGGATATATACGAGATTTTGCTATTCTTTGTATAGTCATGGGGCTAGGAGGAGTAGCTTACATCACGATATTATCAAAATTTTATACCATTGGAATGAAATCTGCGCCAAAGTGGATTGGAGCCAGAGTATTAGCAGTTTATCTACTTATACTAAATGGTGGCTTGGCAGTTGGAAGTGTAATATGGGGTACAATAGCTAACACATTTGGCATCTCAATCACCCTGTCAGTAGCTTCGTTAGCCTTAGGTGCAACTATTATTGCTAGGAAGCGTTACAGCATAACTTTGTTGGATGACCTCGATTTTACACCAGCGAGTGACCACTGGTCACTTCCTCCTGAGCTCTCAGTTGATCTTCCACAAAATGACAGTCAAGCCCTAATAACAATCGACTATAAGATTGATCCTAAATTATCTGACGAGTTCGAGCAGAGTGTACGTGAGTTAGGACGTATTCTTAAGAGCGAGGGAATGACCTATTGGGAATTATTCCAAGACACAGGAGATATTGGTCACTATATCGAAATCAGAATTGCGGATACTTGGACTGACCACATGCGTCAGCATGAACGCGTTACCAAGAACGTTCAGGTTATGGAAGATAGAATCCGAGTACTTCTCAAAGATGGCCCGCAACCAATAGTCTCTCATTATATAGGAAAATCTGCTCACAAATAGTTCACCAGCCTACATAGTTCCCTTTTTTATTGCAATTAATTTGAGTCCTGTATTATTTTCAGACCTACCATAATTTCATTATTCTCTTGCAGTTTATAGTGAGATTATTCATTCCACAGAATAACTTTGTTACTTTATAATTGACACAATTTTGTAGTTCCATTATAATTTATAATATGTCAATAGAAAAGTGACTTAAAGAAAATGAAACAATATCATAAAAGATTTTATCTCTATGGAAAAACAGTTCCAGAATTACTTGATAAAGTAAATGAGTTTACAAAACAATACAGTTTTGAAAATATCTTTGATGTATCTATAATGGAAGTATTAGACAAAGAAATAGAAATTCAATACAAAAGATATCTACTACATATTTAGGCAACTGATGAAAATTGGTATATATTATATCAGAATATACATAAACCAAAATACAATTGAACTTTTATCTACTTCGTATAAGATCAAAAGACATGTCAGAATTTGATGATATAATGAAAAGAAGGAAAATGGTAAGACAATATATACAAGATAAACCTATTCCTCAAGAAATTGTTGATAAATTAATTGCTAATGCTCACAGAGCACCAAGTGCAGGTCATACTCAAGTTCAAGAATTTATAATAGTACAAGAATCCTTTGATAAAGGAAAAGTTAGGTGAAGCTGCTTTAAACCAAGAGCAAGTCTATGATGCGCCTCTTTTAATTGTTGTTTGTGCAAATACTTCTAGGTCTGTTGGTAGATATGGAAAAAGAGGAAGAGAATTTTATAGTATAATAGATGGTGCTTTTGCTTCTATGCTTATTTTACTTACTGCAGTAAATGAAGGAATTGGCGCTTGCTTTGTTGGTGCATTTCTAGATGACAAAGTTTCAGAAATACTTGAATTACCAAAATATGTAAAGCCAATAGGAATAATTGCATTAGGATTTCCTGCAGAGGATCCTAGTAAATTAAAAAGAATCGATATTTCTAAGTTAGTCTATTATGAAAAATATTCAAATCAAAAGCAGAAATAATGAGTTATTGTAAATAAATATCCTAAATAATTTTTTAAATTAATGGTATAACAGAAATTAATGAATGTAGGTGAATGGAAAAAAATTTATTACTATATGGTATCATTGGAATAGACAACCTAATAAATTCAAATGAAATTAATTTATCAATTGGCTATTTATTTTATCTCAAATGATAGTCAACTGATTTTGACACAATTTTGTAGTTCAATAAGTTAATAGTTCCGGATTTTTTTAATAGTGATTAATAAAACAAAGTTTTTTTGATTATAATTTAACTATTTTATTTCATTAGCTTTTCTAAAGTTGCTATGATATTTAAAAATCCTGCTACATTTTCTTGAGGTGTTGAATCAGTCCATATTGCTCCATTGGTTAGATATATTTGTCTTCCTGTTGTTGCATTAAGTATTACATATACATACTCCAAGCCATGTTTTGTACAATCAGCACAGCTGCCATCATCAAGAATGCCATTTTCATCAGCTGAACTAAATTGTTTGAGAACTACATCATTAAGTGATTTTAATTGTGTTTCATTAAGATTCTTTTTTGCTATAGTGTTATTGTTTACATCAACAGAAGAAATCTCTTTATTAAATACATTATAGGTATATATTTGATTTATAGGAACAAAGCCCCCAGATTTGACATATGTAAGAAAATTTGTTCCATTATATTCGACTGGCGGTAGCACTCCTATTGGCGATTCTGACTTGCTTATTTTTATTGTTGAATTGATAATTGGCTCTGCATTTATGTTACCTCCTAAAATACTCAAACCTAATACAATTATAATTACCAGAGTAGTTGATAGAAGATATTTCATGAATACAAGAGAATTTGTAAATATAAAAATTTTTTTATATACTTTTTTGGAGTGGAAAAAGTTTTTAATATAGTTAGTTTGATTCGAAATTGATTTTAAAAATAACTAAAAAAGCAAAATAAAACTCTATTAAATGAATTTAAAATAATTTTAAATTTATCTGAGAATTCTCATTATAACAGGATTTGGTAACATAATATTTAAGATTTTGATTATTTGGAAATCAGAATAAATTATATTAAAAAAATCATTAAATAATCTAATGGACAGAAAAATAGCTACTATATTTAGAAACCAAGCTAACCTTCAATTAGGTCAACAATATCGATTTTTTTATAATGACTATTACCAAAAAATTATAGTGTACGTTTATAGTTTGTCATCATTCGAAATAGAGATTGATATACTTTCATTAACAACTTTAATCAATTTATATATCGATATAGGCTTCTTTAGAATGTTAAATTTATAATTACATTCTAGATTATCAAAGGTGCTCATTATAATTACATTCATTTTAGGATTTATTTCTAACAATTTCGTAGCCAAAAATAATCCATTCATTTGTGACATTCTATGGTCGGTAATTAGTAATGAGTATTTACTCAAATTTTCCTTGATGTGCTCATATGCTAATACTGGTTGAGTAAAAGAACAAACATCATAGCCATTCATTTTTAATGTCTCACTGAATAAGTTTACTAGATAGGCATCATTGCCAACTATAGCTATTGATTTGCTAAATTTTTTCATTTTGCCATGAACTTTTAATTGTTTGTTTGCTTCTTTAAGTTGCTCATACAATTCTGCTTGTATCCAAAGACTTTCAAATATAGAAGCATATGATAAAGCAATATACTTGCTATTAGAGTAGGCAGCCAATCCTGATGCATCATAAGAATTATCCTTTGTATCATCCTTTGTTTCTATAATTAGAGATTCTTTTCTATCAACCACTACAATTCCAATGCTAGTATTCAAGCTCATGTCAATAGCCCTAATATCTATCTCAGGAAATACCAACATTACTTCATTTACTATTTGTCTAATTTGCTCCTCATCAGCATGAATTAATACTCTAACTTTTATATCATTTTCTACTATTTCCTTAAATAGATGCATTATACCCATACGTGTTTGACGTCGAAACGCATGAACTGAGGGAAATATTCTTAGTACTTCTTGTTCTGCTGATTTTATTAGCTCATAAGCTAGCTTTATTGATTCTCTAGGATTTTGAATAATCTCTATGTTAGATGATGGTCTAATTTCTTCTTCTTCTTCTTCTTCAATTCTTGTTTTAGTGACCAATTTATACAGCCTAGATTATACTTCTTTTATTAGCTCTATTCTAGAAAACTCCATCATTTTTCTTTTTATTTTTATGCTGTACATCATATTATTGCAGATCCCTCATTTTTTTCTCCATCTCTAAGCTTGCTGTTTACAATTACTATTTTTACCTGCTTGAAGATATATACATGGCTTTATTGTAATATCATCAATTCTACATGCTGTAAAGTGCAATGCTGATCCAAGAGAAATGTAACTAATTGTAAATCCAAGGATTGAGTATATGACTTGATTTAGGTTTTCTAACATAGAATAGTATTATAAATGGATGAATATAAAGTTCAGCCTAAAAAAACTAATCAACTGAAAAGTAACCGCAGCTAAAACTTTACACCTTTTAATTACTTTATATACAGAATAAGAATAAGCTTGTCAAATGTTAAGCAAGTCTTTCAGACTCAATAATATATTAGATCTTTTGCGTAATTAGCAACAATGTAAAATATTATACTTATGAATATGTTCTATTATAAAAATCAACATCAATCATATAATAGCTTTAATTTTAATATTTATTTTTATAATATTTTTATCTGTAGTTAATTACGCAATAGCTCTATTCATATTATGCGATAGTTCTGATTTTAATGGAGGAATAAAAACAATTTTGATGTATATGGATTATTACATTTTATAATTTATAGTTATAGAAGGACAATTTATTAGTCAAAGAGGGTTCTGAGTGCTTCGGATTCTCTTTATATCATGATTTGGTAACATAATATAATAAGTTTTTGAAAGTTTTAGAGTTATTTCTGTATAAAGAATTTATATGATCAATTATTTAATTGAGGAAATGGGATTTGAAACCTTCATTTCATTATCTATGATTTAGAGAATTCATAGTATTAGATGATTCTTTTTTTGTATATCTTCATCTTTTTGATATTTATTATGCTAATATTTAATTTTTTACTGCATTATTATAATTATAATAAGCTATAATGTTAAAATATATTTATGAATAACAATGGCGAGAATTCCCAAATGTCAACTAAATCTATGTCAATAGAGGACAATAACAAAGAATCTGTTGACAAAGAAAAAGCTAAATCCTTTACAGAGAAAATAGTAAATAAAATATCACGTATGGATGATATTAGGAGAAATGAAATTGCAGTAGATAAATCATCAAATATAAGATTTATAACTTTTGGTTTATTTACTTTGATTGGTTTTATAGTAGTAATTTATGCCATATTAGTCGCGGTAGTAGCAGACACAGCGATTCAATCTGCAAATGTATTTTTTGTAGTTACTATATTAAGTATTTCTATATTAGTTGGAACTCTTGTATATAAAATCGGTCAATCAAAATAGTACATTATATTTTAAATATATTCTAAATTAAGCCATGTTTACCATCCTTTTTGTATCATTTTTAGTTCTCCATAATACATCTAATTTGTGTAATTATTGCATTTCTCTAATTCATACCTTTAAATAAATTTGGTAACTTATTTGAATATTCGCCAAACAATTTCTGATAGACTATGAAAAAACGATAAAGGGAATCAGTGGGATTTGAACCCTTCGATAAAATGGGACCAGTTACTTTTCTGGATTGCCTTGTTGCCTAATTCACCACTCTTAACACATTTAGCTACCTATTCTAGTCATATTATATAATGAACTGGAGAAATTACAACGAGTCTCTTGTTAAACGTGGTGAGGTATTACTTGATTTTGATGTTATAGATAACTGGAATACTGAACTAGAGAAGATGAACAAAGATAAGAAGGGTAGAAAATTCGTATATCCAGATTCATTTATAAGGTAATGGGGTACATGAGAGCATATTTTCACTTACCATACAGACAAACAGAAGGAGTAGTACGAAAACATGCTTCCAACACTTTACCTTCAATTCCAGATTATAGCAGGATCTGTAGAAGAATAAACAGACTTGATATCAGGATTTCTTCAGATGATTCCATCAAATCTAGTTTACAACATGATGATTATTTTGTAATTGCAATAGATTCTACTGGTATTAAAGTATCAAACAGGGGAGAATGGATTAGACATAAATGGAAAGTAAAAAGAGGTTATCTCAAAATACATATAGCAGTTGATATCAAGAAGAAAAGAATTCTATCGTTAGATGTCACTAGTGAAAAAGTACATGATGGAAAAGTATTACTTGAACTGATAGATGATATAACAATAAAGCAGAATAAGGTAATAGAAACTGCTATCATGGATGGTTTCTATGACAGTAACAAGAATTTTCAGATATTATCATTTAGAGGAATCAAACCAGCAATAAAGGTAAGAAAGAATTCTAGATGTACAAATACTAATCATTATCTCAGAAACAAGGCAGTAAAGATGCAGAAAGATGACATTGATAAATGGAAGGATAGTGTCAGCTACGGTCAGAGATGGATTGTAGAAACTTTCTTTTCCTGTATGAAGAGAATGTCTGGGGAATATGTTTCTGCTATCAGATTTGAAAACATGATAAAGGAAATAATGATAAAAGCATCATTGTATAACCTGTTTCAAACTATAACCATCAAATGACTATATATTATTAGAATAAAAATTGTTATTCAAATGATTTAGGCAACAGAGCATTCTGGATAGTAAATAGAATCAGTTCGAATATAGAATAAATTTTTTGATAGTTATTATTATTTCATGTAATAAAAAGAATATGAAATATGATCTATCGTATGTATACAATTGGATTAGACTATTTGTTTATCTATATAAGTCAAATCAGAAACACAATTCTATTCAAAGTTGGAGGTGAAATAGTCTTAAATTAACATGACCGTAAGAAAAGACATCATGTAAAAAGATGGATTGTAGAAAGAGAACAAATTCACGACATAATAACAGATTCAGGAAATTATTTACAAGATATGAAAAGAAGGAAAAGAGAATTACCTTGGTCTTGTACAATTAGCTAATAGTAAAATTGTTTATAGAAGAATAATTTTGGGATGGGTTCTTAATTACTTTTATAAAATAACTCCTATATTAATATAAATATCGAATATGAAGAAAGATGAAAATTTAAAACTAATAACTGATATTTATAAGACTGGTTAATTTTAACATTTAGATCTCACGATATGTGAAACCATATAACTTTATTATCATCAACATTCTTAGCAAATAGATAAGGTGAAATCTATGGTCACATCTTTTATACAATAAACAAAATGACAATCAATTATTATTGAGCTTATCAAATACATCATAATATTGTTAGAGCATATCTTACTGTCGGATTTGGATTAACTGGACTTATTCACATATAGTTAGATCTTTTGTTAACTTAACAGTACCTATCTGCTATAGGCACATATAATTTTATAATTGTTATGAACAATATTTTAGTTGTATTTGAAGATATTTATAGCATATAGAAGAATTTAAAGAATGTTATAATAAACTCCTAAAAAAATTGAGTTAAAGTTATTTATTTAGTTTCCATACCTTGGTTATTGAATTTCCATTTTGATCTATTTCATCTGCATATACTCCAACTATATTATTTAGTACAGATAGTACTCCAGTATTAGTAGTATCAAAATTCACTGATCCCAAGTTTCTTAATTTTCCATCATCATTAAACTTTCCAATCCCACTAAAAGTATATTTTGCTATCTCATTATCGAATGTTATAAGTATCCCGTGACCTTTAGTGTACATATAGCCATTATCCTTTAAAGTAGACCAAGCAGTTCCAAAATCCATTATAGGAATATTTCCATTTAGTGTCGCATTACCTGACCAAGATACTTCTAGTTCTGGTTTATCAATATTTGTT
This sequence comes from uncultured Nitrososphaerales archaeon, assembly GCA_963840085.1. Classification (GTDB taxonomy): domain Archaea; phylum Thermoproteota; class Nitrososphaeria; order Nitrososphaerales; family Nitrososphaeraceae; genus TH1177. The sequence continues at coordinate 19,490 of CAWIYT010000230.1, forward strand.
AATCTCTTTCCTTCACCTTGTCCTTTCAATACTAATAGTAATTCACCTATACTTACAGAAAGATCTTTAGTGGTGGTTGTATTTGTCATGTTATTCATATTAGTTTCCATTTGTGCATTAATCATACTTGCTGTTGTCAAAAAAAATATTGACATAATCAGTATTCCAAAAGTTAATAGATATTTCATATCTAATTATTTATATATAAAATTCTAGACTAAAAATATTTACTAAATTTAATAAATGAAAAATAGTAAAATCAAAATATATTATCAATAAGTTTAACGTTACTTTGCTAATCTCTTCTACCCCTTTTTAGCACAGTTTCAAGTTTTTGCAGCATTTAGATATCTCTCCTTTCTCTTTTACTATTACAAAATATATCTACATGAACCCCGATGTAATAATATGGGCTCGGAGGATCGTCAACTGCTGATTTTGACACAATTTTGTAGTTCAGAAATATGGTTATCATTTATTCGTAAAAACAGTGATTTCTCCATTTTGACTTATGATATAATGAAAGAGGTAGAAATTGAATCTTTATCAAATATTACAATTGTCTGATATTTTAAATCTGTTTAAATTAAGAGCCTATCCCAAAATTATCTTCTTATAAACAAGTATCTCTTTTGATAATTTCTTATTCTATTTCTTTTAAATGGTAGGCTTTATCAAGATTTAGATTCTATTATCTTGCAGATGATTTAATTTATACTTTAATAAAAATATTTGTTATCAAAAGAAATATCTCAAAAAAATTATTTTTGAGTGGCTTATTAATTTGATAAAATTACAATAGTTGCTAATACCATTTTAACTACCTCATAAAGTTGATCAAAGTTCACATTATCTAACGTATCAGTAGATTTATGATAAAATGGATTATCATGTGGATTATATGCTCCTATACACGCATATCCTTTATTTTCAAAAGGTATATAGTCACTATTCCAAATATCGGTATGTTCTACTTCTAATAATGAGTAATCTTTAGCTGCTTGAGCCATTAGTAACCCGTATGCTTTAGCTGCAGAATCATTATCCGGTGTCCTATTTCCCTGATCATACTCAACTATTATCTTTGGAGAGGATTCAGGGTTTCTATACGAAATCATATCTAAATTAATCACAACATCAATTTTCCATTTTTCCTGTTCAGCTATTGCAGCACAGGCATTTGATCCAATTAAATTCTGCTCTTCACCTCCAAAAATAGTGAATAATACTTTTCTATTGAACTGTTTATCTTTCAATATTCTTGCAAGTTCTAATATAGCTGCTACACCAGAAGCGTTGTCATCTGCACCAGGGGCATTAGTTGCAGAGTTTTCTGAAATAGAATCATAGTGTCCACAAACTAGAATAAATCCCTCATTTGTATTATTTGTTCCACACAATACATTTTTTTGTGGTTGTTGAATTTTTGGCATATCAAATAACTGATATCGTACTTCCTCATTGCTTTTATATCCAATATTTACAAATTCTCTGTATAACCATTCAGTTACCAAATGAATAGTAGGTGAATAACTCCACCTTGTTTCAAATTGTGTTAATTTTGAAATATATTTATATAAATTATTTCGATCTATTTCTTGAATTATTTCTTTGATTCTGGAATCTATTTTCTTACTTTTATTAGCATTACTAGAATATCTTCCTACCGCTAGCTTATGTTGTTTATTGCAGGAACAGTTTTGTATTAAGTTTTTTATAATAGGAACTAAATCTATTAACCTTTCTACTTCTCCGGATTCTTGATCTGGTCCTTTGAAATGAATAGCATTTATTCCAAGCATTTTTGCCTTTTTTACATGTTCAAATTCTTCCGTTATAAAAACAACATCATAAAATGGAGTTCCTTTTTTGATTTTTTCTACTGCAAATGTAAATATTTTTTCATCTGGTTTTAGAACTCCTACTTCTGTAGATAGTGTTACCAGTTGGTTGAATGGTTCAAAAAATGATTTGATACTTAACTTTTCTAAAAATTCTTGGTATTTCTTTAGATGCAAATTGAGTTCGTCTTGATTATTTGCCATGTGATAATTAGAAATTAAACCTATTTGTGGCGATAGACCTTCAAAATCTTTCATGGATTTAATTAATACCAGCGTATCTTTAGCGCCGGGTAGAAGTTTATTTTTATACTCTAATGTTCCTCCCAAATCAAACAAAACAATTTTCATAGAATTAACTTCCTTCAGTTATAGGATTATTTCCTTTTCCTATTCATCTGAAAAATTTCATTAAATGGTAATCCTGCTTTCTTATTTTTTCTTTTTGGATTTGACATAATTCCTCTGCGTATGAATATATCCCTAATAATTTCTTTATTGCTCCCCTGATTAAGATTTTCATCAGCTAGAATTAGTGCATTTGCTGCTTGCCTAAAGGAAGATGATCTATCTAGTAAAAAATGACTTGCAATGATTAATCTATCTGCCAAGGTTTTACCAATAGCCTCTCTCATCTGCCACAAACACGCTGACCATATTTCTCCATCGTTGTGTACCTCCTGAGACAAATCCCTCGGATATTTTTTATTGCTATCCAATCTACGCAAACAAGGTGGCTCATCACCGCTATATGCTACAGCATCCCAATTCCCAATAGTTGGTCTTAAATTAGCGGGTTTTATATCTGCAAAGAAACTAGCTGCCAAATAGTCTCCAAATGCTTCGCTAATTGCTCCAGCTTCAAGACTTTCTCCAAAACCTGGTACCTGATTATCTAATACAGCATGTCCATATTCATGAAGAATTATATCCGCATCTTCAGCGTCATCTACTCCTCCAGTACCAAAAGTAAGAGACTTTTCTGCAGGACTATAGAATGAATTGTCATCGGGTATACCATCAATATTTACAGGAATAGAAAATCCTGTCATAATACTATCAAAACCTAATTCCTCTATATACCTCCATACTCTATCAATATGATAGTATACCATAACTTCTTTGAATGATCTCGTATCTCTGCCAAAGACAAATTCATGATTGGATTGATGAATTCTGTTGGATGTAGTTGATGTATTAACATGAGGACCGTCAATATTTCCATTATTTTCTAAGATCTTTTAGTACTATGTTTTTGTAAGCTATACTAGGAATAGGTGAATTATCCTCTAATCTTGTGTCATTCAATGTAACAACCGGATTGGGATCAAATATCCTTCCCATTCCATTTATGGATTTTAGTTGATTAATCTTGAACAAAACTTTTCCAGTAACAGCATCCAAGTAAATTTTCCATTCTGCTCTTGGACTCTCAGTTTTGACGATAATTTTCCATGATTCTGTCGGAATACCTTTGTAGGGATAGTAAACTTTTTCAGTCTCTAGAACTTTACAAGAGTCTTCTTTTTTAGATGGTACATTCTTAATAGCCAAATTTTTGACTTCATTTTCAGATAGTTTCCTCGCTTCCTTTAGAGTTTTAGTTTCTATATTTTGAGCTTTCGAGACAAAGTCTTGAGGAACCAAGTCGTTGTTTACGTTGTAAACCTTTCCATTTTTATCAATATCAATTCTAACCCATGCACCAGAAATAGGTTGATTATTATAATACTGTTGATAGAGAACATGATTTCCAAGCATACTTTCCTTTACTTTTTCGAATTTAATATTTGATAAATCCTGCGGAATCTTCAATTCAGAGGAGATCTTCTTGAGAAAAGAATCAGCTATTGTTTTTGGATCATTATTACTAGGTTTAATATCTATATCATAGATCTTTTTTGGAACGTTGTAGGTAGGATGTCTTTCACTTTTAGCCTTAATATTTTTAAATTTAACCATATTTTACCATTTTATTGATATAATAAAAATATTTTTATCTTCTTAAAATCCAATAAATATTTAGAAATAATTGTATCAAGAAATTGTCTTATTGTGTAACTATGAGTTTTGTTATTTTTTACTAAAAAATGAATCTTAATTATAAGATCAAAATAATATTTATAATTTCTTACTCTAACTTAATTATGTAAATTGAAATAGTAAATCTGATAATATAATTTAGATAACAACACAGTTACAAAATAATGAAATTTACAAAAGTTTAATGATTGCTGCAGAAACTCATATCTGAGCTATAGTAAATAGTGAATTATAGGATCATAGTTTTAGAATTTATACATATAGTTACAAAATCAAATTTCTTATAATAACAAAATTTTCGGCGCCTAAAAAATTTACCAATACCAATATCTTTATCTATTAAGCTCGTTATATAAAATAAAATATAGAATAAGGTGATGGGAACTCCGATGTCTCAAGTAATATATGTAGACGTTACGGAGATACACCGTTTTTTTATTTAACTTAAAGAAATAGAAATGTTCAAATTATTAATTAAAATCAAATTTTTTTATGTAAAAATATAATAGATTCATATCTGCCTGCTTGGCTTTATTAATTAATTGGGTTCAATAATTAAAATCCCAAGCTTTTAGGGCTTCGAATTCTCATGATAATATGGTTTGGTAACATAATATAATAAGTTTTTGAATTAAAGTATTATAGATGTAATAAGTTTTAAAACTAATTGAAAAATTAAAAAAAATATTATTGTTATTGCTCTTAATACTAGGAATTAAGTCTTAAATTATAGGAGCGGCGGTTGTATTTCTCTTACACTTAAATTTCTAAAATCAACCAAGACATCATCCCATCTAAAAGTTGCAGTGGGGGAACCCCATGTAATTATTTGATCTTCTTTCCCATGACATTTTTCTCCATCTTTTCCCCATCCTCCACTATCACGATCTTCCGCAATTTTGAACCATGTATTGTTGAGATAGGGATCAAGCCAATTCTCAAGTTTTACTGTGCCATCTTTGAGATTATACATGACACTTTTAAACCTAAACCATTTATCTTTTAAATCACCAAAAGGATGGGAAATTTTTGGTTTTTTCCATGGCTTTGCATGAACTAGTTCTTTATTTAAGTTACTTGTTCCATCAAAATAGATTTTATGCTTATAGCTTGATCCACCACATCCATTATTTATTAGAGAATGATCTTCAGATCGAGCATAATGAGTTATACCTGGACCTTCGCCTTTTTTATATAAATACTCTCCAGTAATTTCTACATTCTTCCAGTCTGAAGGTTTATACCAATAGCCTTTTTTTGAGAGTTCTGTAAAGTTATAAGTTTCCATATTTTCTTTTTGATAACCTATTCCGTCTTTGGAATATACTCCCATTCGGGATCTTTCGCCTATGTTATAACTTCCATCTTCGTTCTTTACAATACTTTTATAATTATGCATATATGGATCTGATTCTGGATCATAATTATTCATAAACCATTCAAAACCGCTTTTTTTAGTAGGATAGATTTTTTTTATTCCAAATATATCGAAATTACTAGAATTTGCTCCCTGATATTTTATTTCCATTATATGAAGACCAGCATTTTCTTGGTTTACAGATTTTGGATCTTCATATTTATTCTGTTGTGAAAATACCAAATTATCATTTATAAAATAATAAGTGGTAGCTATTAATAACAGAAAAAACGAAAAAAGTATTATTAAGCTAGTTTTTATTATTTTTTCCTTTTCCACATATACAATAACGATATATAGATTAGAAAAAGTTTTTCAGGTAATTATTATAAAAAATGAAAGAATTATTGAAAGATTTACAACATTAAGTGGTAACCATATTCTATTATACAAGATTGAAAAAAAGAACAATTTCATATTGATTATGAATAGGAACGCTACAATGAAACTTTAACCGTGGGAAACATTTATGATAAAATAATCGGTTTCAAAGGTATAGTATACAATGTAAATGATACTGCAGTAAAACTAGAAAGATGGATATATGTAGAAAATGGTGGCAAATGACCTTATAAAAAAGTACACAAAATAATAGATAATGGTAATTGGGGAGATAATATGAAAGTATGTGGTGCTGAGAAAGATAATCAAACAATTACATGGGGTTCTATGTAACTTTTAGATGAGATGATACTTCCATAAATTTTATAAATTTGAGTGTTAGAGAAATAGCAAATTAAAAAGTAATTCATTAATTGTAAAAAAGATCCTTGAAAAGATATTAGCAATATCCAGATGTCCTCTCTTTTTATTTTTATCTGTTGATAAAAGTATTATTCATTCTGAATAAGCCATAAGACAGGAATATTTAACTAACAATCCACATATATATAAAATACAATTTTAAATGTTTTATTTTCTATATTATGATATTTTTAAAATAAAAAAAATTTTAGATAGTATATTTGGACATTTTAGAATTAATTACTGACTTCCCATTACTTTTTCTTCAACTAAATTTTTAGCGTGATGTATCAACAATTTTTGTAAAACTTCTGCACCGAGATAACCTTTAACAGTTTCAAGTCAAAGTTGGATATCCCTTCGACTACAGCAGCAAACTTTGGATGCTGTGTCTTGAATTCTGTTATTTTTGCCTTGATTTGATCTTCTGTCATTGTGTAATCTGTGTCTTCATCTTGTTGCGCAAATATGTTTCTAGGAATGTTACTGATTTGTCGCTACTTTTTCTTCAACTAAATTTTTAGCGTGAGTATCAACAATTTTTGTAAAACTTCTGCACCAAGATAACCTTTAACAGTTTCTTTCAAGTCGAGGTTGGAAATTCCTTCAACTACAGCAGTAAATTTTGGATGATTTGTCTTGAATTCTGTTACTTTTGCTTGGATCTGGTCTTCTGTCATCATTTCTTTCAATGGTGTACTAGTTTGATTGGTTACTTTTTCTTCAACTAGATTTTTAGCATGAAATTGTAGCATTTTTTGTACCCCTCCAGCAGCAATGTAGGCTTTAACAGTTTCTTTCAAGTCAAGGTTGGTATTTGTTCAACTATAGCAGCAAATTTTGGATGCTTTGTCTTGAATTCTGTTATTTTTGCCTTGATTCAATTCTTCTGTCATTGTGTAATCTGGTCTTCATCTTGTTGTGCAAATATGTTTCTAGGAATAGATACTAATTATCGCAGAACTTATTAAAAGAATCCCTAAAGTTAGGGCAAGTGATACTTTTTTCATTTTAAAGTTCTAGTAAAGATTATACTATAAAAAGTTTTAGAAACTTTGTTAATTGATAGGTACTGTAAAAGACAAATAATAGATATAGCAATGTTGATATTTCCATCCAAAATAGAAGTTGAGTATTATTAAATATCTATATGATATAGAAAGAAAAATCTTTCGTATAGTAATCTTTTAATACTTTATTACTAAATAAAAAAGTATTGTATATATTCTCATTTTAGCACTATGTAAACAGATGCAATAGTTAACTTTTTTAATCTGATTTGACAATGAAATTCATTCAAAATGAAAACAGCATCACAAATGAACATTTCCAAAGGTATTAGAATTTTGCAGATAATAGTTGGAATCATTGCCATAGCTCTCTCCATTGCAGTAATAGTAAATCCAGGATTTGGTATTGAATTTCTTGTCTTTCTTCTTTCAATTACATTACTGGTGGCAGGGATAGAAAGAGTAGCGATCGGATTCCTGCCATATATTACAAAATCATCTAGAATTACTAATATTGTATTAGGTGGGTTAGCAATTGCATTATCAATTATAGTTATAGCTTTTCCAATATTTACGATAGGATTATTGGTAACTTTACTTGCTCTTGGTCTTCTATTTATAGGGATTGCGAGAATAGTTCAGGGAATTTTTGCTAAGCAGACCTCAAAGTGGTCAAGAGCATTTCTCATAGGAGTAGGAATATTATCTATAGGCATATCAGTTATGGTATTTATAAATCCAGTAGTAGGCATATTTATTATGACATTTATGTTAGCAGTTAACCTTTTGATAATAGGAATAGAAAGTATTGTACATGGAGTATCAGGTAGAAGGAATTTAGCAGCTTCTGCATCTACATCTACTACTACTAATTCACATGGTCAATGAATAATAGAAAAAAATTATTTTTTTTATTGAAAGGATGATGCAATATTTTAAGGATAGAACCGAATGTTTTAACGATTACTATCATTATACTAACAACCAAAAGAAGAAAAAGAATTGTGATCTACGATATATACAATTGAATCAAATTATTCATTTATCTATATAATGCAAAAATCAGAAACAATACAATTCTATTTAAAATTGGATCTGAAATAGTCTTAAGTTAACAAGACTCTCAACGCTAGTAAGAGAATAAAAAAGAGGTATTATTTAATAATAAATTATTTCTTATAAATTTCTAGTGTCTAATACTGAAATTAATAATAATAAGTTTATATACTTAAGATAAAAATATTACTAATAATAATTATTATGAATTATTTAAACAGAACTAAAGAAGTTAAAACATCATCAACAATAACATTAAATCTACATAGTAAAATTAATAATAAAGTATCTCTTGCTAATACATTTTTATATTGCAATACTTGTGGAAAAAATATTCAGAAAAATCCAATCCTATGTTATATATTTATAGACTATTTTTGTAGTGAAAAATGCCATGTTCAAAAACATAAAATAAACCAGAACATATAGCTGTAGATAAGAAAGGCACTATCTATATTGTTGTTGATAGAGGTAATGCAATAATAATGCAGGTATTTTCCCCTTGTCAATAAACAATATAAAAAAAGGTAATTGGAATTGTAAATCCTGCGAGAAGATAAACAATAAAATTACAAAGTTTTATTTGTATGTTATTCTATCAATATCTATATGTTATGTTGTTTTAAATCTTAATTTTTTTCCTATCTCCTCTGCTCAATTAAGTTATAATTTTGCAATTGTTGGAGATTGGGGATGCACATCAGATACTAAAAAAACAGTTAAATCAATAGAAAATAAAAATCCAGAATTGATTTTAAATCTAGGAGATATTTCTTATGAAATAAATGCTGATTGTTGGTTAGATATAGTAGATCCGATTGATGAAAAAATGAAGGTAACTATAGGTAATCATGACGTTATAGTGCCAGGTCTTTTAAAACAATATATGGATCATTTTGGATTGACTAAACAATATTATTCCTTTAATTACAATAAAATTCATTTTCTTTCCATATCTACTGAATTTTTATATTTACAAGGATCAGAACAGTATAAATTTGTTAATAAGGATTTATCAGAAGCATCTAAAAATCCTAACATTAAATGGATTATTGTATTCTATCACAAACCTCAATATTCATCAGCATGTGGCAACCATGATTCTTGTGATGCAATAAAAAAATTGAGGGATGCTTATCATCCTCTTTTTGATAAATATAATGTAGATCTAGTATTTGGTGGACATGCACACAATTACCAAAGAACATATCCATTAATGTTCAATATAAAAAACTCTTCAGTTCCAATCATTACTAGTAATGAAACTAAAACATATTATGATCCAAATGGTCAAATACATATAATAGTTGGAACAGGAGGTATTGACATTGATCCCTTTACATCAAAAGAACCTTATATAGTCTATCAACAGGATGATAAATTTGGGTTCCTAAATATTGATGTTACAGATGATGAAAGTATTCTAAGTGGTGAATTTATTTCAAATAATGGTAAGGTATTGGACAAATTTGAAATAAGAAAAAAAGGAAAATAATAAATTTGTATCTTTTTCATAGGATTATGGCCATGCTTCTACATCTATTTTAGAAGTATTTTCTAATTTGGAAGATAAATCACTTACAACATTTAGTTTAGGAATACTAGCCGGTGATTTTTTTCTATCTAGTTATTATTATTAGATTTTATAGTTGATTCTGTTGTTGGCACTATTCTAAATACAGATCCTGTTTTTGATACAATTCCTGCCTTTGTGTTTTTTGATTCAAAACTTGATACAATATACAAATATCCATCGTTAGGACCAACTTTAAGATCTGTAATGTAGTTAAATCCCTCTGCAAATAAAATATCTCCAAATTCCTTTTTATCAGTCGCTATCTTATCAGATAAATTACCTTTTAAAATTAACTCATCTCGCAGATTATTTAATTCAAAATGAAATAATTTGCCTCCCCTGACTGAACCTACAAATATATCATTTTGGTATTTTTTACCCAAACTTTTTGAATCTAGAAATACCAATGCAGTCGGTGCTACTATCTTATCCCAAATGAATTTTGGTAGATTATAATGTCCTTTCCCAACGTATACAAGATCATCAGGTTTAGTTTCATTTACAATGACAAAACTTTTAGACTTACTTTTGTTACTTTTATCTTCTTTCAACTTGTAATCTAATCCGTCATTTTTCCAAATGCCATATACCTTATCAGCACCACTGTTAAAGCCAGGTTCTACCAAGTTAATTTCATCACCAAACTGAGGTCCAATTTCTGTATCCCATAACTTGTCAGTTAGTGGATCAAAATCTAATCCAAGACTATTTCTAATTCCATAAGCATAATACAAATTGAGTGGATAGTTATCTCCTATTATACTACTACCGTTACCATCATTAACAGGTTTGCCATCTTGTGTTATACGTAGTATACCACCTCTTCCATCAAGGTCGTTGCCATCTTCAAAGTTTAATGCTTTATTTTTAATAGTAGGAGGAATTCCAGTATTCTGAAAACTCCCCACGGTAACATATAGATTATCATCAGGTCCTATTCTTATTATCCCATCTATATGATAGGGGTCTGGAAAAGATGGAATAGATAATAATAGTTTTGGATTTACAAGAACGTTATTTTTATTATCTAAATCATATCTATAAATTTGATTCTTACAATCCTCATTTTTGTCATTACATACAACATGGTAAAGAAAAACATATGTGTAGATATGTCTTTATTTGTGAATAGATGTACCGTTAGGGTTTTTCTTTTCACTAACAGCAATTCCTAACAATCCACGTTCATCTTTCACATTTACATCAACTGTAAAAGTGGTTTATCCAATACTTGACCATTAGTAACTCTTTTTACTGTGCCAGTATTTTTCTAGAATTAAAAAGTCATCTGGACCTAAAAATGCCATGGTAGTAGGAAAGTCAAGTCCAGATGTTACCAATTCAATTTTTAAATTAGGATCATAAAGAGTAATATTTTCAGCACCAAGATGTTGTTTTCTCTTGTTGTTTGTTTTTGTGCATAAACATTATTATCACAAAAAGTAAAATTAAAAATTGCAAAAGAAAGAATAATAGATAAAGATAACAATATAATGATGCTGATACTTCTTTTACCCACTTCTTTTTCTAATTAAGCATTTATCTTATATATAATTTACAAATAAAGTTTATCAGATAATTTTAGTAGTTTTATTCTATATTTTTGGAAACATTCATATAACAGTAAATATGATGCATATACTTTTTATCATATATTTTTGTATAGATTTAGAATATATTTATATTCTATCAACAATAGAAAGTACATCTAGAGTAATCTCTAATAATATGTTCTATAATAAAGAAATAGATAAAAATTTTAGTCATATTATTGTATAAAAATTTATATATTGTTAAAAAAGATAGAATATTTTTATTACTTTATAATCTGAAAAGATTTAGTTACATACTTGTATCACATTCTTTTTAAACAAAGATATCAATTATTAAAAGTATGCAAAATAATCAATATCAAATATATTATTGTTCATATCAACAAAAATTCAACTTCCATTGTATAAGGAATAGACTTATGAACATTATTTTCTATTAATAAAATAATGAAAAAAGTAAAGTGATATAAATTATGAAATATCCTATTATTTTGTTATTTCTTTTTGTAGTATCATCTTTTACTACTTTAATTCTACATTCAAGCATAATTGTTTATGCTAAAGAATCAGCAACTACTAGTTCTCCTCAAAATAATAAAATTATAATACCAGAAGAAGAAAAGTCTTCTTCCTCATTCAATATTGCAGTTGCATCAGATTGGGGTTGTGATGTGAATGCCAAAAAAACAGCAGAAAATATTCAAGAAAAGAATCCTGAACTTGTAATAGCAGATGGAGATCTAAGTTATGGCAAATCAGCAGATTGTTGGTTTAAAATAGTCGAGCCATTTAAATCAAAGATAAAGATAGCCATGGGAGACCATGAATATAGTGATACTACAGGTGGTAACACCGGTGTCATGAATGATTATTTGAAACCACTTAATTTAGCAAAAACATATTATTCTTTTGATATGAATAATGCTCATTTTGTTTTTATGGATCCATATATTGATTACAAACCTGGTTCATCTCAATATCAATTCATTGAAAATGATTTAAAAACTGCTTCTACCAATCCAAAAATAGATTGGAGATTTGTTGTTGAATCTCCACCCATCTATACTTCAGCTTCTAAACATCCAGGTGATTCTACAATCAGAGATATTTATCATCCTCTTTTTGATAAATATGGCGTTGATCTTGTTTTTACTAGTGACAATCACAATTATCAGAGAACTTTTCCAATAAAATATAATAGTAAAGGTGATGATAGTTCTAATCCTATTATAGTAAATAAAGATCAGAATAATTATAAAGATAATAATGGAGGCGTCATTTACCTAACAACTGGAACTGCAGGAAGATCTCATTATGCAATTACACAACAAGCATCTTTTGTTGCAAAACAGGATGATCAAAATTTTGGATTTCTAAATATCGATATTAATGGTAAAACTTTGAAAGGAACTTTCTATGCAAATGCAAATGAAATAAAACAACAAGGTTCTCTTCTTCTTCTGATGGTAATAATAAAAATAACGGAATGGATTCCTTTACAATATCAAAGATAAAAACCTAATAAATAATAAACAAATATGACAATAACTATTTTATTATATTATTAATTAATTCATTAATAGAGTTTTGATTATAGATGTCTATATTAAGTAATTATGATAGAATTTTAGACTTTGTATATAACAATCCTGGTTCTCATGTTAGAAAGATAAAGAAAGAACTAGGTTTATCAATTGGAACAATTCAATATCAATTGAATAAGTTAGAGAATGATGGAAAAATTGTATCCATACAAGATCACTTTTACAAATTTTATTTTCCTATTGGAGTATTCCAAGAACGTGAGAAAGAGATTTTACAAATATTAAATCATCCATCGTTACGTAACATAATTTTATTTATTATAGAGAAAAAAAATCCAAGCAAGAATGAAATAGCAAATTATTTAGATATTTCCTATTCTTCTGTCAATTGGCATCTAGAACGATTAATTGCCTATAATATGATAATCGAAAAAAAAGATGGAAAATCTATAAGATACTCTATGAATAATAATTATAATAATTATAATAATAATGTCCATGGAATAATCAAATTATTACAAAACTATTATAGACCTATTTGGAATATTTGGGCTAATCGATTGGCAGAGATGTTTATTTTACTATCTGATAATGACGATAATAAATGATGGAAAATAACAATATTGGATTTTATATTAGCACATATATTGCAAATTCATTTATTTGAATATTTAGAAGGATTTGTATATTTTATAAGTGGAATTCTTGCTAGTATTTTATTAGCTCTATCAATTTATGCATATAGGAAAAAATATGTTAAAAAAATTCTATATGCTGTTATTGCATTTACATTTTTTACTATTTACTTATTCTTTGAATCATTTGAAAATTTTTATCCTACTATTCTTGAATCAGCATATACAGATATTGAAGCTGCTTCAATAACAACATTAGTTCTCACATTATTTTTTTTAGCAATTGTTAAAAAATAAAAGTATCAATCCATCAATCAGTAAGTTTATTCAGTTATAACATTAAAAAGCAAGTTGTCGTTGTCGTTCATGATTTGTTTCTTTCTAATTATTGTATTATTATTTCACTCAAAACTAATAATTGATGGGTAAATGAGCTACCATATCTTTATAAAAGTGTTCTTTTCCTATGAAATATTTGATAAATAAAGTAATTTTAGTAGTTCTTATAAGTAGATAGAAAATTGTGTTGGTATATTTATTTGTCCTAGTACTGAATTTTCATTTTTAGAATTATCTGAAATCAGAAAAAATATTTCTATAATACTAATAACTTACTTTTAGCAATCAAATTTATTTTCTAGTAATTATTTACAGTTTTTTATACTGTATATATCTTTTGTTATCTAGAAATACAAAAAAAATGTCAAGACATATATTGAATTAATGAATGTTGTAATAAATAAATACTAAGAAAAGGATTTGTAGTCTATTATCTAGCGATATATTTCGAGTTATGCTTTAGCATATCATCATTATTATTTTTGAGATTGAAAGCAACTCTCTTTAGGATATTTCCTGTTTGTTTTATATCATATTTTTTTATTAATTCTTTTAAATAATCATCATATTCTGATACTGTCTGATCTTAGTTATCAAAGTCTTTAGCTATACTTATTCATTTGCTTATCTTCTTTTGTAACAGGAAACATTTTTTCATTGACATCACCAGTGTAAGTATCAAAACCATAAGATTCCACAATCTTTGCATAATATTCTAAAGTTTTTTGTAATTCTGCAAGTTTATAATATTCTTTTTATCATTTAGAAAAACAATAGAATAACCTAATAGTTTCAAATCATATTCATCATTAAGATCAATAGTTCTTATTGTTTTCTTCTTCTTCATTATCTTGTTGTTTATTATTTTTTCTCATCAATTATAGAAGGAAATGATCTAATCTCTTCTTGTGTTATGAATCTCTTGAATCTTTCTGCTCTCCGTAAATCATCCTAATAATCATGTCTACAAATCTCATCCGAAGGATCTTCAAAACGTATTTCACAATATTCTTCAAAATCATCAGGAACATCTGCATTTATTCGTATCATATCTAGGATTTCAGAAAGAGTAAGAGGGAAATAAGATGATGATAATGAATTAGATTTCTTATAAAGCATATGTAATGGATAATATTCTTTTATGTGTGCTTTTTTCTTTGTACCTCGTCTTAGTATCCATATTTTATAATAGAATTCTCGCCTTCTATTACAGGTTTAGTAGATATCCTTTTATATCAAATTTGGATATTGTATTTATAAAATCTTTCTTTTTTCTCTTATTTTTTATTATGGAAAGATAATAATTTATATTTTCTTTAGTTACCAAAGATTTGTATTCTAAACGAACCATTTATTTTTTTACTATTGCATAAATGTCTTATTTAAATTAATAATTTCTTTATATTTTCTCATTAAAAATAATAATAATAATAATAACAATCTAAATCAGATATATA
>CAWIYT010000231.1:0-4420 GCA_963840085.1 uncultured Nitrososphaerales archaeon
GTTAGTCAACAAATATGCATAAGTCAGTATGCAAATTCGGACTTTTTTTGATGGCTTCATTTATTGTATTATCAACGGTTGCATCAGCATCAATTGGTAACACTAATCTTTTTGAAAATGCAATGGCATCAGAAAAATATT
Source organism: uncultured Nitrososphaerales archaeon (assembly GCA_963840085.1). Lineage (GTDB taxonomy): Archaea > Thermoproteota > Nitrososphaeria > Nitrososphaerales > Nitrososphaeraceae > TH1177. The sequence continues at coordinate 142 of CAWIYT010000231.1, forward strand.
CCAATAATTATGAAAATTCAAATGGATATGCAAACTATGAATCCTATGGTGCAAACTATTATCAACAACCAAATTATTATTACACTCAGGACAGACAATATGAGGATAAACAGAATTCTTATACCAATGATTATAATTATAATGATAAATATAATAAATATCCAACAAAAGAAAACAATTATGAGTGTAGAACAGGTCCTTTTGAAGGATTTTTCGTCAGTTCTGTAGAATTCTGCAAATCTGATAATAGAAAGGACAATGGATACGATGATAGCGATAAAAACATACAAATATTCCCTGCTAACAAAGTAGCAGAACTTGGAGATAGATGGTGGCAATGGATAGTATCATTAAATAATGTGACAGACCCAAACCCATTTACAGAAACAGGTCAAGCTGGTTGTGATGTAGGTTTACAGGATGATGGAAGATTATTGTTTCTTGTTGGTTCACCAAGTGACCCTCCTCTTAGTGGCACATTCCCAGTACATGATTGTAAAATAAAAGAAGGTACATCTATTCTATTTCCTATAGTAAATGTCTTTTGTGCTAATTCCGAGACAAATCCACCTCGAAACGAATCAGAAACTAGAAAATGTGCAAACGAAGCACAGGATAGAGCTTTTGACTTGCAATTAGAAATAGATGGAAAAGAGATTCAAAATCTAGAGAGACAGTATAGGGTTGATTCTCCTCCTGGAGGATTCCCATTTACTTCAGTGCCTGGAAATCCAGCTAATGCTATAGTGGGTTCTTCCATTGGTGTATCTGATGGTGTGTGGATTTTATTGAAACATTTACCACCGGGGGAACATAGCATAACCTTTAGTGGAAAACTTGACCTTACAGGCTTAATTCCTGTAGAAGGAGAGATTATCGTAGATGCAGGTGCAACATACAACTTAGATGTAATACCTAAATATTATTGACCTCTAACATACAAAAGAAATATTTAGAATAATTTTTTCTAAATACTATATCTTTTTTTTATTAATATTATAAAATAAGTTTCTAATAATAAAAGCTAAATACAAGTTATTAATAATATATCTACAATAAGACTCTTATTTTTGCACTGCTATAGGTATTATCTATTTTTAACTAAATTTAATAGAATTTTTATAATATAAAATATAAAAATAATTTCAAATTAATTATGGGATTATCTACTCAATCAAAGGTATATTATTGTTAGTTTGAGGTGAAATATTATTTGTTTCCATTGACTCATCTATTTGTTCAGTTGTAATTAAAAAAGAATCCTCAATTTCTGAAGATGTTTCATTTTTATCTTGAGCAAAAGTAACTCCTACTAAATTTATGGATAATATTCCAATTGTAAGAGTTGTTAGTAAAATAATAATGAAATAGATTTGTTTCATACATTCTTCTTTTGATAATAAACCTTTTTAAATATTATCTATGAAAATAAAAAATCTATATACAAAGTAATATTAGTAATTATACTTGCACAACTTTTCAATTAGATTTGCTTTTACCTGTTTCCATTCTGGTTTTATAATACTATAACAAACTGTATCTCTTATTCTTCCATCTCTCATTATCTTGTGATGCCGTAGCACACCATCTTGTTTGGCACCTAATCGTTGGATTGCTTTACGGGAAACTATATTTAGAATATCAGTACGAATTTCTACAGCTATGCATTCTAGTTTTTCAAATGCATATTGTAACATCAAAAATTTTGCTTCAGTATTAACATATGTCTTTCTCCAAGATTTAGCTATCCAAGTATGTCCTATTTCAAGCCGATAGTTTTCATAATCAATATTAAGATATCTAGTAGTTCCAACAATTGTATTAGAAGCCTTATGTATTGTTATAAATGGCAAAATTAAACTCTTTGAACTCAAATCTAACATTCCTTGAAGATATTTTTGCATTTCATTTGGATGAGGAAATTGAGAAAACCGATTATTCCATATTTCTCCATCTCTTGCTGCAATAGAAAGACCTTCTATATCGTCAAGTGATGGAGGTCTTAGGATAATATATTTTCCTTCAAGTGTTATTAACTCTAATTTATCTAACACATCATATAGATAATTAAAAATAAATATAAACGAAAATTATTTCAAGTATTAATTTTAATCATCAAATATAGATTAATTTTAGATAAGGTTATTTAGAGTTAGAGTTATTTTGGAAACTTTATCGTTTTCATATTAGGTCCTCCTTGACATATTTAATATTCCATATTTTCCAAATAAAACAATCAAGTTTCGAACAATAAAAGCTAAAGACAAAATATTAGTAGCAGTAGTAGAATCATACTATATATAGAGAAGATAATGTATTTTATTTAAATTATTGAGAAACATAGACTGAAGTTAATAAATAAATAAATAAAATTCTAAACAATTCTTCTTCAGATTTATTAATGTCTTATTTATTAAAGTTTTAAACATAAAAAATGGATATTTATTTATTTAGCAATTGATGAATCATTCGTGGACAATTTGATTCTATCCAGTCAATCATTGTTTGTTTTTTCCCATAATGCAAATGCGTTGTTCTCTGTATCTATACATACAGCAAAAAAGCCATATCCTGTTATTTCCGTTTTTGGCATTACCACTTTGCCTCCTAATTCTTTAACCTTTTTTGAGTATTCATCTATTGATGATACACCTATATAATTCAAGTTTGGTTGTTGAGGGTTTTGTCTCTTCATCAAGCCTCCATCTATAGAAGCAGATTTTTTTCTTCATGACTGCCTCCTCCTTTTCCCTCTGATGAAGAGGTAGTAGATATCATCCAATAATCCATTGTCTCTCCATCTTTTCTTACTTCAATCTTTTCTATTTTCCAACCAAACAAGGTTGAATAAAAATTTCTTGCACGTTCTACATCATCTGCAGGAATTTCAAAGTGTACAATAGATGGAATCTTGTTCTTCTCTTTCATGTCCCTATAATTATTTATTTATTATGTTTATTTTTTTACCTATTACTATTAGCTTCGATTATCGCACGTTCTTATTACCTCAATTAGGAGGTTTAACAACTTCTAATATCAATACAGATACCTCATCAGCTTTTAATACCTATAAATATAGTTTGTTTTAGAGCGTGCCATACAAGTTATCTCGAAAATCTTCAAACCTTTTCTTGCGTAATTTTCTCGTACGATTAAGGTCGATGTCCATTATAAGTATCTGGTCATTTACTGACGATACAAGTCTAGGCTTTGGGATAGCAATATTCGTTTTATAGTCGTAATCAAAATCAACGAAGATGCTTTTTCCTTTATAGATATTATTATTGCTACTACTATTATAGTCACATACATTTGGTGCAGCTATTGGTATCCTATTTTCGAGCGCTCTCACTTGTACATATAGATGCCAAGGCTTTATACCCTCATACCTTATTTTTGAAGGGAAAAAGAGTATGTCTGCACCTTTCTTTGCCAATGCTCTAGCTACCTCTGGAAAAACAATATCATAACATATCCCTATTCCAAACTTAAAATTCCCAGATTCAAATAGCTCTAATTTGGTGCCAGCTTTTACAACTTTCAGTTGTGGTCCAAATGGATGAATCTTCAATTGACGGCCCGCTATCACCCCATCATTTGCAATTACAGGAGACGAGATCTGTAGATGATTATTACCATTTTTGATATTGTTGATTCTTTCTATAAAAGCACCTGGAATTATGGTCATATCATATTCTTTTGCAGCATCAATTATTTTGTCAAATTCTGTTTCAAAACATGTAACCTTTTTTGTATACCATAATTCTGGTAAACATACTATATTTGAATCTGATAATCCAACTTTCTTTAGTATATTGAGGATACATTCTACTGCCTTTGCTTTATTATTGTGTAAATGTACCTGAACAAGTGCAATTCTTAACACATCTAATTACTGATATCCTATAGATAGAAATATGCTCAAGCTTTTTAAACAAATCTAATCTATCTCCTATAAGACAAAGTAGTATAGCTTCCACTCAAATCATTAAATATCTTGTCCATAAATGAATTTAGCTTTTTTTCATCAATACTTTTGCTTTCACTCATTACTATTATTTAGATATGTCTATAATGGATTATTTTAATATATTAGGAAGAGTGAGTAAGCTAACTCTTTATTCTATCTTAAATTTGTATTACAATAACTCAATATTAGAGTATTCCTCAATTATCAAACAATGGGTAATCTTGTTCTTTAAATTCAAATAAGTTTCTTATAATAAAAGCTAAATACCATGTAGTTTATATACAATAGTAGACTCCTCTTTTAGAACCG
>CAWIYT010000232.1:0-22260 GCA_963840085.1 uncultured Nitrososphaerales archaeon
TATTTTATACAATGGCTTATTTACTCTAGAAAATTAAATATAATGAATGACAAAAGCAATCAGATTCTTCAGATATACTATGTTATCCATATTAGAATATCTTTGCTTAATATTCAACAAATATGTAATAAGGGTATCAATATGAAATCATGTACTTATACATGTTCAGTATAGAATTTCGCTTTTATTGAATAGATTGGAAGAAAATGGATATATTAAATTAATTGATACATCTAGTTCAAAAGCATATCTTGTCACAGAAAAAGGGTTTGAAGCTTATTTAAAATGGATTAAGGATTTTTTATCTTTTGTTAGAGCCATTAATGATAATGATGATGAAAAGATATAGTAGGAAAAGATAGGATAGATTAAGTTAATATATTGTTTAATTTTTCAAGTCAGAATATGTATAATTAGGCTTTTCTATTAAGATTAGATTTTCACTAATTGTTTTATCTTTAATTTTATTGACTAGACTATAACTTTTGTCTATGTTTTCTCCTATTAACATGGCTAATCCTATTTTCTTACCATTCTTGGTATTTTTTGCAATGATTCTAAAAAAATTTTTAGTATAATTTGATCATTATATTTCTCTGCCATTCTAACTAAAATACTTCCATAGTCTTGATATATTTTAATCCTAATTAAATTGACTATGGTTTTATTGTCGATTTATCAATTAAGATATCAAAAGTGGTAGTAGTAATATCGTCAAAACTAATATCATAAAATTCATTATGGTTTGATTTTGAAAGATAATGTTGTAATGGTATAGTGTATTTGTTCAATAGTTTCAGATAATGCATTCAAAATTTCTTCTTTACTCTTATTGTTGATTGTAGTATATGTGAGTTCTAATTGCATTGTTTTCAAATAGATTTGACCATTTATTCAATATTTTTTCCGATTCCAATACAGGACGTAATGAAAAATAATAAATTAGAAATATGGATACAACAATTATCATTGCATCAATTGTTTCGTCAGTGAAACATATTTGGATGGAGTTTCAACTCATCTAAGTTGTCAATAGCTGCAATTAGAATTAGACTATTACAACAAATGCAAGACTGCAAATGATTTAATTAATTGTGATGCCTCAGAACTATATTGCGTAAGTAAAATAGGAGAAGCAGCATAATCTAAATTATCATCATCAATGCTACTTTTTCTATTTCCATTATTTGTCATTGTAGTGAATGTTTTACTAAAAATATATAAATAATAATATAATGTACTGAATGGTTTAATCAAATAGATATACTATGCCAATCTCCAGATTTTGTTTCAATTTTTGATTTCTAGTTGATAAACTAGAATCTAGATTTATTATATAAATTATAAAAATAAGAATCATAAGACGTATATGATTCCTACATTGTTTCTTTCAAATGACTTTCATCAAATCTTACGAACAATATCAAATACTGGTGATCTCTTTGTGCAAGTTGTACCAACTCTTGTAGGTTTTGATGCATCAGCTTCGATTCTAAATGTCACTTTGATTTTTTCATAGCCATTTCTTATATTTTGAGCTAAATCCAAGAAAGCCAGTGCAATTTATTTTTAAAACTGATGTTTCCATTCGCTGTTTCCATTCCCTACGCTGCACGTAGCAGGACTTGTAATCAAGCAACCATCCAGCGCTGCAAATACATATTCGCATAATGTTCCCCGTTTTTCTTGCGACTTCTCCTAACAATACCGGTGGTTCATCTTTTTCAAAATAAATGATTGACTTCTTTTGAAAGTTTGACATGCTCCGTAAAAGTCATTAATAGTTGTTCGATTATCTCCGCCAACTTGATTTGATTTGCCTTTTGCTCTGAAATTGAATTTAGGCATTCAGGTTTTTCCTTCATTGCTCAACTGTTCTAAAGGGTTTGTTTATATTGACACCATTAACAATTTGTTGTTGTTCTTTTTGTTCAATTTTTTCTTGTTGTTGATTTATTTGATGATACAATATGATATCATGATATCATTATATAAATGTTATTATTATATGATATCGTGATATCAACATGATAACACATAATAACTTTTAGATATTATATTTTTATGGCATTTGATTTTATTTCAATGTATAATTCTTTTATAATTTAACGTAGGACAATAGTTTCACCTGTTTTCTTAGATTTAAATAACGTATTTCCAAATGTAAATGGAATATGTATTTCTGGGAAAACATAAAATAGTATAACATTTACCGTATTATCAGAAGAAGAAATACTGGACATTTTTGCAATTCTATTGCATGATTTAATGCAATATCAGATAGTTTTGAAACGTCATATTTGTCAAAGATAACTTGTCCTGATGGATGTCATGTCTTTTTAACTATCAGGTCTAAATTCTTGAATAGGTAAAGCTTAAGGTATTTAGAATACCATAATTCTATGTACCGTGGTTCTACTAAACTCAACCTCACTACCGGACAGAAGAACAGTCTAAAATCATTGATGAAAAATACTACTACAGATAAGAGACATTATCGCAGATTAATGACAATACTCCAGCAGAAGAGCAATGGTAGAACTTTTGAAGATAAAGCAAAGGAACATGACGTCAGCATCAGATCAGTCCAGAGATGGGTATCAGCATATCTCCATACTGGAATTAGTGGATTGGAAATAAAGAAAACACGTAGTACAAAATCCCGTATAACAGATGAAAACAGAGAGACTATACTTTCTGTACTTTTTAATGATCCCACTATTTTTGCTTATGTCAGAAACACTTGGAGTCTGAGGTCACTGGCAAAGTGTCTTACAGAAGAACTTGATATTCCGATTAGTTTCAGACATCTTCAAAGGATACTGAAAGATATGGGTATTAGATGTAAAAGACCTAAACTGGAACTTGAACACGGACCTGATTATGAGAAGGGAAAGAAACAGATAAAGAACTACAAAAACAAGTAGCATCAGCACTCAAAAAAAGAAAGTGATACTGGTATTTGAGGATGAAACTATAGTAACACAGAAACCATGTATAAGAAAGTCGATGAGTTTTGAAGGTGAACAACAAAAAATTAGACATAACGGTAGTAGAAAGAAATTCTCAATGTACATATCCATGCTATGGCCTGAACAGAACCTGTTGTATAATTTCTATGACAGAATGAATTCCACCAATACGATAAACCATCTTGAGAATCTCAAGATGCATGTAATGCAGAATAGTTGGAAAAGAATTGTACTTGTATGGGATAACGCTTCATTTCATATAAGCAAGATGGTACGCCAGTACACGAATACGCAGAAAGATTGGCTGACTGTAATACACCTTCCAAAGAGGGCTCCATATTTGAATCCAAATGAGAGAAAGGTAAATCAACGTATAAAATCAGATGTGTGTGCAAACAGATTCTATACCAATATAGAAGAACAAAAAGATGCAATATCAGAATATCTAGATAAGAGATTTGGAAGATGGTATAATGACTTTAATGATGACACTTGACTTAATGATGAATAAAGATTTTTTGAAGATAAAGTTGTAATAGTGGATTTTTTAAATATAACTACAATAAGATGAATATAAAGAGACTCATTATAATGATCATCTATTGGACATAATGTATCTAGAAATTGTTAGGAAAGAGAGAATTGAATCTTCTCTATGTAATAGGGTTATACTGCTACTACTATCATCTTTATTAGCCAGCATATATGTTTATTAGTATTCGAAAGATAATACCAGAGGTTTGATAGTTCATTCTCTTAATAGTTTAACTAAACTTAGAGCCTATCCCAAAAATAGATAGAAATATAGCTGCCTATTTTTATTCTCTTATATGTTTAACATTTGAATAAAAGTAAAAAGTATGTTAGAACAATTATACGCATTCCAGATGATCTTTGGAATGAAATTAAAAATATTTTACCAAATGAGAAACCAGAGAATACAATAGGTCGTCCCATTGTTCCATACAGAAAAGTATTTGATGGTATTATGTTTATCCTTAGAACTGGATGTCAGTGGAAAATGTTACCTAAAGAGTATGGTTCTGGTTCCACATGCCACAGAAGATTTCAGGAATGGAGAGAATCAGATATATTTGATAAATTATGGACAAGATTGCTACAAATATACGATTTAAAGAAAGGAATTAAGTGGAACTGGCAGTCTCTTGATAGTATATCTGTAAAATCACCTTTTTAGGGGGGAGATGACAGGACATAATCCTACTACTGACAGAAGGAGTAAATTAGGAACCAAAAGACATATTTTAACAGATAAAGAAGGCATTCCACTTTCTACTGTTATAACATCTGCAAATACTCCTATGATGTTACTACTGCAATTGAAACCGTTGACAGCATGGTTATCAAAAGACCATCTTCAAAATCAGCAACAAAATATAGAAACAACAACAACGACAACGACAAGAATAAGAATAAGAATAAGAAGAAAAATCAGAATCTAAGTCTTGATAAAGCATATCATTCCAAAGATGTAGAACAAGAAATCATCAAGAGAGGATACATTCCACACATACGACATAGAAGAGAAGAAAAGAAACACAACAATAGACATCCCACAAGAAGATGGGTAGTAGAAAGAGAACAAATTCATGGCATAACAATAGATTCAGGAAATTATTTACAAGGTTTGAAAAGAAGGATAAAACCTATCTTGGTCTTGTCCAATTAGCAAACAGCATAATAATTTATAGGAAGATAATTTTGGGATAGGCTCTTAGTATTGTCAATTTGATTAATACTATGTTACTATATTTTTCCTATTAAAAATGGTATTAAAAAAATATTATATCAGATAATGAGTTATCTATTGAAATATACTATGTTACCAAAAATTCAATATTAATAATAGTATAAAAAATTTTTCTAATATGTACTTATTACTAATGAGAAACTAGGTTTCATAACAAAAAATTGAGCGGTTGGAAAAATTATTGGAAGTTGAATTTGGAGACGGGATTAGTATCCTCGATTTGAATCTTCTTTTTTGTATAATTCATGAATGACCTTAATAAGAATTAGAAATAACCTTTACTTTTTGTTATCATTTATTTACAAATTCATTAAGATGAACAAGAATTTTGAAGTTCAACAATAGTATTCAAGATATTTGTAAAAGATTGAAAGTATTCAGTGGGATTTTCTAAATCTTAATACATCACCATCATAACTTTCTGTTTGATCTTTTGGAATGTAAAACTTTTCTTTGTTAATCATTCCTTTTTGTAATAATACATAATTGCCTTGAACTTGTTGTACTTCACCTAAATCCTCATCATTAATTCCTCTTGCTTCTTTTTTTATGACATCATTCCATTCAATATCATTAGAACTCATCAAGTTTTTACTACTTTACAAGTTATTTAATAATTGAAGACAATTTAATTGTCATAGCCTGAATTAATTTGTTGATTGGGTTTATAGGGTCAGCATATCCAGACTATGACAACATGCAAGTTTTCCTACTATGTAGGTGTATAGATGTGTTTTCAATACCTAAAGACTACTATTTATGACTTTAGGTACGATCATTTAGTGGTTTAAATAATATTATCGCTAGGGTAATCGATTAATCATATTAATTAAGTATTGTCATAGCCGAGTTAATCAATTATAGATAACCTCAATACAATTGACTTACCAAAGGAAAGCATCGTTTATTTCCCCCCTCCCCTTTGCTTCTTTTTTTGATTATTTCTTAAGGATTAAAAATTGGACCACTCTTTGTCATAACTTTCATAGTATAACATATTATAAAATTGGATTTTCTTAATTGGCATAGAGACTGGGGAGTTACATTATTACAGATGGAACCATATTATGCTAATGAAATTAGAAGAAATATCAAGATACTACTTTTCAATTTAAAAGTATGGAGATTGGTTTATGGAAAGATAAATATCTTATCCAATTCGGCGAATATCAACTTGATGATAAAAGGGATGATGATGTCGTCAGAAGGTATAATATCTGGGTTTCTAGTTCAAACACTATATTTTTAGTTAACTGTGAGTTACTTTTTAATACAATATTTGATCATAATGAAATTTATGAAATAAATATGGTTATGACAAACAAAAACCAGCGTTTATCAAATGGAATCATCACTGTTGGAAATCAAACTTTATATAATAACTTTGAATCTTATTGGAATAACTTCTTTTGCTGATGGTTTATTTATATTTCTATAAGGTAACTTTTCTTTTCAATTAGTTTCCTTTGATTCCTTGTGCAACAAGTATAGAATAACATCCAAGACCGCATTTTTCACATATAGGTTTTAATCCTTTATTATTTGCACTTCCAATACAACAAGGCTGCTTTACTCTTCCCATATGATCTAGCGAAAGTACTGCCCATGAAGGACATTGTACAGGAGTTGTCCCAACACCTCCCCAATTGCCTTTCATTAACGATATTTGTTTTTCAGTATTTGCTACATAATCTGGATAGGATCTCTTTAGTGACATTATCTCATCTACGATCTTGTTGCGTATATTCCCAAAAGGTAGCCACAATGGATCATCTTTTGTAAAAGGAGTATGAAATTGGAATCCTATTTTATTCACTTTACCTCTCCATTCTTGTGCAAGAGGTATGACTGTTGAATAGTTAAGAGAATTAATAGTCATAGTAATCCATATGTCTTTCCAAGCAGGTTTCCCATTACGTTTTGGTTGTTTTTCTATGTAATCAAATATATTTTTACGTGTTTTTGCATAAGATCCTTTTCCTCTAATACTATCATGAATTTCTTCTGTTCCATCAAGAGATATCCAGTAAAAATATAGATTCTCAAATCTTTGCAATGGAAAAGTACCATTAGTAACAACACATACTCTTCTTGGCATTTCATCACAAAATACCTTTATTATATCTGGTCTAAGCAACGGTTCTCCTCCTACCAATGTAACTACAAAGATATGTTGTTTTTTGAATTTCTCTTTGATTATCTTTTTCCAATCCTCAATACTAAGATCGTGTTCATCATTCTTTCTATTGAGCCACCAGTAGCAATGAGAACAATGTAAATTACAAACATTATTGACATCTACAGAACCATATATTGCTGGTTTAGAATGAAATAATTTTATACTTATGATATTCTTAAACATCTGCATATAAAATGGCATTTCATGTATTATGTCAGTTAATCCACGTCCATAAATTAGATCCACCACATTTGTAATACAGTATTTACAAATAGATAAATATATTTGTAAAATTATAGTATTATAATTTAACAGTAAATGGAATAATAAAAATTTTAGTAGATATCTATTTCTATTAAATTAAAACAAAACTTTAAATTTTTTGAATAAAATACCCCAGATTGTATATTATGATTTTAATATAGTTTAATACAAATTGAAAAGAAATTCTTATCTATTTGCATTTAATCATAAAATCTTCTATTTCTAAGAATCTTTTTCTGAATCCTTCTTTATTACGCAAATCTGTAAAAGAAGAATCACTATCTATTTTTTGCAAAAACATCTGAATCTCATTATTAGATACACCATGTTTAATATCGTGAGCTAATCCTTTCTGTACAAAAAAATATATTATTATATTTTTTGTTTTGTCTTGCTTCCCATCTAGAATGGTTATCTGACAAACCTGTTATGAATTTTACAATAGTTTTTTTCATATGTTCAATATGCCATTCTTTTAATGGAAAATCATTATATTTTATCATATTATATATATATATATATCATTTACTAATATTTAAGGAATAGCATTAAGTGTAAATTGAGTAGTAAAAAAAGTCATATTTAATGAATAAGACATACCATTTCGATAAAGAACACTTTTCAATCTCATAGTTTCTTATATTATATATATAGGCAGATTCTATAACTTAAGATCAAATTAGCTTATAAACTGAATGAAATACTATGATATATATTGAATCTCAGATTCTAAAATTTTGTAGACGAATCAAATAGACAATATTAGAAAATTATTAACAAAAACAAAAATAAAAAAATATTAGTTAGTGACTGTATGTTCGTTCTACTTTATTTACAAAGTTAAAGTAGTTTTGAACTGAATCGTTACAGTATTTTTGTACAAGCTCTATTGATTTGTTAAAGATCTCTGTATATCCTAATATAACGTCATTTATTGGGCTTGTAGCATTAGTCGTATTATCAGTAGAATTCTGATTGATTTTATTATTTATATTAGTATATCTTGAAGGAATCATAAAATTATTCCAAGATCTAAATGAGGAATCTATAAATTTGGATAATGCTGATTGATAAGTATTAAAAATATTATTTTGTAATTCTACATAGTTGTTGGAGATTGATTGCATTGTATTAATAGTTTCTTGTTGATATTTGTTTGAGATATCTATGCTTTTATCAAGAATTTCGTTATTTGATCTTTGATATTCATTGATATTATGATCAAATCTATTTGTTGTTTCTGAAATATTGGATATTGTATTATCTATCTGTTGTTTTTGTTGATCTACGAATTTCTCTGTTCCTTCTTTTATATTGTTACTTTGTCTTTTATTTTCATCTTTTAGATTTGACATATTAGTTACTATCGTTATAGATACAATCCACTTAATAAAGACTAATCAGGCAGGATATTGATAGTATGGCTAGTTTTTTTATATTTTTCTATAATTCGATATCTAAATACTAATTTCTATCCATTATTATATCTAAAACTATTTGTCAGAAATAATTTTAGATTCAGACCTTTTTGCCTTTCTATAAATTCTGCAAATATTAACATGATTTTGATAGTTTCGTTGATAATTTGCACTTGTACCCTTTAATGATAGATATTTTGAAAATTCGTTTATTATATCCTTATCTACTTATCTTCTACATAATCAATTTGCTGCAATACATTGTCTAATCTGCGTGTGTAACTCATCTTATTATTGTTATTTAATAAGAACATCTTATATATGAACACTGATAAAAACGGATCCCTTCGGGAGTAATACCTATAGTGGTATAAAAATAAGAGCCTAAGATATGGTAATAAAGAAGATATATTGTAGTTACAGTGGTTATTGTAATTATTATCCCTAATAACATTTTGAATCTATTATAATAAACTATTCCTTCTTTTTTTATCATATTCATTTATTAATTGGATAATATATTAGATCTTTTGCGTAATTAGGAAGGAATCAAAATATTCTGAAAATTAAATTAATTTTTATAAATTTTATAAATTTAATAACATTATTCTCTTTTATCTTAGATCAGTTATGTAATATTTTACATAGTTGCTAATTACGCAATAGATCTATTATATCAAACCTTCTTTGAAATGTATAAAAATTTATACTCATCAAAATATATTGATCAATAAAATGAAAATCTTTAATCTAAATCAAATACATTTTCTTTTTTTAGATCTAATTATGTTATTTGAAGCATTACAATTTTGTAATGATAGTCTTAATTTATGAAGAAACTTCTTTAACATTTTCCAGAATTTTATTCAAGTCTTGTTTCTTTTTCATTATATTTATCCATGGATTTGATACTTTTTTATTTATTATATTAGGAACATTGAGAATTGTAAAATCTGTTGGAACCACATTTGACAAATCTTCCCATTTAATAGGGACCGAGACAGTAGCTGAATCAATAGGCCTTGGTGAAAAAATTGATGCTATTGTCTTTCCTCTAGCATTTTGATTATGATCAAAGAATACTTTGCCTGTCCTTTTGATAGTATCACACTCCGTAGTAATTTTTCCTGGATGTCTTCTGGTTAGAATTTTACCTATAACTGCTGCAAAAGATCTAGTTTGTTCGTAAGTATATAAATTAACAATAGGAACAAAAATATGCAATCCTGTTTTTCCTGACGTTTTTACGTAAGATTCTATATTCAGCTCATCAAATAATTCTTTTAGATTAAAAGCTACATCAACAGTTGCTTGAAATGCTTTGAAATTATATTCTGGTTCTTGTTGACCTTTTTTTTCTTTTCCTGAATATATATAGGGATCTAAGTCAAAAATTATAAAATCAGGAAAATTTAAACCACATTTTTCTTTATCCAATATATCATCTCTTTGTTTGCAAGAATCAAAATCCTTAATTCTACTATACCATGGATGCATCTCTATGCAACCTAAATTTACAAGCCACAAAAGAGTTCCTTTATTATTACATATAATATAGTTGATAATGTTTCCTTCTTTTGATTCTGAGTAAACTTTTACTGTCTCTACATATGTTGGTTTATTATTTTGATTCCAATTTTTGTGATAGAATGATTTTCCTTTAATTCCATCAGGAAATCTACTTAGGGATAATGGTCTATCTTTAAGATAAGGCAGAATATGCTCACTAACTTTATCATAATATTCAATTAATTCTTTTTTTGTAAGTTGAGGATGGTTTATTGTTTTTTCCCAGAATATCTTATCAGGATTTGAGAAGGAAGAATCAAAATTATTATTGTTATCTTGTATATCATAGTAACTATTATGCTTATCTCCTTTAGATGTTTCTACTTCTACTGCTTTTATTACTTTTTTAGTATATTTTTCCATTTCCAAAAGACATTCTTTTGGCATCTTATCTTCCCTAAATCTGAGAAATATAGGAATCCTCATAATTTTTTCATTAGTCCAATCACTAAATTTTATTTCAACTACAAGTTCTGGTTTAACCCAAACCGGATTTCGGTTAGTATATGGTACATACTCAATTGGACATTTTTCAATTCTTATTTTTTGAAGTTTATCCTATACCTGTCGAAGTTGCTGAAAATCAAATCCACTTCCAGTGTGACCAACAAATCGTAATTTACCCTTTACATCATTAACCGCAAGAAGAAGTGAGCCAAAGTAATTTTCTCTTTTTCCTTCTCCTCTAGTGTAACCTATAACAACACAGTCTTGAGTTTTAATATGTTTTATTTTTAACCAACTTCTAGATCGTCTATCTTGTACATATTTGCCTGATTTATTTTTGGCTATTATCCCTTCTAATCCCATACTCTTAGTTTTATCGAAAACTTCTGTACCCACTTCGCAATAAAATCAGATATCTTTATTCTGGTATTTTCTTTTATAGTTTCAGAAAGAATCAATCGTCTCTCTAACAATGGTAAATCTTGTAGATTCTTTTCATCAAGATAAAGAATATCAAAAAAGTAATAGGTTGCAGGTATCTTCCTAGATAAGATTTCAATTTCTCTACCATAATCAACATTCATTCTTCTTTGATGATTTTGAAAACTTGGTAATCCTGTTTTATTGTCTAATACAACAATTTCACCATCCAAAATTGCTGATTCTTTACAGTTTATAGGTAACTGAGATGATGATGGCGATATTGACGTTAATGCATCTACTAATTCTGGATATCTATGAGTAAGTGATCTGCTATTTCTAGATTGCAATTCTAGTATCCCTTTTGCCTTGTTATAGAATAGTATAGAACGGACTCCATCCCATTTGACTTCAAAGACCCAGTTTTTGCTGTTAAAGGGCTCATCTACTAATGTTGATAGCATTGGTTTAATTTTGGTTGGAAATTCTTCTAATTCATTTTGTTGTTGGTTAGTAACAATAATATCATTTAGATAATTATCATTTATTTTAACGGTATTGGTAAAATAGCTTTTTATTTTGTCTTTTTTTGCTGTAAGGTTCTTCTTCTTCTTTTTGTTTTCTTTCTAAATCCTCATTTATTCTGCAAGTCAACACAGATCTTGGTTTTGTAATAGTTAAATCTTCTTTAGATTCAAACTCATCAGCTGATTTCATCGAGCCATTGGTTTCCTTCTTTTCCTTTAGTTAAATGAGTCCTAACTAGGATAAATTTTCCCCTTAGTTTCTGACCAAATAAAGTAAAATTGATCTTCCCGTTATTAAATTGCTGAGATAGTTCCATCTCAGATGTAATATGTACCTGTATCCCAAACAATTACAGTCCCTGCTCCGTAACTTCCTTCAGGAATTACACCCTCAAAGAGTAAATAATCTAATGGATGATCTTCTGTTAGAATAGCAAGCCTTTTTATTTTAGGGTCAAGTGAAATACCTTTTGGTACAGCCCAAGATTTTAATATTCCTTCTTTTGTTTCTTCAAGTCTAAAGTCATAATGTAATTTGGTAGCATCATGCTTTTGTACTACAAATCTCCTACTTTTATTATCTCTAAGCCATTTTTTGTTTCCTCTTGGCTCAGGCGTTCTATCAAAATTTCTTTTTTTATTATATTCTTCTAACATCATCTATCACTAATCTATAATATATAGGAAAAGAGTAGTTGTCATTAATCATAGAATGAGTCAACAATATCATACCAAAAGGTAACTACATTTTTATATGTTACTTAAGTCATAGATAATTTCTTTTATAATATTTTGTTCTTCTTTTTAACCTTTTTGGGCTGAATTAACCCAATGGCTATCTCTTTAAGCTTGTCTAACTTTAGAAGTATATGGAATTCTTATTAGTTACATTAGACCTTTCATTTTCTCATTATATAGCACTGGCAAATCATCGTTGTTATTGATATTACTATTCTTCATTATATCTTATTATCACTTCCAATGTCTTCATTGAATGGTTTACATCTGCAACCATGGTTGCTTAGACCATGAATTGAAAATTTATGACGACATCTATAGTAACTACATATTGGTTCAGTTTTTTTGACCAAATACATCATCGACTATTGGTTGTGGTTGCTGTATTTGTTTGTGTATGGACCTATCTCTGGTAGTGGATAATGATCATGATAACAATAGATCTTTTGCGTAATTAGATAAAATCTACACTGTATTTTCATTGTAATCGATCGAGATTATCTCCTAGTATGTGTTATTCGATAATTAACCAAACCAGAAACAATGTCAGATATTCCATCATATCTCGTTAGAGCCTATCCTAAAATTATCCTCCTCTAAACAATTATGCTATTTACTAGTTGCACAAGACCAAGATAGTTCTCTTCCTCTTCTTTTCATACCTTGTAAATAATTTCCTGAATCTATTGTTATGCCATGAATTTGTTTTCTCTATAACTCATCTTTTACAGGATGTCTTTTCCCTAATACCTTTTTTTCTCTTCTGTATCGTATATGTGTAGTATGTATCCTCTTTTGATGATTTCTTGTTCTACATCTTTTGAATGATGTGCTTTATCAAGACATAGATTCTGTTTCTTATTTCTGTCTGTTGATGATGATGATGATTGTCTTTCGATAATTATACTGTCAACTGTATCGATTGCAACAGTAACATCATGAGTATTTGCAGATGTTATCATAGTAGACAAAGGAATGCCATCTTTATCTGTTAGAATATGTCTTTTGGTTCCTAATTTGCCTCTATCTATAGTAGGATTATATCCAGTCATCGCCTCCCCCCTAAAGGCGATTTTACAGATATACTATCAAGTGATTGCCATGACCATTTGATTCCTCTTCTTTTGTTATCGTATATTTTTAATAATCTAGCCCATAATCTGTCAAAGATACCAGACTGTACTCATTGTTGAAATCTTATATGACAGGTAGAACCAGACCCATATTCTTTGGGTAACATTTTCCACTGACATCCAGTTCTAAGGATAAACATGATACCATCAAATACTTTTCTGTATGGAACAATTGGTCTGCCTTTAGTGTTACCTGGCTTTTCATCTGGTAAAATATTTTTAATTTCATTCCATAGGTCGTCTGGAATTCGTATGATTGTTCTAATAACATGCTGCTGCTGATGTTTCCTTTTATTCAATTGTTAGTATAAATAAAGATGATAAAAAGGAGGAGCTATATTTCTATCTATTTTTGGGATAGGCTCTTAGTCTGTTTCTGTACTTGTTTCCCATAATACCAAACTTCTTTATCCTGCAGATAGTATGTTCTACTATTACTCTCTGTCTACGAAGTCTTTTGTTGTATGTTTTATCCTTTTGTGTAAGTTCAATATTATGTTTCTTCTTTATTGGTAATACTACTTTTACATTTGGAAAATCCTTTTCTACTCCTTGATATCCAAGATCATAATAGTTTTTTACATTTGTTGGTGTTATTGGATGTTCATCCTTGTAAACATAATAGTCATGCTGTCTTCCTTTCATGTGTTTTGATTTATGTAGTATTTTTCCTTTCTTATTTACCATATACTGTGTTTTTACAGTATGTTTTTTCTTTTTGTCAGAATAGTACTCTTTTCTTCTCTTTTTATCTGTAGGTACTGGTATTTCTTGTTCTGTTGAATCTATAAATGCTTTAAATCCTGGAAAGTATAGTTCTACTTCTTGTACGGTTCTTAATCGTCTTGTAATATTGTATAACTGTTGAGGTAGTGGAATACAACTTTTTACTATAGGTTCCATATATCGTATATATCTCTATGTACATTGCTTTGATCTAGGTCAAACAAAAATCCTGATAATGAATTAGTTATGTATAGTTTGTAGTACACAAGAAGCATGAGAAATCTGTCTCTTATTGGATGTTTGAAATGTCTTCCTGCACATATACTTCGTGTTCTCTCCTTTCTTTTAGATAGACGTTTTATCTCATATTTTGGATATTTTGATTCTACTTCCTGACAAATGGAATCAAATTCAGATAATTCTAATCCAGTAAATGACCTGAACAATGACGGCTTTTTAGATAACCTATCATAATTTAGCAAACCTATAATGAATTGTGCTAGAGAAGAAGAATATAGCTTTAATCTTTCTAATTATGCAAAAGATCTAATGAAGAAAATTCTTTAAATTTATGCTCAAGCAGTTGCTTTCTACTTTTTTCTGTTTTTTATGACAGCTATAACAAAAAATATTATTTTTTCTTTCAATATCACTAATTCCTCTTTTGTCTACGTGGTTTGGTTTTCGTGCTAATGCTAGCTTTAAGAGCCTCAAGAAGATTTGTAGTACCTGCCGATTTTTCTTCTTCCTCAACAGTAATTTTTTGCCCTTTAGATTTTGCTTCTATTAGTTTCTCTAATTCTTTAGCATAGACATCAGAGTATTTACCTATATCAAATTGTTGACTAGTTAAGGTATCAACTAATGTCTTTCCTAAAGATAATTCATTATCCTCGACCTTAGGCTGTTGACTGTTAGAAATACCTTCAACCTCATCCATAGGTCTTATTTCATCTAGATATTTTAGTTGATGCATTACAAGACCTCTTTGATATGATCTTAAAGCAACTAAATGTTCTTTGTCTCTGAAAACTACCTTACCTATTGCTACTTTATTAGTTTCATTGAGTATCTTAACAGCATTGTAAAGACATTCCTAAGTTATTTGTGTAAACTAAAACTAGTTACTTGGTTTTATTATCTATGAACAACTTCATTCAGAAGCAATCAATCCAAAATAATCGCTTTTACTTTACATTATATACTACCAAGTTAATTACAAGACTCTTAACAAATAGAGAATATGCTTTACTACCGGATAGGGATGTGTTTTTCTTCTTTGTTGTTCCTACATCAGGACCAATATAATAGTTCTTTTCAATAAATAGAGGGTCAAAGTCCTCTGAATCAATGAATTGATGAGATTATCATTGAATGGAGTTTTGAATCGATAACCTTGTTAGATTATTATCATATATAAATAATTATGCGAATAGGTTCTAGAAAAATTTTTCTCTCTAACTATTTTAATAAATATAATTTATATTTATGCTTGGAGTAGCCTATAATTTACTTATTAAACAAATTTTTATTTCCTCAACTTTGAAAATAAAAATGTAGATGATAAAAATAATGATTAAAGAAAATATAAGACGTATTTTATAAACTTATATTTACATTTTAACTCCAAGCGACGCAATAATATTAATAAGCTAATATAATTAAACAAAATAGCTAATAGTTTTTTTCTAGTTTTATAAATACTATTTTTTTTACTATATAAATTTATATGACAAGGTTAATTATAGGGACAGCATATTAAATTATATGACACAATTTTTACTTTCATCATTAAAACAAATTAATTGTACACTTAGTGGACATGATATATCTGTTGAAGATGAAGAAAATTTATTCAAATATCAAGAGGGATTTCTCTCTACAAAATGTATAAGATGTGATTACCCTTTATTATTACGTATGGATCCTACTGACAAAGAAGAATGTACATATATGATAATGGAGAAAGGCTAATCAGAATCCTATTTGAAATTGAATTTAGTTAAATTGGTTTAATATCACTATATTTATCGTTATTAATCAAGGATATACTACTAATAATTAATTCCATGTCTTAAATTTAATGTGATAAGTCAAGTGTCATCATTAAAGTCATTATACCATCTTCCAAATCTCTTATCTAGATATTCTGATATTGCATCTTTTTGTTCTCCTATATTGGTATACAATCTGTTTGCACACACATCTGATTTTATACGTTTATTTACCTTTCTCTCATTTGGATTCAAATATGGAGCCCTCTTTGGAAGGTGTATTACAGTCAGCCAATCTTTCTGCGTATTCGTGTACTGGCGTACCATCTTGCTTATATGAAATGAAGCGTTATCCCATACCAGTACAATTCTTTTCCAACTATTCTGCATTACATGCATCTTGAGATTCTCAAGATGGTTTATGGTATTGGTGGAATTCATTCTGTCATAGAAATTATACAACAGGTTCTGTTCAGGCCATAGCATGGATATGTACATTGAGAATTTCTTTCTACTACCGTTATGTCTAATTTTTTGTTGTTCACCTTCAATTTTGTTGTTCACCTTCAAAACTCATCGACTTTCTTATACATGGTTTCTGTGTTACTATGGTTTCATCCTCAAATACCAGTATCACTTTCTTTTTTTTGAGCGCTGATGCTACTTGTTTTTGTAGTTCTTTATCTGTTTCTTTCCCTTCTCATAATCAGGTCCGTGTTCAAGTTCCAGTTTAGGTCTTTTACATCTAATACCCATATCTTTCAGTATCCTTTGAAGATGTCTGAAACTAATCGGAATATCAAGTTCTTCTGTAAGACACTTTGCCAGTGACCTCAGACTCCAAGTGTTTCTGACAAGCAAAAATAGTGGGATCATTAAAAAGTACAAAAAGTATAGTCTCTCTATCTTCCTCTGTTATACTGGATTTTGTATTACGTGTTTTCTTTATTTCCAATCCACTAATTCCAGTATGGAGATATGCTGATACCCATCTCTGGACTGACCTGATGCTGAGACATCATGTTCCTTTGCTATATCTTCAAAAGTTCTACCATTGCTCTTCTGCTGGAGTATTGCCATTAATCTGCGATAATGTCTCTTATCTGTAGTAGTATTTTTCATCAATGATTTTAGACTGTTCTTCTGTCCGGTAGTGAGGTTGAGTTTAGTAGAACCACGGTACATATAATTACGATATTCTGGATACCTTAAGCTTTACCTATTCAAGAATTTAGACCTGATAGTCAAAAAGATATGACATCCATCAGGACACGTGACTTGGATATTTTATTAGGAGTAAAATATTTTTATCTATTTGTTGATTGAAAAGATCTTACTACTTGTTTTTGTGCTTCAATAAAGTCAGAAGCAATATCTTTTATAGTTTGAATAGTTTTTTCTTGATATTCAGCGATACGTTGTGTATATTGTGGAATTTCTCGTGTATCTTCATCTGTACTTCTTTTTATATTATTTAAGGTGTTGTCTAGTGTCTTGTTTATTGCATCTTGTTGTTGATTTAAGGTGTTATTTATTCTTTCATTAAAATTATTATTGTCTTTATTAAATTTAGTTGTATATTTTTCTTTAAATTCTGGTTCATTTACAGCTATATTTTCATTTATTTTTACTTCTTCTTTTCTTGCTGACATGTATATATATATGTTACTAAGATATATAAACTTATGTATTAATGACTATTGTAAAGTCATATTTGTTTATGTATAATCTATTAATTTATTTGTATAATTTGAGGTAATATATTTATAATTACAACAATAACAAGCAGAATTATTCAGGTATTATGGCCCCTAGAGAGTAATACCGATAGAGGTGCAAAAATAAGAGTCTGATGTAAAGATACTACTACCTTGTATATATAATAATAGAAGAAAAAATAACTTGAGAGTTGATTGCTGTTGCTGCTATTGATGATTGAACATTACCATCAATCAATCAATCAACTACTCTTTCTTTTGCTTTTTCTGCTTCGTATTCTGTACCAGTATCTTTATCAGGGTCTTTAATCTTTTTACCTAATGCTCTTGCTCCTGCCTTTATTTTATCATCTAATCCAACATCTTCATCTGTCTCAATTTTTATATCTTTATCGTTTTCCATTGTAATTTTTATTTAACATTATAATTTATAGCAATTAGATTTAGATTATACAGAATAATTTTATATATCATTTATACTAATAATGTTATAATAAAAAATATTATATTAGAATTTATGGTTATTTAAAAAACTATAGCATAATAAATAGAACACATCTACTACCGTGTATTTAGTTTTTATTAATGGAAACTTATTTTAAAATTATTTTGTAAGTAATATTATTTCTAATCTATCGATAAGCTAAATATGTATCAAAAAGTTAGATGCAGTAGAAAAATTATTTAGATAATAAAGATTATTTGAAATAAAAAATAATTATGCATAAAAAGAAATTAATCTCTTTTGTATTGTTTCGCTTCGTCTTTCGTTATTTTAAAATAGTTAGTATTGCCATCAAATCGCTCTACTAAACTTTCAGTAATATAAAATCTGTATTTGGTCACGTTACCTTTTTGTGTAATGATGTATTCTCCTAAAATCTCATGAACTTTACCAAAATTAGTATCATCGCCAAGTTCCCTTGATTCTTTTTTGACAATGTCTTGAGAATTGTAGTCATCAGTATTAGTAGAATTATTTGACCTGTATAGACTGGAGTATTATACTTTATATAAATAATCATATTTAAAATGCCATAGCCTATTGGCGTACAACTGGTTGGTAGAGGGAGGCTATGACATTTGATTAGGCTGTTTTTTTTATGTTTATGTTTCTAAAGAAATTACTAATTAGTAATAAAATATTTAACAATTGAAGATAATTTATTAGTAAAAGAGGAAAAAGAGAAATTCTCGTAGTTGATTTTAATGAATATTACTATATATTATAATTAATAGACCTTCATTGTAAAAGAAATCAAAACCCTCAGGGCAATAATAATCATAATAATATAGAAAGTAGAGATTATGTCTTTGTTTCTGACTCACTATAATGTCTATTTCTTGACTTTATTTTAGATAAGCCATATTGGATAAGATATTTTTGGTCATTAACTCCTTTGGATTTGTAATAATATTTGCTAATTAAATAGGAAATCACATACCACATTATACTATTTACTATAATAGTAAATAAAAAACCATAATAGTATGCCATAATTGTTCCAGTAATAGTACCACCAATTAGAAAAGGGATTTGTCGTTTTAGTATTGATTTTAAAATTGTATCCAAACTACAATAATAAATAGACAACATCCTATAATAGTAGTAGTAGATACAGAGTTTTTTTCAATATTTTTCTTTTTTTATATAAAACTTGTTTGTTTTATTATAAAATTAGTTTATTAAATATCTTGTAATATAAACAATGGCATCGATTCAATGAATGTAGATTATCATCTTTATCGATCAATAGCCATAGTAGATGATTAACAGGA
This sequence comes from uncultured Nitrososphaerales archaeon, assembly GCA_963840085.1. GTDB lineage: Archaea > Thermoproteota > Nitrososphaeria > Nitrososphaerales > Nitrososphaeraceae > TH1177. The sequence continues at coordinate 19,656 of CAWIYT010000232.1, forward strand.
TATCGTTACTCTATTTACAGAAGTACTATAAGAAAATGGGTATCCTGTAATGGGCTTTACTAATCCTCTTCTTGCACTTGATTATATTAGTGAACATCCAGATAAATTCAGTTTGATTATTGTTGACTACAAGATGTCTCCAATTCAGGTATGCAACAAGTTATCTAGCAAAATATTGGCAATAAATCCAAAAATCAAAATGGTATTAATAACTGCATATGATGATATAAAAATAATAATTTAAATTTGGAAATTGTCAAGAAACCAATAACGATAAGTAAACTACTACAAATAATTCAACGAAACTTGAATTGATTACCCATCTTATTTCACATATAAAAACAACAAGTATTACTATCGTGAGAGTAACCTTAAACTAACAGTACATTACTACTTTTTTCTGAAACTAGTTCATTAATTTTATCTTTCAGATTTCTCAATAAGATTGGTTTGTGTATTACATATTTCTCAATATTGGGAATTTTTCCTTTTAATTGTTCCAAGTATGAAATATCTGCAGTCATCAAACAAATAGTTACATTTTCATCTGTTCTCTTTAATGCTTGAAACATTGCAATACCATTTATCTGTGGCATTTTCAAATCAAGGAGAATCAAATTATATTCATTTTTTTTAAAATAATATAGTGCATCTATTGGGTTTGTATAAGCATCTGCCTGAAATCCATCATGTTCTAAATATATTTTAAATAGATTGTTGATATCTGGGTCATCATCTATTATCATTATTCTTTTTCTTTTTCTGTTATTAGTATCCACTATTCCCAATCTCTAGTGTTTTTGCAGTATACTATATTAGGATTAGAGACAATTGTTAAGTTTCTTGATGAAGTACTAAAATAAATTGAGAAATTTTATCTATCATTGAATTTATTACTACTTAGTACTACAATTAAAATTATTTTGTTGTAAAGATAATAATAACAAATTAAAATCAATTAACGTCAATTAATTATTATACATTTTTCAACAATAGTATATAAAAACTGATTCATATAGTAAATTGTATCTGTTAAGATGAAAATAAATAATAATTTGATGATGCATATTGTAAAAAGTAAATGTAGTAATTATCTACTATAACCTGTTTATATTGGTATTGATCAAGTGCTTTTCAACTGTAGATAATAACTCTTTTATCTGGATTGGTTTTTGTATAAATGCATTTATCGTTATATCGTTTAGTTGAGAATAGTCAATATTAACATATGCTGACATTAGAATAATTGAAATATTAGTATCAATCTTTTTGAGATTCTTTACCAGATCAAATCTATTCATTTCAGGCATTCGAATATCAGAAATTACTAGTCCATATTGAGCGCAATTTGCTTTGTAATGTTCTAATGCCTCTAGTGGATTAGTAAAACCAAATACATCATAATTTCTACTTTTAAATACATATTTGAAGAGATTGACAATGTCAGGCTCATCATCCACCAATAGAATTGATTTTGACCTAGAATTTATTGGCATTATTTTATTTCTCTCGTTTGTAGTCTATTACTATTAAACTTGCATAAGAATAACGAGTACTCAAATTTTTATCCGCTAGAAAGAGGATCAATGAAATAACATTTCGATGCACTACATTCCTATTATATTATCGTTAATTCAAGTATAAATGACTACAATTCAAAGATTTACTGGTTTCTTGCTTAATAAATCATAAATCGTATTGATTATGGCAAATAAAACAAAATTCTCCATCGATTATAGCTAGAATGTAAAGTATTTATCGTTTATTGTAATGAGTATTTGTTATCATCATCATCTATTTAATTTATAGAATCACTATTCTAAAAGAAGTATTATCACATTTCGCTTATTATCTAATATTATAGGTATAGATGTTTCTTATAATACCTATACTGTTTCTATTATTTTATTAATACCGCCAAATTATCAATGTACACTACTATAATTAATAGATGTATGGTAATACACACCATTGTATATGATTGGTTATATGCTTTCATGACTGCTTATTAAATATATGTCAACAAAAAAACAAGAACGCAAAGAAGAAGAATCAAATGAAACACATTCAACAACAGAACAACAATTTCAACGAGAACAACAACAACAAGCAGTTAATAAAGTAATAGATGAAACTAGAGATAATATCAAGAAAACAATAGATGAAGCAAGAAAAGAAATTCCACGTTATACTCAAATCGTTAACAATTATCAGGAAAATACAATTCAAGCAATTAGAGAAATTACAGATAATTATGTAGAATCACAAAAAGATATTCTAGCTAATTCATTACGACTTTGGTCTGATTGGACTGTATCTCCTAGACAACTAGCTGAAAACTATGGAAAAATAGTTAGTAGCTTTGCAGATAATGCAGTATCAGCAACTAGAGTAATAAATAATACTATATTTGCAAATCTAGATTCTGTCAATACATCTGTTCAGCATACAAAAGAGAATATAAAAGAACTATCAAAAATAGGAGCTAATACTGTAAAAACATTCCAACAAGTTACTAGGTATAATATCCACAAAACAACAACAACAACAAGTTCTTCTTCTAATGCCTAATTACAGTATCGAACAAACAAAGATATATTAATTA
>CAWIYT010000233.1:0-27239 GCA_963840085.1 uncultured Nitrososphaerales archaeon
TTTTGTAAAATTTAAGGTTAAGAATATTTTCATGGCTGAAAGCGTCTATAATATTTTGTGTACTATTCTTTATTAATTATACAATAAGTCTTGGCCACAAATCTATTACAGATAATAGAATTATTTCTATAGTACATTTATTAAATTTCAAAACATGTCTTTAGATTCTTATTATATTGTTATAATTTTTGTATCTGAAAAATTTTCTTTTTACTTTTATTATTATCTACAAATTATTATAGAGTAATGGAAGTAACTGTTCCACTTTATAGAAAGATTCAAATCTCAGGCATTAATTGAAAAATAATACTAAACGCATTTTTGGTTTATCTGGTCTATTTCCATTTGATATTATATTACCATATCTTTAACTCGATGACTTGATAATTAATAATTAGTGAACCTTTTTATTTGAGTCCAGGCAGATAGTAATCCATTTTATTTGAAATATATAATAGATTTATTGCGTAATTAGTAACCATGTAAAATATTACATATCTGATCAAAGATAAAAGAGAATAATGTTATTAAATTTATAAAATTTATAAAAATTAATTTAATTTTCAGAGTATTTTGATTCCTTCCAATTACGCAAAGATCTAATGTAATTTGTAGAAATTTTAGTGGAATTAATATCCAAAATTTAAGGCAAATAATTATATTCACAATAGGACAATTTGACAAGTAATTGCCAAAAAGGGAATTTTAGATTAGACAAATCTAGAATACTGAATTATGGTCTCCAAGTAAATCATGGTTACTGCTTGAAGAAATCATAAAAAAAGGAAATAGATAAAGAGATAATTCTTCATTTGTTTAGATTTTTAAAATAGGATATCAAACTCAGGATAGTAAAAAAAATTGATAAATATATTAGGAAAATGTTATTATTAAAAGTAAAATAAGATACTCTTTTTTTCTATCAACAAAATAAACCGTTATTATTATTTTAGTTTAGATTGATTTCTTCTCCTGATTAAATAAATTTTGTATAAAGCATATGAGCTCACGCCATAATGACAATTATTGTTACAATTAGAATTATACCAGTCAAATCATTGTTAACAATTTGAAAATCATTCTCAACATATATCTCTAGCACGTTCTCTTTCTTATAATCTAGTCACTGCAGTAATACTGCAATATTATCTTAAGGTAGTCCTCTTGATTATATTAAATAAAATTCTATCTGATTATTGTTGTTTTATTATATTATAGTTGTAGAGAAATAAATTATTGGTGGAAAGAAATTATAAATCCATTAACATAAAATAATATTTATTGATTAATAACAATAAATCTTTTAATAGTTATAAGGATTTACATTTAACATTCTACAAAATGTTTCTTTTATTTACCAAAAGATATCCTATACCAATTTTTGCAATAGCTGGTCTAACATCTGGAAGTATATTTCACCTGTTTTTGAATCAACAGGATGTAGGACACTGGATTTGGATTGGAACTTTGATTATAGGTGGTGCTCCTATTATATTTGATACAATACGTAACATGATTCATAGACAATTTGCTGCTGATATTATTGCAATGCTTGCAATCATTACAGCTATTTTATCAAATGAGGCATTGCCAGGAGTGGTAATTGTCATAATGCAATCAGGTGGTAAAGCATTAGAAGATTATGCTTTTAGGAAAGCTACAACTTCTCTAGATGCTCTTTTAGCACGGTCTCCACGGATAGCCCATCGGAAAAAAAATAATATAATAGAAGAAATTGATGTAGATTCAATAAAAATTGGTGATTTACTTGTTGTACGTCCTGGCGATTTGATTCCAGTAGATGGACATCTTATTGATAACGATAATGTGGGGATAGTAGATGAATCAGCACTTACAGGAGAACCAATACCAAAGACAAAAAAAGATGGTGATCCGCTTTTTAGTGGTACAGTTAATGTTGGTGATGCTTTTGAAATGATAACTGATAAATTAACTGAAGAGAGTCAATACTCTAAAATAGTCCAGATGGTTAGAAAAGCACAGGAAGAAAAAGCTCCGATTCAACGTCTTGCTGACAGATATGCAATATGGTTTACACCTTTTACAATTTTTATGAGTCTCTTTGGCTGGATTATAACTGGAAAAATAGAGACTATTTTATCAGTATTGGTTGTAGCATCACCTTGTTCACTTATTTTTGCAACTCCAATAGCAATTATCGGTGCAATAAATAAGGCTGCAAAAATTGGAATAATAATCAAGAGTGGTATTGGTCTAGAACAGATAGGAAAAGCAGATTCTATCGTATTTGATAAAACAGGTACAATAACTTTTGGAACTCCAAGAATTGAAAAAATAATAGAAATCAATAATCTTAATTCTAACGATATTTTACTAAAGGCTGCTTGCCTAGAACAATTATCATCACATCCAACTGCTAAAGTAATAACTCAGAAAGCACAAGAAAAATTTGGAAAACTACCAATCCCAAATAATTTTCATGAAATAGCTGGTATTGGAGTTGAAGGGTTCCTTAATGGAGAACATATTATTGTCGGATCTCAAAGTATTTTAGAAAATAGCATAGACAATCACTCCCTAGAAAAAATCTTAGATTTAAAAAAACAGATCCAATTTAAAGGAAAAATGTTGGCATTTGTAAATATCAATAATACACCTGTTGGTATTATAGTGTTTGGTGACATAATACGTGCAGGCGTTAAATCCATGATCGAACACTTTCGAAGAATTGGAGTAAAAGAGACAAAGATATTAAGTGGCGATAGTTATGAAAATTCTCAACTCATAGCTCAAGAAGTAGGTGTTAATAGTTTTGAAGCTAATCTATTACCAGAACATAAAGTAAACTCAGTAAAAAAATTAAGAGAAAGATACAAAAATGTCATAATGGTTGGCGATGGAATAAATGACGCCCCTGCACTAGCTGTCTCAACTGTTGGTATAGCAATGGGAGCTCATGGTACAGCAATATCAGCTGAAGCAGCAGATATAGTATTATTGGTAGATGACATTACTAAAGTAAGAGACACCATAGAAATTAGTAAAAGAACAATACAGATTGCTAAACAAAGTATTTATGTTGGTTTAGGAGCTAGCTTTATTTTCATGATCATAGCAAGTTTTGGGATAATACCCCCAACAATAGGAGCACTAATTCAAGAATTACTTGATGTTGCTGTTATTCTTAATGCATTACGTGCTAGATAAACATTCATTATATATTGAAGCTATTAATAATATCAAAAGAATATGATCTTTATCCATAGTAATTAAATAAAAATAAATTCATGGTTACAATTTTTAGTATCAAGGAGATTTCTTTGTCTTTGTACTTAAATAAATAAAAAGTCATTGCTAAAAATGAAAAAATCATTATAGAATATTAATCCATGGTGATATTAAAACTAAAATAAATCAATCAGCAGAAACAATAAAAAATCTCAAGAATCAATATCCAAAGGATTTAATTTTTTAAAAAAATTATTGTGCAATTGATGCAGTTGAAGCATCAATTATAAGTATAGAAGTATTGGAAACTTTAATACAGAGCTTGGTTCATGTTTAACAATGAGAAAATATAGAAATGGATGCTTCAATTATGAATGGAAAAGACATATCTGCAGGTTCTGTAAGGGGTGATAAAAGGAGTAATAAATCCTATAAAATTAACAAGATATATTATCGATCATACTGATCATGTAATATTAGTATCAGATAGTGCTATTAAACTTGCTAAAGTATTAAATATATACAGTAATCAATTAGACATAAACAAAAAAATTAAGAATATATAATAGATTGAAAGGAAACATAAACAAAGGAGAGAAATATAATAATAAATTATCATCTTTATCAAGACATCATAGTCAATATCATGATACAGTAACTCAATAGCAATTGATAAAGTGAGAAATGTTACTGCAGCTATATCTACAGGTGGTAGATTGCTAAAGATATCTGATAGAATAGGAGATGCTGGAGTAAATGGAAGTAGATTATATGTTGATAATAAATTAGGCAGCATTTACTAATTGACATGGAGAATTTATAATGAGATCATGTCTTTCTAAATATGCTTATGATCTAATGAAGAAGCATTGCTCCTTAACTTGGTTAACTAAGCTTTATAGGCATTAGTCAGATATATACGAATTGTGGACAAAGGAGCAGATATTCCAAAATTTCCCCATGATGTTCAATATGTTGATAGATTAAAAGGTCTATCACTTGCTATATATACTTTGAATCAGTTAAATGATAATCGACATTTCAATCTAAAAAATATTGCAAATGAATTTGATCATAGTGAAAAATTTGTTCTTTCGGTAATAGAATTTCTAAAAGACATAGAATGGTTAATTCAAGATAAAAATGGGAAATACATTGTCACTGAACAAGCAAAAATAGAAATGTCATACCTAAATGATAGAAGCAAACAATCCAAATATAAACAGATAGAAAGAGACTTAATAAATAAATATTATAATCTTTATTTTATTAAATTTTGTTAAATAAGTAGTTTTTCCTCTCATGCTTATGAGGAAGTCATAGAATAATAGATAAAGTCGATCAACTTTATTTATAATTAGAAAAGATTTCAGTTTAATTTTTAACTTAACTATTAGTTTCTTGGATTAACCGAGTTTACGAATTATTATTATTATGATCTATGAAATCTGTAAACTTACAATGAGTAACAAAAACAATAAAAATACAAATAAGGAAAACAGTGACAATAAATATAGTAATATAGGATTGGCATCTGCCAATCAAGAGACTAGAGAAAGAGTAGCAAGAGAGGGTGGAAAGGCCTCTAGAAAAAATGGCTAATGACAGAATAAGGAAAAAAGGATGCAGATTATTATAATATTAAACCAGAAATGAATGAGATGAAGAATAACAATCAGTAACAATACAAAATAAAAGAGAGCCAAGACAATGATTAATAATAATAATAATAATAATATCTTCTATTCTTTTTGTTACTGGAATTCTTCAATATAAGCAAATAGGCTCATAGCATAAGAGAAATGAATCATACAAGAAAGAAAAAGATGTTGTTAAACAATATATTTCTAATAAATTTAAATTTGATATGGTCAATAAAGATGATTAATAATAACAATAAAGAATAATCATTTTATTTAGATATCATATCAGATGTTTATTGTTTGCTATTAAATGAGAAAATAGCTTTCCAATTATTATATCTCTATATATAAAGTAATTGAAGAAAAAACAAGACCATTACAATTTTAATATCATACAATAAAAATATATTATTATAATAATTGAATTTCAATGTTAGAAATTAGTGTATTAACAATGTAAAAACAACAATTGCTAATAAAATTTAGTAAAAAAAATTATTTTTCTATTAAGATACAGTTTTAGCAGTAGTAAACTTCTTTTCTAAAACATCTTTTAATATGTCTAGATGCTTTTGGCAATCATTTCTAATAGTTTTCCATAATTCTACCAATTCGGATTCATTATCACTTTCTATACTCAATAACATTAGTTCGTAGACCTTAAGAGATATTTTGTTATGTCTAGTTGGAATCTTTTGGTTCTATAATACCTTGTTATTGTATATTTGAGATTCTTGAAATTGGAGTAGTAATTAGATAGAATGTAATACTTACCTTGTCTCCAGCATTCTTCTACTGCATTAAATTCAGGAGAACCAACAGGAAAATATTCCAGTCTGATGGTATCCTTATTAGTATCAAGAAATCTTCTTGTAATCTTTGAACAGTGAGGTGTAGCTCTATCAACAAATATGATGTATTTACCAAATCTTTTCTGTACATGTTTTAGATAATCAACAAATGTATTGCTGTTAAATTTATCATATTGTTTGACTAACTGTTTACCATCAAGAGATAGACTGCCAAAAACAATAGTTTTCTTACGAGAACCAGTAACTGTAACTATCGGTCTTTTTCCTGCAGAAATCCATTTCTTTCTTCTTATCAGATAATCATATACAAAGATGGATTCATCCTGTACAAGTACAGTCCAATCTGATTTTAAATTGGCTAGAATCTGTTTTACTCTTTTTTGAATCTCTTTTTGTCCTTTATTGAAGCAGTATTTACAAATCTTTTTTGTGGTACTTTAGGTTTGAAGCCCCATTTGTGTAATAGACGATAAATATGTACCTCATGATATCTGACTCCAGTTTTGTTGTAAATAAAATCCATTACCTGTCTGAAATCCCATCCTGTATTACTATCTGTTAGTTCTTTTTGTATCTTTACCATTATCTCTTTTGGTACATCTGGAGGTCTACCACTTCTTTCCTTATCTTTCAATCCATCTAATCCATTTTCATTATATCTCTTGTACCACTTGTATGCCCATGCTCTACATTTATGCAATTCTTTTGCTATCTCCTCTATGTGCTTTTTGTCTTCTACTATATACGTCTAATAAGCAGTATTCTTTCTTTTACATCTGCATCTTTTTCTCTATTATATGCTACATCTAGTTTAGATATTCTCAACAATTATTGAATTTCTGTAGATAACAGTGAGCTAAAATGTATCTACGAATTTTAGTTAGTCAGTATAGTATTCTAAATAATATATTAAAAAATAAAAAGGAAATGTTATTTTACACTTCTTTTATTAAATTTTTGAAATGTTCTAGATTTTTAGAAATTTCTTCTTGTAATGTCTCCTCTGTATATCCATGTTCTTTAATTCCATGTTCTTTAGCATTAGCAAATAATTCTTCTTCAGTTTCTTCGTACAATGTACAATTACAGACTTTATCTCCTGCATCCTTACAATTAATTGAGAGTGTCTATGTATTAAATATACTAAGTAGTTATTTAAGGTAGTCTATAATAATAATTCTTTAATTTACAATGTATTTTTTTAATAGGTCATTTTATATGTATATATATATCTAAAAATTTACCATCTATAATAATTTCATTTTATTGTAACTTTAATATTATATTTATTTTTAGTTATTTGATATAAAATTTATTTTTTACATTTTAATATTTATTATTGCTAAAAATAGTGAAGTTAACTAAAAAGTAAAAGTTTACTAAAATTATAAAGCTCAATTACAAATAAAGTTGTAGGATATTTCACAAGCTAACAAAAACTAAATTTAGTCAATAACTATTAACTTAAGATTAATAAGTTATTAGTAATTTATTTATTTAACTATAAAACATAATTGGTAATGAATGTTATTTTCATAATACTGTTATCTCTATCTTCAATTGTATTTATATCTCTTTTTACAAATAACTTTACTTTGATTTTTGCAGAAAATTCTATTGAGAATTCACAGAATGATTGGATTAAATACACAAATCAAACTTATGGTTTTACTTTAGAATATCCATCATCATGGCTAGTGAAAGAATACCACCACCACGATAAAGACAAAGGAATTTTTAATTTTATGATAGGCCAATTAACAAAGAATATTTCCTATGAAAATTTTACTGGATTCTTTGCATTTAGATCCTTTGGAAAATCTGGATTTTCTTTTGGAACCTCACAATCTGATATGATTCCAATAGATGATATTGGTTTTCTTACAGATATTGTAAAAAATATGGTCAAAAAAATAATTATTGATAATTATAATCTAAATTTAACATTTTTAAATGACAGTAAGATACAGAAATTAAATGATGAGCAAATAGGAACTTTTACTTTTCAGATTGATAATCCAATAAAAGATATTTTCATAACGACAATAGTTACTAATCATAACAATAATACCCTGGCATTCTTTCTATTAGGAACTAAAGATCAATTTAAAAATTCCTATATTATTGAAAATTTAAACCATATGTTGAATTCAATAAAATGGATAGATAAAAATTCGAAAACTGAAGCATCAATCACCAATAATTCTAGAAGCATCAATCACCAATAATTCTAGAAATATGCTAGTATTTACTTTGTTTGAATTTCTCATTAGTTTTTTCTGTACTGAATCAGAGATAATACTTATCATAAAGATCCTTTCTATAAACAATGCAAAATTTAAAATTGAATCCCTTTGTATAATATAAAAAATTATTTCACTATAATAATAAATAGAGCTATATTAAGTTAAACTTTAGAATAAAATAACACTAGAAGTTAATTTATCAAACTATTTTTAATTTTATTAGATATATAATTTCAAATGGAAGATTGCATATGTAATAAAAACGATAAAGCAAAAGAGCTATTGTTAGATATATTCATTGTATCATCTCATTTAACAATACTAAGATGTGTCAAATGCGGTGGATTGATTGGTGAATGGACAGATAAAATTACCCCAATCAAAAGGTCATATTCAAAAGAAGAACAAGAAATTTTAAAATAGTCTTTTAAATAAGTAAAAGAAACACAAAGTTATAATTAAAAATAAAAATGTTAATTAATTTAAATTATATTTTAATATATTTAACATATACTTAGGTCAGCAGCTTGTACCATGATGATGACATTAGAAAAGAAAATTAGATATGTAGTTGTATTATAAATGTAAATAGATAAAATGAATGATAATAATGCGTGTGATGCCCATGGTACCGCCTATAGGAAAACTAAAACATTTGAAGAATGTAAAGAAATTGCATTAGTTAATTCTAATTTATTGTCAACAGAGATTAAAGAACGAGGAGAAATATCATGGAATAGAGTACCTAAAGTGGCTAATAATGATGAATTGATTTATAAATTGACTTTGAAATATCTTCGACAAAAAGGGTACAATATTGGTAACAATAAGACTCCAATAGTTAAATAATTTAAAAGTTTATAGTCTATAAGACTAAATTTACTCAATTTATAATAATCATAATGATATATACTAATTTTGTTTTTTAATCATGAATAGAAAATAATTTTTCTTGCTTACTTCTCAAGAGATTAGAATTAGTTCTATATCTTCTTATTAATGACTAGAATGAAAGGTTTTTAATCATCTTTTGTACTTTCTTATGTCCTTCATTTTCTTATATATCTATATAAGTAAAACCTGGAAGAATAATCTGGTATTAATTTTTAAATCTATTTTCTAAATTGTATATCTTTAAGTGTAGCTGGAATTATTGAAATAAATACTATTATAGAGGAAACGAAAAATATAATATGTATTGAATTCAAGAATTTATCTTCAACCAATTCTGTGTCATTGGCAGCGGTCGTTGTAGCATTAGCAGTATATTTAACCACCATATTTGTTTCAGTATTTCTAAAATCTATGAGAATATCTTTTACTTGTTCTGATGGCAAGATGCTAGTCATTATTAAAAATGAAATTCCTAAACTCAATGATCTTCCTACATAAAATAAAGTAGTACCTGTACTTGCAGATATACCCCTTCTATTTGCAGGTACACTATTCATTATGGATGCTCTATTTGGAGAAGTGAATATACCCATTCCAGCTCCTAATAAAATAAAAGGTAATAGTAGTTCGATAAAGGAAGCTTTAATCTGTAATTGTGTAAGTAATAGAAATCCTACTCCAGATATAAATAGACCGAGGCCTGCAAAAAATCTAGAGCCATATCTATCGGATAACCAACCACTTACAGGTCCAAATACTGCTAAAGCAACAGAAACAGGCATCAGATAAATTCCCGCTTCAACTGGACTCAAATTCATAAATGCCCCTTGTAGATAAAATGATATGATTAAGATAAAATCACCTCTAGCTATTGAATTGAGAAGAATTGCTATATTTCCTCCCACAAATGGTTTAATTTTAAATAGCGAGAGATGAAACATTGGAAACTCTTTAGAAATAAATTTCTCAATAAAAGCAAATATAATGATAAGAGCCAGTCCTCCAAAAATTAGTAGATATATTTCTGTATAATCAGATATGATACCAAATGAACTAAATGTTATTCCTGCTAATATAAGGAATAATCCTGCAGCAAACGATATATTGCCAAGCCAGTCTATTTTTTCTTTCTTAATAAATCCTAATTCTTTTAGATTTTTATAAGATGATATTATACCAATAATACCTATTGGAATATTGATCCAGAAAATAGATCTCCAACCACGATAAGAGGTTAAAAAGCCTCCAAGAACAAGACCTAGTACTGAACCTAGAACAATTGCAATTTGATTTATGCCCAATGCTTTGCCTCTTTCAGTTGATGGAAATGCATCAGTCAAAATAGCTACACTATTTGAAAAAAGAAATGCTGCACCTACTGCTTGAACAATTCTAAATACTACTAATTGTTCCCCTGTTTGTGATATGCTACATAATACAGATTCAAAAGTAAATATAGTAAAACCTAGAGTATATAGCTTTACTCGACCAAAAATATCTGCAAGACGACCAAAGTTCAAAAGAATAGATGCAGTAACAAGAGAATATCCAATGACTATCCATACCATGGTAAAAAGAGAAGCACCAAGTTCTGATACAATAATAGGCAATGCTATAAAGATTATATTTGTATCAAGTGCTGCAATAAGAGTACCTAATGTAGTATTTCCTAATGCTATCCATTTGTATGAAATAATTATCTGATTTCTCTTAGTATCTGAAGGGTCTGAGTCTACCAATCAAAATCTTTAGGTAATAAAGTATTTTTATATCTATAGAATCTCTATAAAATAGCACAGAATTGAATAAATAAATTACTTGAACCATAAGTATTAAAAAATTGGTATTTGCTTATTTCCCATTGATACCATCTTGATATCCTCTCCATAATAGAAATATAATATGACTTGCAAAATGCTTTACTACTAATAAAACCTGCTTTGTTGCGCAACTCATCTAGATAATCAAATCTATCCTACTGAGATTGATAATTATGTAACAGTTAGACTCTGAAACAAGTTATATAACGATGCTTTCAGTATCATTTCTTTTATCATGTTCTCAAACCTGATAGCAGTAACATATTCTCTATCAAACATTCTCTTCATAAAGGAGAAGACAGTTTCTGCAATCCATCGCTGACCATAGCTAACGCTATTCTTCCAATTCTGTAAATTATTTTTCTGCATTTTCACCGTCTTGTTTCTCTGGTAATGATTGGTCTTTCTGCATCTGGAATTCTTTCTGACTTTTATTGCAGGATTAATTCCCTTGAATGATAGAAATTGAAAATTATTGTTACTATCATAAGCACTATCTGCGATAGTCATATCTATTATCTTGTTATTCTTTATTGTAATATCATCTACTAATTTGGGTAGTACTTTTCCATCATGTACTTGTTCACTGGTTACTTGTAATGATAATATTCTCTTTCGTTTGATATCTACGGCAACATGTATCTTTAGATAGCCTCTCTTGACATTCCACTTATGTCTAATCCATTCTCCTCTCTGTTTGTAACTTACACCAGTAGAATCAATTGCAATTACAAAGTTATCATCATATAAATTAGACTTATCATTATCAGAAATCTTGATATTTAATCTGTTTATTCTTCTACAAATCCTGCTATAATCTGGAATTGATGGTAACGTATTTGCAGCATGTGCTCGTACTACGCCTTCAGTTTGTCTATACGGTAAGTGAAAGTATGCTCTCATGTAGCCAAGTAATTTGATAAATGACTCTGGATATACGAATTTTCTACCTTCTTTGCCTTCATTCATCTTCTCTAGTTCAGAATCCCAGTTATCGATAACATCAAAATCAAGTAATATCTCACCACGTTTAACAAGAGATTCATTGTATTTCTTCCAATTTCTCACATGATATGACTAAAATAGGTTAGCTAAATGTGTTAGGAATGATGAGTTGCGCAACAAGGCATCAAAGGATTGATCTTTTATATAAAAAATAATGATTTTGCTTCATTAATTCAGGTTTTACAACAAAATAATGTTGGATGAATTTCTTATTTTGATGTTGGCGGACGAGGGAAATTAAAAAGAGAAGAAATTGAACAAATAACGAACGCGTATAGAACAGGAAAAAATTATTCCTGAATTTGTAATTAGAAAAAGAGTTGAAGTGGTTGTTAATGATTCTAATTCACAAAAAATTAGAGAAGATGTAAAAAAATTGGGAAAAATTCATAGTAAGGTATTCATTTATGATGTCCACGAGTCTTTCGATTTACGTTAAAATTTTACAAATATTTAGATTGTAAAATTTGTCTATATTGACTAATAATATTATATTATATGTTGGTATATGCTGTATATGTATTACATTTTTTCTATGATTGATATTTGCTAAAAAAGAATTTACAATATACCATTAGATAAATTGATCTTTTATGATTCTCTCAACAGGGGAATATGGTTAAAACAAGATGAACTACAAGCAATTGGAATTACTGGATCCTATGAAAAGTCCATTTTATTTGCTACTATAAGTCCGAAAGGTAAATAATTGTTTAGAGGTAGCATTATATATATTATTATCTCTGTAAAATAGAGATCCGAGTTTTTGTTCTGTTAACTGAAGATTACTATCACGGTAAAGGAGAAAGACAGATATGGAGCTGGTGAAAATAGCTCCTTTATCAACAGAGAGATATTAATTTTATATTATAATATAGACACTAATTATAATAATAATAATTTAATATTAATATAATTCATATTGGCGAAAGAAAAGCCTTTAATAGAAAATAATATCGGCTATTTCTACCTTGATTGATAAAAATATATTTTTCTGCCAATTAACCTTACAATTTACCAACGATAAAAAGACTTTTACCTTGTAAAAGAGTTTGAAACATTAATAATAAAATGAAATCTTATTTACTTTAATAAAATATATAATTGAATACTTATTGTCAAGATCAATGGTAGGAACAAGATTAAGTATTCAAGCAGCACATGAGCAAATTAATCCTACTGAATTGTTAAATGATGTAATATATTTAGATAAAAAGGAGATAGAACGTTGCTGGACTAGCGACCATTATATGCCTTGGTGGAATACAGGAGCTTCAGGAGGAGCAGCATGGCCATGGATGGGTGCTGCTTTAGCAAAGACTAGGAAATTGGTCATTGGTACCGGCGTAACAGCTCCTATACTAAGATATCATCCTGCAATAGTAGCACAAGTATTTGCAACCTTAGCCTATATGTTTCCAAATAGAGTATTTTTAGGAGTAGGAAGGGGAGAAGCTCTAAATGAAGTACCTTCTGGGAATATTTGGCCCTCAAATATAGAGAAATTCAAACGTTTAATAGAATCTATAAAATTGATAAAGAAATTATGGACAGAAGATTGGGTTAATTTTAATGGAGAATTTTATTCAGTTAAAGATTCTAAATTATATACTAAACCTACATATTCAATCCCAATATATATAGCTGGTTTAGGAGAACAATCTGCACAATTAGCCGGTAAGGAAGGAAATGGTTTTGTAACCAATGAATTAGATATAAACAAAATAAAAGATAAGCTTTTACCTGCAGTAAGAAAGGGAGCTTCTAAAGCAGGAAAAGATTATGACCAATTAGAAAAAATATTATTTATTCCTGCTTCTTATGATGAAGATAAACAAAAAGCAATAGAATTAATAAGATTTTGGAGAGGCGCTATGATTAAAGCATTTTTTGATTTAGATATACATGATCCAAGAAAGATTGAAGAGAATGGTCAGGTGATTGAGGATGATTCTTTAGAAAAAAAGTTATTTGTTATAACCAAGGAAGAAGAAGGAATCAAGAAACTACAAAAATATGTAGAAATTGGATTTACTGAAATTGTATTTACCAATTCTAGTCCTAATAGAAAGAAATTTGTAGATCTTGTAAAGAAAATATCTACTACTATAAATAATCGATGACTTATTATATTATCTTATTGTAGTTACAATTTTAACAATATTTATTTATTGCTTCCATTTCCACTTCTTATCATGAATTATTCTTAAACTAAATATATATCCTAATTTTATTTTATAAAATAAAAAAATTAAGCTTATCAATATTAAATAATATTTGAAATTATAAAAAAATTTATTTTGAAATTCATAACAAAAGATCTTTACATAAGTACAAATTTCAATAAAATTTCTTTTATCATAACGATTTTTCTTATTTTTTAGAAAAGGATTCTCATATAAAAAAACATTAATGAATTTAATTGATCAAGATGAAATAAAGTAATCTAATATCGCTCTTATTGACAAATGTTTCAGCCAAGCTTAAAGCTGCATAAAACATAATTAGGATGTGTTTACTTTAACCACATCTCTTCCTGATGAAAGTTGGTGTACCAGTTTACTGAGAAAGGCCAGATGGAAAGACTACATATTATGTCCACATTGTAAGTCAAATAACGTAAAGAAGGATGGTCAGTATCGATCCTACCAAAAGTACTTTTGCAAGCATTGTAAAAGATCGTTCAATGACAAAACAGGTACTGTATTTCATTATTCACATACACCATTGAAGATATGGTTTTTGGCAATGTATCTATACTTTGTACTCTGGCCCGGATGTTCAATAAGACAGGTATCGCTTGAGGTAGTTATACCAATTCCAATATGCTATCGATTTATCAGAACAGTTATGGAAAAGTTATCATCTTCCTCATTATCATCTGCTAAACCCGGTGGTAATGTTGAAGGTGATGAATTCTATATCAAGGCAGGACTGAAAGGTAGATCATATCATGATGAGATAGTAAAATCAGGAAGAAAACCCAGGAAAAGAGGACTAAAACCCTGGAGAGGGAGAGGAACATTTTACAAGGATCATCCAATGATAACATGTATTCATCAAAGAAGGAACGGAATGACATATTTTGATGTTCCTTTACGACAGTCACTTCTTGATATTATATGTACCAGAGTAGAGTATGGTTCAACTGTATTTACAGATGAATATAGAGCATATGACCAGCTGGAAGAACATGGCTTCATACACAAAAGTGTAATCCATTCACAGAAAGAATACGCAAATGATATTGTTCATGTGAATAATTGTGAATGCAGAAGCAACCTGTACCAGTTATGGATAAGAAAGTTCATGGGTGTAAACAAGTACAATTTACAGGTATACTCCAAAACATTCCAGTTTATTCATAACAATAGAACCAAGACAAGAGAACAAAGATTCATGGAAATTCTTTGTTACAACTAGCTGAAACATTCAGAAATAAGAGCGATTTTTGTAAGTAGGTTATGACGATGAACTTGAATCAGTTAAAGCCATATTAACAAATCTAGCCTTTGCTATTAAGAATTTTTCATGTTCCTTTTCTATTCTAATAAATTTTCTTCCTAGGTCTAATGCTGCTATACCAGTAGTGTCTGATCCCATCATCGGATCTAATACTGTTTGGTTTTCAAGAGTTAGATTCTTTATAATATATTCTGCTTCAACTGTTGATTGTTCCCATTCATGATGTAATTTAGATGTAGGAGTGGATTCAATATAATCTCCTATTGTGTTGGATATCACCAAGTCATTTGCTCTTTCACCTTTTACATACCACAACAATGGTTTCCATTCTGCAAACATATGTCTTGTATAAATTTTTGTATGATGCCCTGAATGTTTAACTGCTAATGTCCACCAGTATTTTAAACCTAAATTATTAGCATTGTTGTTTAAAGACTGTTATAAAATGGAACTCTTCTATTATTGTCATTTCTTTAGTTAAATAAAATATTATGATTAAGGAGAGAAGTATTGCGGCACATATGAAACTGACTGCCATTTAGAGTAATCATTGATTTTAGCAATAAAAATTAGTTAGTATAATCTTAGACTAAATATTTCGACATTCAGCTAACTTTACTCCTCCTATACTTGATTCAACAATATTTTTGATACCATTTTGCATAAACTCTTTGGATTTAGTTGAAATTTCTTTTCCTTCTTCACTACTAATGTATTTATTTGGACTTAATCCTACACTTCCTTTTACTGATAATGTTGGATAAAAGTCACTTACGGTCAGATCATTTACTATTTGCTGAAGCTCATTCTTTGATAATGTTGCTTTTATTATCAATTTATCGAATGTTGGATTATCAGAAACTTTTTGAACTGCTGTTATGTTTCCTATGTTATAATGTTTTATGAAATCATCTATACTTTCTTTGAATCCACTAAAGACTATTGGTAAATTAGCATCACCATATTCAATCATATTTAATTGCATTTTTTTGACATTGATTTCATTTTCTGCTCCGAGAATTTTATGTTTTTCATTTGAAGCATCTAATAGCTCATAACATGTCCCATCAATATCTACATTTACATGTTTTTCTGGATAATAACTAAATGCAAGTAAAAAACCTGCTGTTCCAACTGCTAATAATCCCAAGATTCCAGGAAATGCGAGTTTGTATAAACTTAAAGCCATTTCTTTTATTCATCCTTACCTGTTAGTTGTAATCTACATAATATCGATACCTTCTTTCTACTTCTTTGTTATTTCCTGCATTAATTGAAGAGATTCCATATCTTATATTTTTTGAAATATACTCTTTCAAGTAATCTGAATGTTCATTATCAGGAAAACAAGATATTAGCAAATTTTCAAATTTCTTTATAAATTCAACAACCTTTTTATTATATTCTTCTTTTGTAGGTTTACCATTATTGGTTACTTTAAACCATACAGTAGCTGAAGGTGCAGCATATGTTTTTGCAACATCCTCTAATACTCTATCTAATTCGAAGAAATCTATTTTTTTTAATTGATTCATAAATATTATACGTCATTTGTAATAATATCTACTACGGAAATTTTTTTAGTGGTTATTTTCCGTTTCGGAAATTTATATATGGATATTTTGATGATATGAAAGTGTTATTTTAATAATCCATCATTATTATTTTCCGAATAGGAAATATGAAATATTTTTCTCAATGATTTATAAAAGGAATCAAAAAGTCTTAGCCAACTCCTTCTTTTAGATAAATTAAATGAGAATTATATTTATATTCAAATTTTATTAATTCGTTTATTTATTATGCATATAAATTTATGAATACAATAACTTTATTAATCATATTTTATAAATACCTTTATCTTTGTCAAAGGTACAAATTACAGAATCAAACAACAAAACATCACAATCTAATGTTCAAACATCTAAATTAACACAGAAATTTATTAGAAGTGTTAGTATCAGAAATGAGAAAACAGCAATTCAATATCTTTCTCGTCTCTTAATATTTGAAAAGTTTGTAATAAAAGAATATAAAATAAATACAGATATACTAATTCAAAAATTAAAAAGTAATAAAGAATATGATCCTTATGATGTTTTAAATGATTATTTATTGTGTTTTTTTACAGAATAACTATGATATTGGATCAGTAACGTTTAGAGATAAAATAATAACTATAAAGAATTTCCTTGAGTATAATGATATAGACATAAATCTAAAAAAATTCAAATTAAAAGTAAGATTTCCAAAAACTGTATTTAGACACAAGGAAGCCATAGATAAAGAGGACATTATTAAAATTTTAAATGGTTGTTCCGACTTGAGACTAAAAACATATGTAATGTTATTGGCTTCAACTGGTTTGAGAGCCACAGAAGCATTATCTATTCGGCTAAAAGATTTGGATATTACTAAGTTAAGTCTCTAATCTTTTATCAACATTGTTCTATCCATTCAGCATAAATATAGAAATGGATTTAGCTTTGTTATATAATCTATCAATATGTGCCAAATAACCCTGTCAGACTAGAATTATCTACTGTACAGAAAAAGGAATTATTTTCATTCATGAAGAGTACTAAGGATAAAGAGGAATACAGAAGAGCATCTGCCATAAAACAAAAGATGGAAGGAGTACCTTATAGAACAATAGCCAAAAACCTTGGTGTCAATTACCGTAATGTGTATGACTGGATTAACAATTACAGAAAATATGATCTGGATGGAATAAGAAATAAAAGAGAAAGAATGGAGGTAGAAAACCAGTAATATCTACTGACAAGAACAAGGAGATGGTAAAAGACATAGTACTGAACAAATCACCCCAGACTTTTGGCTATCTCAAAAATACATGGAGTATTAGGCTGTTGGCCACATATCTTTCCTCACTACTGGAAATGAATGTCAGTCCAATGCAAACATGGAGAATAATTCAAGATATGGGCATAGTATACAAACAACCAAAACTTGAACTGGAAAAAGGTGATGATTATGAGGAAAAGAAAGGAAAGATAGAGAGGTACAAGAAGATATCGGCAGCTCTTTTAAAAAAAGATTCTACTAGGATTTGAAGATGAAACATGGTTACATCTACAACCATACATAACAAGAACATATATGAAAAAAGGAGAACAGCAAAAGATACTCCATAAAGGATCTAACGATAAAGTCAATGTATTCATCACACTTCTTTATCCTATGAATGGAATTAAATTCACAACAAGCAAAACAAGAAACAGTAATGATTTCATAAACCATCTAAACAGCATCAAAAGATATGTACTCAAGAGAAGTATCAAGAGATTTATTCTTGTAATAGACAATGCATCTTTTCATGTTAGTAAAAAGACTAAACAGTTTATAGAAAAACAATCAGACGACTGGCTAACTGTACTATTTCTACCAACACGGGCACCATTTCTGAATCCAGTAGAAACAAAAGTAAACAGGAATCTCAAGAAAGATATATGTGCAAACTATAACTACGAAACAGAAGATAATCTATTATGTAATGTAAGAAGATATCTTAGATGTTTTGGTTGTTGGCCTAAAATATGATACTTAACTTATATACTCATTTGAAATGGATAGCATGTTAACAGTCCAATCATCTATAAAAGTAGTATATCCATCTTCCATTATTGCACCAAATGAATTCTCTTTATTATCTGGATTTGCTAATCTCCTTGGTATTAGAATGTCAAAATTTTGTGTTTTTAATTTTCTTGCTATAATATCTGCTACTATTACGCCACCACGTGGAATACCAAATACTAATACATTTTTCCTTTCTTCTTTTTTTAGATAGTCTAAAATACCTGCTGCCAATACATTAGCAGATGAAGCCCTATCCCTTACTTGTAATTGGAATTTATCTTTTAGTTTCTTAAATATGATGAATTTTTCTCAACCTCTGTTATTACTTTTTTACTAAATAACTAATAACTACTATCAAAGTCTATCTATCTTAATAGGCAGATGTTAAATTATTTTTGTTCTAAATGCTATTATGCAATATAATCTTTTAAAGAGTTATGGAGACTCATTTATTTATTGTTATTAATTTTCTCTTCTTCAGACCTAATATATGAATCAAAATTTCCTATTGGCATCATCATATATTCATCATCATCAGCAACTTTCTTCGAGATCGTCGTTCTCCATCATCATGTCTCTACTACTACTGTCGCTGATTGCTGCTGATGATGTTGTTGACGTTGACGACTATAATGATGATGTTCTTTCTGTCTTTGTTGCTTCTCTGCTAATAATAGACCTTCTTTTACTGCTTTAATACCTTCACTCTCCATTTTCAAAACATCTATACAGATATTTGCGGCTACTTCAGCGCATTTTGCCTTTTCCGTACCTGATGTTTTATCAGATATTACTTGATTTTCTAGTGCCTTGTACAATGTCAGGAGTCTATTTTTTTAGCAAATTATATTCCAAAAAAAGTGTATTATCGGTCTTCCCTCTCTGCATCTGACCATACCTTTTTTCAATGCGTTGGGAATATCTGGCTACTGTCCTTGTAGAAATATGGAGTTCTCTTGCTATTTCTTCCTGACTTTTATTTTCAAGCAATAGTCTAAATATGTGTTGCAACTGTGCTTCATATTGTTGTTTACTTATCAATTTTATTTCATCACTAAAACCTGACACATTGTGACATATTCATATACACATACACAAATAAAAATAATACTGGTTAATCTAATTCTTTATATATTTTGTATCTATGATATCCCATCTAAATCTATTCTCTTTTGAATTAATAACTATTGGATAATGCAATCCATCTTTTGAATTAATAACTATTGGATAATGCAATCCATCTACTTTTATAGATTTGTTCAGTGATTCATACTCTATATTTGATAATGGATTTACTTTGATTTCATTAGAACTAGTATTAGTAAAGGTCATTAAATGTCTCTCAATACTACTCCTGAAAAGGTTGTGCTACTTTTTGCGAAATTATTAGTTACATTCTGTTTGCATGGATGTTTTTCCATAAATTATCTATCCCCAGTCAAAGTACAACTATTGCATATCCAAATATCTGAATTAGAAGTACGTCTTTGAATTAGAATTGTCTTATTTATTATGGTTCCCTTTCTCCCAGGTTTGCTCTTTTGTTTTACTTGATCATTACGTTCTTTTAATTCTGAATCATATATAATAAAGGAAAAAAAGATTCTAAACCTGCATATTCCGAATTAAGTTCTTTATTTTTATCTAGGGTCATTTTTCAAAGTTTCCTCTTCTTCCTCTACTGTTCATCAGTACTGGACAAGGTGGACAGAGTGGACACCCTCAAAATCGATTGAAAAAAAAATTTATTGATTTTGAAAGTAGATGTATTATATTTGCAGTAAAGACCAATTAACACAAAAAAAATATTTTTATTTTTATTTTTACTGAATAACAGGGTGTCCAGAGTGTCCACCCTGTCCATAAACAAGGATATTAAAATTTGAATCAAACCTCTTCTTCATCATCTTTTTTAGCAGCATTTTCTTCATCTGTAAAGCGTTTAACGAACCATATTGTAATTTTCTGCTTCTTGCCGTTGCCATCACTACCAATACCAGAACCAGCACCATCATTCTCAAAATCTTATTTGACCACTTTCATCATTTCCATCGTTGGCGGTCTAGTAGCAATAATAATGGCAGTGTCTGAGTTAGAACTTAAACTCATAGGCATAACTTCAGTAATGACAGCGGCATCAATTGGTTTCAGTTTTTGTTATTCCATTCTCTCCGTTTCCAACACTGTGGTAGACCTACGATACGACAAGATAGCGCTAATGTCCAAGACATCAGACTTAGATAAAACAAAATCAAATGCTTAATTACTAACTACTACTTTTTTTAATCATACATATCAATTTAGAAACTTATAGATAGATAAACATGATATTCGAACATTTCTTAATGGAAGCAACTACTGACTCAGCATTTAATTCTGGCGCTCAACTTATTCAAACAATAGTGATAGCACTCAATTCTGGCGCTCAACTTATTCAAACAATAGTGATCACCGTCTCCACGGTTTCGGGGATGGGTGCTGCCATATTCGTCAAGGTGTAGGGCTCAATGAAACAAAGCGAGCGCAAAGCAGTACAAAAAGCAGGCACCTTCATCGAGAACTACGTTATTCCAGTGCTGGAGGAGGGTGCCAAAGTCGCCGAGAAAACGAAGGGTCAGGAGGAAAAGTTACAACAATTTGGTAAAGTGTTATACGAGTTTATGGGACGGCAGCGGATCAAATAACTGGAAAATCAGAGATAACACTAGCCGCTCTAAATCATGATGTGACCATTGCTGACGCACATACCAAGGAATATCATGAGAAACTCATCCAACTTCAAACAATGGCCAGAGAACTTGGGTTACTGCCACTGTCAGCGCCACAGGCGCCAATTACTGATAAAAAACCATCAGAAGAATCATCGTCGTCTTCTTCTTTCATTAGCACTAATCCATATGCAACCTAAAAGTAGAAGATTCTTCTAGAATATTCAGTTCCAAGGCTGGAACTGATGGTTCTATAACATTGTTCTATAATAATTAACTTTATTCTACCTTCTCAAGTGCCCCCAACCTCTCGGCTTTGGTCGCACCCTCTCAAACATGGATTTCTGCTGCTGAATCTGATGAAGCAATTCCCTTAGTTTCAAAAACTTTTGATGGTTCTTCTGGTTCCATGTGTTGTCCCTTCGAAGGTCCTTAATATGCTCATTCAATGCCGTAGCAATATCGTAGACCATCGTTCTTGTCGCTTGATTCTATTCTTCTGATTCCTCTATATCCATATCCTCATCAAATTGTCTTTCAGATAGTAGTATACATGATTTGATAATCAAAATATCATTAGCCGCCTCCTTCTCCTCTTACATAAACAGCAGCAGCATGAAAAGACAACGACATTTTGTTTAAGATAAAATACCCGTCAATTTCTTCTGGAACATTATTAAAATAATTTTTCTGAATAAAATCATAGTTGTTATTATTTTTGTAATAATAACAGGTACAAATTACTATATTTACTATCTGTTTTGATTCTATAAAGACTCATTGGTCCTATTCTTTTATTGCTTGCAATTTTAAGAGCATATGCTATCCTAGAATCAAATTTACAACTACGATCTAACTCTTTTAAAGTGTCACACTTGTCAAGCCACTTTCTAATTATTTGATAAGATTCCTGATAAGACAGCTTTTTGATATTTATAAGGTAAGGTGCTAAAATCAAATCAACTATTATTTTTCTATAGTCTTCAAATGGATGTACAAGTATTTTTTGATCTATCCACTTATAATAATAGTAGTAGGCATTCGGATAATTATTATGTTGATTATTCCGCTTCCTCTGCTGCTGTTTTTGCATCATTATTTTTTGTCTGTAATTGTAATCATCAATCTTTTTTTGTATCAAATATGTTTGAAAATCATATAAAATTTCACTAGCAACAATTGAAGGTCTATAACCATTCCATTTCTGAATAATTTTCACTTTGGAATTCTCAAAACTTTCATCTTTAGTAATACATTTTGCATTAAATGAATGTGGGACTCTTAATAGGCAGGATCTAAATGATGGATAATGTACTTCATCTGCTTTACCATTTGAAAAGAAATCCTTAGCAAATCTTAAAAATTCTTGTGAGGGATTATCAAATTTCTGAAATTGTTGTATATTTTCTAAAATCATTGTGCATTCTACTGGCTGTATAATATGGTAGCCATTTCCACTCCATAGGACTGTTGGCTGTGCATTATTACCAAGTTTTTCTTTGATATTTTTGAGAGTTTTGCTTAATGCTATTTTCAGGGCTTTTTTAGATTTAAAATCTTGAAATCTAAATCAATGAACAAAAGGTTTGGTGTCCATTTTGTATAATTTTCTTTCAAAATAGGAAAAGCATTAATTTTACAATCTATAAAATTAGAATATTTAAATGACTTGATAATACCTTCCTTATCTTTTACTTCAAACTGTTTATGCTCTGACTTTTGAGTTGATATTTTTCTTGGAAATATTATTGGCTCTTTTAAATGTGATAAAATAAAATCAATACCATTTTCTATTTCCTCATAGGTAGTGCCATTTGACGATGGTGGGAGTTGTGAAATTATTTGCTGCTGTTGCTGCTGCTGTTGTTGGTGTTGTTGGTATGGAATCATTTTCATACTAAGATCACTCTTCGGCTTTTTGGTAATGAATTGGACCGTTTGGAGACAATCGAAATCCCTTTACTTCTTCTACTACTGGCTCATTATCAGTGGAAGGTGAATAGGTGAAGGGTGTGAAGGCATCTGAGGAAGGGGCTACCTTATTAATTCTGTTATTTTCTTCATCTGCTGATGCTGTTGTTATTTTTGAGTTTTGTTGTATTTCAGCAGTAATACAATCTAGTATATTTGTAGTATTAGTAGTAGTATTTCCTTTTTCTTTTAAGTTATTTTGTATTTCAGCAGTTTGATCTAATATTTCTGTATTATTAGTAGTAGTCGTATTAGTAGTAAAATCGTTATTTTTTTCTTCTAATTTTATAGAGCCCCCTCTGTCAGGAGCCTTCACTGTATTCACCACTTCACCTTCTTTTTTTATTGATTCGCTAATTGTTATCTTTTTTTTGTCTTCTTTCATCAATCTTTCAATTACTTGACAATCGAAGACAAACATTGCCAGTTTTTTTGTGCTTTTTCTTCCTCCAAATGAATCACCAAGATAATTTGATACTGTTGTTGTTCTGTATATGGTACCATAATCATCTGTATGGTATTCGTTAGGATTCTTTTTCATTCAATATGCCAGGAATCTCTTCCATTAATTCATTCCAGATATTTTTAGAAGAAATCTCAGGTCCGTTATGTTTAACTAAAGTTGAAACTATTGAAAGTAATATAGATTCAATAGAAGAGTCCTTTTTGTCATTCTTTATATCTAAAAATTCCTGTAAGGTTTCTGTTACTTCATCTAAGCATTTACATCCATAAAGTAGTTGAATTGAATGTTTTACTAATTCCTTATCCCTACCTTCAACTCCAATGTCAAGAAATCTCGGAATTGGATCTTTAAAGTGTCTAAGTCTATAAACTAATAATAATTTTCTAAAATCTTTTACTTCCTGAAATAATTTTTTATTTTCTGGTCCACCTGTATTTGTTGGATTCAAAACCTCCTTTATGTCATGTTTTGTACTTCCCTTGATACAATGGATTGGAAATGTTCTTGAATTAACACCTTTTGCTATTGACTGATTTAATGATCTTTCAGATACTATAATTTTTGGACAATAAGTATAGAAGAATTCCTGTTTAAGAGTATAAGGATTTATTTTCGGGACCATGCCATAGTACGAATATCCAGTTTTTAAAACTGCCATATGTTCAGGTGATTTATCAATTTTATCTGCTTCTTCTAGAATCATAGTACATTGAACTGGTTCCACAACTCCCAATAATCTAAATAAGTTAGGTGCAGATGGATCCGTCATAACTACAGCCTTGTATGCAAGCGCTCTGAAACTCTCAGCCAATGAACTCCTACCACTCCCATTACCACCAACAAGATACAGGTACTCAGATGTTGGAAATCTATCTTGAAAATGAGAAGTAATTATTTTAATCGTTACTAATCTTACTTTGGATTTGGATTGATTATTATATTTGAAAACTATTTCGTTACCCTTATAGTAAAAATAATCTAAATCAATATGGTTATTTTCTATAAATTTGTTGATACTATTGATCTCAGCCAAACTTTCAAATTCATATGGTAAATAGGGACATTCTTCAAAGGTTGGAGGAACTAGAATTCTGGTAGTTTCTTCTATTTGTTCAGTTTTTCTAAATTCATTTATTTTATCATTATATTTTATAAAAACTGGTAATCCTTCATCAATAAATACAGCCTCATATAATTCACCTTTTCCCAATTGGCAGTATTTGAAAGTAGTAATTTTTCGTTTAGGTTTTTCTTTTTCTTTTTCTATGTTATTATCATAGGCATTAATAGCAGCAGTAGCACTATTATTATTACTTAATGTATCAACTATATTTTCGTATTCTTGGTCTAAGTTCCCTTTTTATAAGCATAGCCTCTCGTCTTTCAATTTCTATTGGAGGAGAAACTAACTCTTTCACAACTTTATCAGAGAACTTGGTCCAATTGTTGGAGATCAATTGGTCCTATAACCTTTTTGGTTTTTGGTTGATATGTATGGTTAAATTCTATTACAATTGAATTAGTTCTTGTATCTATTGCAAAAAAAGTTATAATGTTTTGTTCTCTGAGTACTTTGCTAATTTCTAACCCTTTATAATGAGGTGGATAATTATTGTATTCATTCGTAGACATAAAATAAATTAAAACCTCCGTTCACAATCTTTAGTTTTCTTATCTTTTAATAAGACTAATAATTCATGAATATTTCTATTCAAAAGTGCTATAGATTTTCGAGTGGACTTGTTTTCATCTATCAGTATATTCAATACAGTAGCAGTTGCAGCATTATTATTATCATTAGTTTCTACTACTGAAGTAAAGTTTTTAACCTTGAAATTGGTAGAATTATTAACATCTTCATCTGCTATTTCTGTTGGTGTGGGGACTGACAAGTTGGGGAACCTGTCAGGCATTCCTACCTTTTCAGTCATTTTTTATTTTTTTCACCTCACTCACAAAAGAAGAATTACCAGTTTTTTCTAAAAAAATCTTTTTTTTGTTTGTTATGGTAATCGTAGTTCTACATTTTGGACAAGAACAAAAAAACTGACTTTGGCCAGTGTATATCCAACTGTGTCCACAACGATGACAAATCTTTTTGATACCTTTTTTCTCAGGAATAATTAC
Source organism: uncultured Nitrososphaerales archaeon (assembly GCA_963840085.1). Lineage (GTDB taxonomy): Archaea > Thermoproteota > Nitrososphaeria > Nitrososphaerales > Nitrososphaeraceae > TH1177. The sequence continues at coordinate 25,968 of CAWIYT010000233.1, forward strand.
TATTTCAGACATACATACTGTCAGTAAAATATATTTATCATGTCGAATAACTTTTTTTAAATCATTAGTAGTACACCCAAAATGAGGACAAGAAATAATAAAAATGGATATAAGATCATTAAATTTGTTTATGAATATGAACCGAATGATGGTATTGGATTTAGACAATTATCTCGTAAGACAGGCCTATATCAAAAAAGTCTTTCACCATGGCTAAAATATTTAACAGATTTAAATATTACAAAAAAAGATTCGGTAGGACGTATTCACTTAACAGAAGATGCAATAAAAAAATATAACACCAACAGTTTAATCATACCTCCAGATCCTAGAAGTAAAAAAGTTGAGAAAAATCATCAAAGAAAGCAATTAGTAATAAAAGAATTGGGTAAAAATTATGCTGAAATTATAATTTTGATTTTATGTTTGGCTAGTTTCATAGTATAAAAGCCAGAGAATATAAAAAGCCTAAACGTGGTTTAGTGATAATATCTGATCCTACAGATGCACAGCAGACATACATGTATGGTACTAATACAAAACACTCATCTCCAGCAGTAGGGATAGGATTAAGTGACTTGATCGATAAACTACCTAATAAATCAAGTTTTTCTCCAAACAAAAAAGCAGTTTTACCTAAATGAAGTTAAGTTATCATATTTTAGGCCAACAACCAAAACATAAGATATCTTCTTACATTACATAATAGAATTATGTTTCTTTTTCGTAGTTATAGTTTGCACATATATCTTTCTTGAGATTCCTGTTTACTTTTGTTTCTACTGGATTCAGAAATGGTGCCCGTGTTGGTATACAGTCCAGTTAGCCAGTCGTTGATTGTTTTTCTATAAACTGTTTAGTCTTTTTACTAACATGAAAAGATGCATTGTCTATTACAGAATAAATCTCTTGATACTTCTCTTGGTAATGTGTTTTGATGCTGTTTAGATGGTTTATGAAATCATTACTGTTTCTTGTTTTGCTTGTTGTGAATTTTATTCCATTCATAGGATAAAGAAGTGTGATGAATACATTGACTTTATCGTTAGATCCTTTATGAAGTATCTTTTGCTGTTCTCCTCTTCTCATATATGTTCTTGTTATGTATGGTTGTAGATGTAACCACGTTTCATCTTCAAATCCTAGTAGATCTTTTTTTAAAAGAGCTGCCAATATCTTCTTGTACCTTTCTATCTTGCTCTTCTTTTCCTCATAATCTATGCCTTTTTCCAGTTCAAGTTTTGGCTGTTTGTATACTATACCCATATCATG
>CAWIYT010000234.1:0-16698 GCA_963840085.1 uncultured Nitrososphaerales archaeon
ATACAATGAAACAATTATCGGAATAGCGTTTGTGTAATTCCAAATCTCTTTCAATTATAATAGATTTAGTAAAAATAAAATAAGGAATTTCAAAACTTTGTAGAATCTCCACACATTTTCTAGTAATAGAATATTTTAGCTCAGCAGCTTGATATGCATCAGTTGCAGATGCTATCATTACAGGATTAATTTCGTCTTTTTTCCAAGACCGTATTTGGTCTATTAATAACTCAGAAGCATAATTTTTGCATATATATGATCATAAAATTCTGGTGACCATTCATATGTAGCATAACAATAACCACACCGATGTTGGCAACCATTATAAGGATTAATAGTTAGACCTTCGGTCCCATATACAAAAAAATTATGAAGAATTGATTTACTTTCTTTGGCACTAAGAATAGGTGCTGATTTTGTATACCATGAATTCATATTAATTAAATTATGGTTTCCATACCTAATTAACAATATAGCACTAATTGACTAACTGTTGTACTTACATACATAGGTAACAGATTCACTTACCAACATGGGTAACACTTTTTATCTGCTTGATTTTCTTGTTACCATTATGATTATTTAATCTTCCTTTCATAGAAACATTTCAGATGGTGTGTGACCATTGATTCCACCATGTTCTCTTTCTTCATTATATGCTTTTACAAACATACAATATCTTCTCTTTCCATCATCTACATTGGGAATATTTTCAACTGCTAGAAACTCATTCTTTACTATCTTGTTGTATGCCTCAATTTTACCCTGTAGTTGTGGATATCTGGCAGGTATGGATTTGTCTTTAATGTTGTTACGTTGTAGAAAATGTCTGAATATTTTAGATGTGAATTGTTTTCCATTATCATGCATTACCTTGTTAGGTTTACCATTTTCCACAATGTAATTTTCAAGTACATCTAAAACGTCTATACTCCTCTTTCTTTCAGACCATTCACTTACTGTCTTTCTTGAACAATCGTCTTCACAACTGATAAAATAATTCTTTTGAGCATAATTTTGAAGATAAAAAGGTCCCAAAATGTCCATCTGTACCATTTGATTTGGTTTTTTCATTGTAAATCTTTCTATTTCTATTTCTAATTTTACATTTCAATATGTTCAGACCATGTCTTTTCAGTATCTTGTATATGGTTTTCGTACTGAGTGATATTTCCTTCAAACGTTTTAGTCGGAATCTAATACGATTACATCCAAATCTTTTTGTTCATATTTAAATCCAGTTATTTCCTGTTCTATCTCTTTTGTTACTTTTCCTGGTTGTATATTGTGTGGTTTTCTACTTCTATCCTGTAGACCATCTATTCCATACCTTTAGGTACCTGTTCTTCCACTTGTAGTATGTCTTTGTAGATGTACATATATTCTTGCACAAATATCGGTGACAGTATCTCCCGTCAAATCTTTCTCATGAATTGAATTAAATTTTGTTTGTAATTCTATTTTTATTATACACTTCCTATTAAGTCTGGAAGTGTACTATGTCAGTATAAATGAAATTATAAACCATGTGTGTAGTTTCCATACCTAATTAACAATATAGCACTAATTGATCAGGGAGAGAGGATGGTATTAGTTATGAGAAATAGATATTTTCCAATATAAATATCAGAAGAGCTTTTAGAATACTAGATCACTTGCGCAATTAGATTAGATCTACATCTCATTCTTCAAATCTTCTTCTTTACATCAGATCACTTATGATGACACACTATTCATTATCCTGTAATTCACAAGACCAGATATAATATCTGAAATATGATCATATCGTTTTAGTTTGTTTCTGTATTTGGTGCCCATAATACAAAATTTCTTTATCCTGCAGATAGTATGTTCTATTATAACTCGCAGTCTGGAATGATTTGTGTTATGCTCTTTTTCTTCCTTAGTTAACAGCATTGTAATATTCCATCTAGTGATTCTTGTAAAATAATAGTAATTAATTTGACAAATGAATTTTATAACAACTGCTTTAGCTAACCATAACATAGCACATATACTGTGTGGAATATCTACCTCAGAGAAATAAGTACAGAGGAGATGAATGACCTTCATTGGTTGCTCGATAACGATGCAGAATCAGGTTATCGTGCAAGAATTATTTTACTCAGGAATGAAGGATACACACAGTACCTGAGATAAGAAGAATTACAAATCATCACGATAATAATATTAGAAAATGGATACACAGATTTAATGAAAAAGGTATTGATGGTATTGTATCTAAAAAATATATACGAAATGCTCATAAGATTACAGATGATATAGAAAGAAAGATTGTGTAGAGATAGCAACTAATGACCACAGAAAGTACAGACTGAAATTCTCTACATGGTCATTACGTGTACTTGCAGGATACATAATGGAAGAAAAGAAGATTATAAACAGTATTAGCCATACAGAGGTAAAGAACGTCCTGGTAAAACATGGTATTGAATGGAGGAATTCAAAGACGATATTGGGTAAAAGCAGAGATCCTGAATATGAATTAAAAAAATAGGATTGAAGAGTTGAGGTATAACACATCTTCTGATTCTGTACTGTTATATCAAGATGAGAAAGGACCTATAGCAGCAGCAAAGACATATGGCGGTCCATCATGGTGTTCCACACAGTCCAAGATAGAAAAAGCACAGAAAGTAAAAGGAATTCTCAATACATTTGGTGTTTACGATTATACAAATGATAAGATGTATACACACTGCTATACAGAAGAAACAAGACCAGTGAGCAGTTTATAGATTTTATGCGACGTGTCGATTCCAGATATGATTCTAACATCAAAACAATATTTGTAGTGTTGGATAATGTACATCTATACATAGATCAAAAAAGACAAGAAATGCAATAGTACATAACTATCCGCGAATAGTTCTTGTATTTCTGCCAACCAGATCACCCCAACTAAATCTAATAGAAGTAAGATGGATGTGGTTACAGAGAAAGGCAATCAATAATTCTACATTTAGAAATGAATCGGATATTGGAAAGGCAGTATCTAATTGGACATGTAACTACAATAACTCTCATCATGGCAGTATAACTAGAAACAGTTTACATAATGAACTCATGTGTTTGTTCACATGACTGTTATTCTACCTGTTTTTGTCTTGCCCGATGATTCTCTGGTTGATGGTGATAATCCTGCATAACTAACAAGTTTCCATGGTGTTGCAAATCTTTTGATATCAGCTATCTCTGTTGATATTAGCATTGCAGAAAATATGTCTATACCTGTTATACTGAGAAGTAATTTTATATCTTGACTGTCTTTCCATGTGTATTTTGCTATCTCTTTTGATACTATTTCTATCTGGCTATCTATTGTTTCTATCGATGATAATGTTGTATTCAGTATTATCCTGTCTATTGGTGAAAGTGGTAAGGATTTTAGCCACTGTATTCCAGATTTTCCAAATATATCTGCCAGTTCTGTTCTGTATTCATATTTGTCTAAAATTGAGTGTATCTTGTTTGCTAGTTTTGTTTTGGTTCTAGACAAGGCTATCCTGTGCCTGACCAGGCTTCTTTTTTCTCTAAATTCCTTTACTGGTACATATGATTCGTATACCAATCCAGTTCTCAGAAGATCAGATAATATGCATGCATCAAGTTTATCAGATTTTATCTTTGCTTGTGCTATAATCTTTGTCTTGTATGTATTTGCTAGTACTGTATCTATTCCATTATCTTCCAGTGTATCATGTATTCTCATCCACATGTTACCTGTGGATTCCAGTACTGCATTACATTTTTTTGTTCTATAATTCTGTGTCCTTTTAATCAATTCTAATATTCCATGAAAATTGTTACCAAAGAAGAATTCATCCAGTATCTTTCCTCTGTCATCTTTTAGTGCTACTCTGCATATTCTTTTTCCGACATCTATTCCAAGATGATTCAATTTTCTTTTTCATTCACCTTCTTTTTTAGTTCTTGTTGTTGGCTAACAACAGGTGGCAAACATCCATCCACCCTCTAAGGGTACTATGATAGCCACTCAATCATAAGATACGGTTCAGTCAGAGCCTCACTCTCATACGGAGTATGTTAAGTTTGAACCTAGCCAACATACAGTAATGGAATATACTAGAAGATTTTCATATCGTCAGAGCCCTATTTTGTAATGAAATAAATAATTTATTTTGTCCTCATCTTACTACCTTTTTGCTTTTTTCCATTTTCAATATTTTCTATTTCCAATAATTTTTTTCTTAATTGATTGCTACTATTTAAATATAATATTGTTGAAGCAACTAATGCAATTATAATGAATGGACCAAAAAAGTCATTGAATTTAATTTTTTCAAATAGTACGGTATTAGTGATGTTACTGACTGTCTTATTATAGTTGTTATTATTATTATCAATTGTTGTTGTTCCTGGGACTGTACCTATTGTTTGTGTATTAGAAGGAATAAATTTAACTGTAACTTTTGCCAAAGCATTGCCTCGTTGCTCTGCAAACCATACATCTTTTTTAGAATCTGTTACAAGGTACTGAACAAATGAACCTGATGTTGGGATATCTATATTGATAGTTTCTTCTGTCTGTGGATCTAATATTGCTAATGTGTCTGAAACATGTTGAGCAATCCATAAATTATTATAGTTATCCAGAGCCATTCCAAATGCTAATCCATTACTGTCAGTCAATTGATATTCTTTAAAATCAGAAGTAAATGTATTAAAAAGAAATACAGAATTCTTTTCATGGTCACTTATGTATATGTTGGAAGTTTGTGGATCCAAGAATAGCGCAGTTGGCTCAGCTAAAATATTATTACCTACAGTATTTGATTTGGAGACATTAGGATATTCAGTAATTGTCTTAGACTTGATATCTAACTGTCCTATTTTTCCTATTGATTCCGCAAACCAAATATAATCATTATTTTCATCATAAATAATTCCTAAAGGTCTTGAATTTTCGGTAGGAATTTTAAATGTTTCAAATTCTTTTTTATTTATGTCATATTTTAGAATAGAATTATCTTGAATTACAGTCATCCATATATTTTCATTGTTATCTATTGTTAAACCTGATATTACCCCTTTATTTGGTAATTCAAATGTTTCAGTTTCACTAGTATCGGTGTTATATTTACCTAATATACTAGAAGTTGGATCAAGAAACCATAAAATGTTTCTATTGTTAGTATCGAAAACAGATAAGGTAATCAGATTAATACCATTAATTTTATGTTCTTTGTAGATCTGATTTTCAATATCAAAATTCCATAATCTTCCACTTCCAGGTTGAGAATCACCTACCCATATAGAATTAGTACTTGTTTGATATATAGGATATAGTAATAAGCTACTTTCTGGAGTTTTGTATTCTGTAATATTAAATTGTAAATCAGTGATCCTAGGTTTTATATTGACCTGCAAATTGGCAATAGTATTTGGAGTATTAGGTTGTAATGTCTTTCCTTGAATCTCTAGATTCCATAGTCCCAATGTACTAATTGGAATTACTGCATTAAATCTTCCATTAGAGATTTTTTCCATATCTATTTGTATCGGTCCAATATTTCGTTCTAATTGTGATAATTTTAGTGTAGCATTACTTATGCTATCTATTGGTTTATTATTGTAATCGGTAAAATAGACAAAAATTTCATTCTGTCCTAATCTTGCAGGTTGTAGATTAATTTCTATTTTTTGATCTTCTGTATAAACAACTGTAGAATAAATATCGCTATTTTTCGTTTGATTTTGAGGGTTAATAGGTTCTGTATAATTGGTAATGTTTGTAGAAGTTATTTCTCCTGAAGGTAGTACCATATTAGCTAATATCGAAACTACAAACAAAAGGGAGATGCCTAAAATTGTCTCAATTCTTAAACTCCACATTAATTTTTTAAAAACATTTGCTTCATGTGTAATTGTTTCTTTGCTATGACCTTTTTCTCCAATATTTCTTATGTATAAAGTTGAAATTTTTTTTTCAGTTATAAATTGATGATATCCCCCTATTATAATCATGATTCCAGCAATTATTAATTTGATGATCAATATTTTACCATATAGAGAAGCAATGGTTGTTGATAGGCTGCTTTCTAACGACCACAACAAGGTTGGTCCAGTTATAGATATACTACCTAAAACTGGTATTACTATAATTGAAAATCGAGGGATTACAGTTGAAATAATTTTTGCTTTTAATTCTTCATCTTTTATTAAAAATATTTTAGAAAGAAAAACAAATGTCAAAAATATTAAACTGCCAATCCAAAGTGATGCAGCTATGCCATGGAGATAATCTATTAAAACAGGGCCAAAATTTTTCAATGCCGCAGAATGAGAAATTAAACTATTGGTAAATAACATACTCAATCCTAGAGCTACTATTGTAATAAAATATCTAACTTCATTGATCTCTCTTTTAGATTCTACTAAATTTTTTATAACAAAACAATAAAAATCCTAATAGTATCAAAGCCAGACTTAACCTTACTATGATAATCTTACCAAATTCAGTAGTTAAAACATCTCCAACTGATCCCCCTATAGCAGAAGATTGGATTAATACTGTGGCACCAATAGAAAGAATAACTAGGCTATCTCCAATAATTATCAATTTTATTGCATTCTTTTTAATTAGATACAAAGTTGGTTTAAGAAAACTTTTTATCCATTCAAATTTCGATAAAGGTTTTTGGATCCATAAAAATATGAATGCTGCTCCAACTATAACTATCTGACCTATATATCCAGGTATTCTACTGAGAGAATTTTCTATTGATAATAAGTCAAATATATCTTTGGAGCTAGATTTTACATGAGTAAAATCGCCTTTCCCTTTCCCAATACTAAAAACTAGCGACTCATCAACTACATGTCCATCGACAGCAGAGAGCACTTTAGTATTAATAGTAAAAGTTCCTTCACCTAAATCACTTTTTAATGGGACAGAAATGGTAGAAGAATCGCCATTGTAATTTTCTGCATTTCCATCATCTACTCTATTTCCTTCAGAATCAATAACAGAAATCTGGCTATACTGTAAAACTATGGGCTCACTAAAATAAACTATAACTTTGTCTGGTGCAGTCTCTAAAGATTGAAATTGCTTAGGATTTGAATCAGTTACTATTGGATGAGCATAGACTAAAGATGGAAAATAACTCGAACTACATAACAAGAAAGAAAAAATTAAACTAGAAAGTAAGAAAATTTTTATAAATTCTCCCATGATGAATACTGCCATATTTTATACCGTTCAAGAATTAATTTGTTTTCAAAATGCTATTCTCAGTATAGTTTTATCCTTTTAAAAATTCTATATTTATATGATTATATATTAAAAGGCTAATGTTATTGATTTTTTGGCTTTACATGATCTGTTAAATTATACTTGTAGATAAAATATATATTTGTCATATATAAAATGATATGATCGAATCAAATTTTCCTACACAATAATAATTAATTTAGTTTTTGTAATAGGAATACTATTTTTCATTTCTCTCTCTACTATTAGTGATAACATAGTATATGCACATATTTTTTCAAGTACGCCTAATTCCATATTTAAAGAAAAAGATGGCTATAGTGTAGCATTCTTGCCATATCCTGCAATACCAAAAGTAAATGATAATAATACGTTATTGAATTTTAACGTCCAAAAAGATGGAAACGATATTACTAATACTTTTATATCTTTAATAATAAAGGATAAAAATTCAAATAGAATAGTTCACCAAATGCCATACAAGTTTTATGAATTTGCGGATATCAGCTATTCATATACTTTTCAGAATCAATCCAAATATTCTTTGTCATTATTAACTAAAATTACAGGAGATCCTAAATATGAGAATAACCCACTCATTGTAAGTTTTGATATTGAAATATCAAATTATAATGATGTACTTTTAGTTACTATATTATTCTTTGTAATTTTCTCTTTAATAATATTAATTATTTTTGTTCCAAAGGTTAGAAAACAGATAGCTAGATTTTTTAAAAGAGATTTTATAAACAAATAATTTCTAAAATGTAACAAGCAATCTAGTATAGTACCTCAAAAACTTAATTTTTAAGCAATACAATATCCGTAGCTTAAAAATATATTTTTTATAGTTTTGTACCATAAATTTATTATTGTGGTAGTTATCTAAAGCATTTAACAATCCTACAGTATCTTCAGCAAGTTGATTAACTCTCCATCATTTAATTGGAATTCACAATTGTTTGAGGGACAGATTTGACTATTATTACTTGCACTCATTTCAAAATTATCTATGATATATGTATTATCTGTATACTCGCTATCATCTGGTACAAATTGTGCCAATATCTTTATCTGATCTTCGTTCTGTGCAAATGCCTTATCATAAAAAGATAGAGCAGTAAATGATGCAAGAGACAATAGTGCAGCAACTATTATAAAAAATTGCATTACAAATAATATTTTAAAAAATCTTTATATTCTTTTATTATTTTTCCTACTCATGAGATCATATCAAATAATTATCCTAATAGGAACGATATTAGGAATTCTCATTGTAATTGGTTCATCTATGTTTTTGGGAATGGTGTCATATATGGCCAATGATATGTCACTAGAAGAACAGAACGTATATTTTTATGGAAAAATTGGTATAGCCTTTATTCTATACATAATTATTTTGATAATCGCTTTCGCAGTAAAAAATAGTAAGGCTGTAGGTATAGTAAGTATTATATTTTCAGTAATCATATTGTTTGCTACTAATGCTTGGGGACTAGTCGGTTCTGCTTTACTATTAGCAGGTGGGATTGTTGCCCTTGTTTACAAAAATAAACCACCACGATATAATCCAGATACAGGAGAACTAATTCAATAATTTTTAGTCTCTTTTTTTGATAACTATCACTTTTATCTTTACATCAACAAATGGTCAAAACACTTAAGGTCAGTAGTTATCGATAGATCAATGGATTCTATTCACTATACGATTGCTTATAATGAGTTAGAAACCGTTTCTTTAAATTCTCCATTGGAATTGAATAAAAAACCATAGAAGAATAATAATAAAAATAATAATAACAAGAAAATAGAATTAACAATAGATGAAAGTCTGTTTTGTTAAACCTAATTCTAATTTTGTTTGTGATACTATTGTTAAAGGATTATTGCCTAAAAAACATGGCAGGCGAAGTCTCCTACTGTATATGTTCTAGTCACAGATAATAAATTTGAATCGCTCTTATTTACAAATGTTTCAGCCAAACTTAAAGCTGGATAACACCTAATTAAGATGTGTTTACTTTAACCACATCTCTTCCTGATGAAAGTTGGTGTACCAGTTTACTGAGAAAGATTAGATGGAATGACTATGTAATATGTCCACGTTGCCAGTCTAATAACGTAAAGAAGGATGGTCTTTACAGATCATATCAAAAGTATTTTTGCAAGCAATGTAAAAGAGGATTCAATGACAAAACAGGTACTGTATTTCATTATTCACATACACCATTGAAGGTTTGGTTTCTGGCACTGTACCTGTACTTTGTACTCTGGCCTGGCTGTTCAATAAGAGAGATATCGCTTGAGGTAGTGGTACCATATCCAAGATGCTACAGATTTATCAGAACAGTTATGGAAAAAATTTCTTCTTCTTCTTACGCTAAACTCGATGGTAAGGTCGAGGGTGATGAATTCTATATCAAGGCAGGATTGAAAGGAAGATCATATCATGATGAGATAGTAAAACTAGGTAGAAAACCCCGGAAAAGAGGACTAAAACCCTGGAGAGGTAGAGGTACATTTTACAAGGATCATCCAATGATAACATGTATTCATCAAAGAAGGAACGGAATGACATATTTTGATGTTCCTTTACGACAGTCACTTCTTGATATTGTCTGTAGCAGAGTACAGTATGGTTCCACAATATTTACAGATGAATATAGGGCATATGACCAATTGGAAGAACATGGATTCGTACACAAAAGTGTAATCCATTCGCAGAAAGAATATGCAAATGGTACAATACATGTCAATAACTGTGAATGCAGAAGCAACTTGTATCAGTTATGGATAAGAAAGTTCATGGGCGTAAACAAGTACAATTTACAGACATATTCAAAAACATTCGAGTTTATTCATAATAGTAGATTCAGTACAAGAAAGGAAAGATTCATGGAAATCCTTTGTTAATTAGTAGCTGAAACATTCAGAAATAAGAGCGATTTGAATTTTACAATATGGAAAAATAGCAGACAAAAAATATAATATGAATTTAGATACAGTATTAAATCATACAATAGTAACAAGAGTATTCACAATTTATCAGTTAGCACATTTTTTTGATAGTTGATCTTAAAAAAGAAATAAAAAAGAAATACAATTCTAAATTGGTAATTATAACAGGTGACTTTTTCCTTTCATATTCACAAGTTTCAAAAGAAGAAAAAGATCAATTTATAGTAGCGTCAAGGAGAATATGAAATTCTTATTTTATATTGTTCAAACAACAAAGACATTATCAATGATTCTGTAGAATACTCTTCACCTTTAGCATTTATTGCATTTGAATATTTATAAGATGATTGTAGCATTTCTCTAAAGTTTTCTCAATTTTGTTTTCTTAAAACTGAAGAAAAGTTATTCCATTTGTCTATTTCTTTTTTTAAAATTATAGTATCACTATTATTAATATTGGCATTATTATTACTATTACTATTGGTCTTATCAATATTAACATCATTGAAAGCAGAATAATAGTACTTGTCAATTTTTTTTCTTTTAAAATCTTATAATTGTGTAAAACTATTGAAATCATAATAGGATATATTCTAATAGAATTTGCAGCATAAGAACAAGCAGAATTGTATAATTTTGCTATTGAAAACATATCGTCAAATGCTTTTTTGTCACCTTTTTTATTCAAATATTTTCTAGAAGATTTCCATTCTTTTTCCTCTAATATAACCGCAATCCTAAATGATGGTATTGTTCGACCCATTATTTTGGCAAAAGTTAATGATAGTAGAATATAATGAGTATAACACTCTTGAGAGAAAGAGGGAGTCCTTCTATAAAATAACCCAAAAGAAAAGTAGTATCGAAATATTTGACTTAATTTCAGAAGGTCAAGAATAAAATAAAAAAATGTGAGGTAAAAAATAATGTAGTGTGTAGCTCAATTCAATAATAATGCATTTAATCACTAACAAACAAAATATGCTATAATGAGATAAACTTGTTATACAACATTATCTTTAGAGCAGTTTCTGCTTTTTGCATGCTAAATTTCCTTGATTGTAAATGTTCTCCCAATACACGTTTTAATGATGAAAATACTACTTCAGCAATCCATCTCTGTCCTGTGTTTTTTAGTTCCTTGTACTTTTCATATCCAATCTTTTGAATCAGATGTACCTGTTCATTTCTTGATTTGCATTTTCTTGTTTTACCACTTGCATTCTTTCTGATAGATATGACAGGTTCAATATGCAATTTGTCTAGTAGATTGAAATTAGTTGTACAATCATATGCTTTATCTGCATATACTTTGGTAATCTTATTATGTTTGGAAATTTCTTTTATCATAGGTACAAATTTCTTGGTATCATGAACTGTACCTTTAGTTACTCTAAATGAGATTATCTGTTTTGATTTTACATCAACTGCGATATGCAATTTTATATACTCTCTACGCTCTTTCTTCCACTTGTCTTCAATGTAATTGCCTCTTTTTGATATAACAAGACCAGATGCATCAACTTCCAAGTTTATCGTTGATTTACCTTCGTTATTGTAAATATGGCTCACGCTAGTACACATTTTCTTGATGCGTCTTCTTAGTTGAGTAAAATGTATTTCATCTAATTTGATATAGTCTCCTAATCCCCTTACAATTCCTTGCACTGTCCTGTAAGATATAGAAAATCCAATTTTAAGAAATGCTAGAAATTGCACATAACTATGAGGATATAGAAACGGTCTTCCAACCTTCTTGTTATTCATCTTTGCTAGTTCTCTTTTATATGATTTGATAAATCCAATATCTATTAGAATACGACCTCGTTCTATTAGAGATTCGTTGTATGTAGACCAATTTCTATTGGACAATAGAAGAATAAAGAAATTACAAGATAATAATGCTACAAACTAAAAATAATGATATAGCAGTTTTTATTTCAATCTATGAGGAATAAGTGATAGATAAAAAAATAGAATATCGGAATCTGTAGATGATTCATATTATCAAAAGAAATATGATTTAATAAAAGATAAAGAGAAAGATTCTACCACTAATAATCATAGATAATAATTATTTATTTTGCTGATTCATTAGGTTGAATAATATATAGGTATACTTACTTTTTTATAGTAAATTTGAAATCTTTGGTTATTGTATATATTATTCAATATGAGTTCATCAGAAGAAGAAATTAAAAATAAAACTTATAAAGGAAAAGATCCAATGTCACCAGAAGAAATTCTCTCACATGAACCTACTGCTGTAAAACGAGATCCACGTGATCAAATAATTGCGAAAGGAGGAAAGACAGGAACTGATACAGAAGAAGCAAAAGAAATGTACAGAAAAGAAGGTATGACAAAAGTATATTTATCAGAAGGTATGACAAAAATATATTTATCAGAAGAAGAAATTAAACATAAATTTATTCCTTATACAGGAAAAGATCCAATGTCACCAGAAGAAATTCTCTCACATGAACCTACTGCTGTAAAACGAGATCCACGTGATCAAATAATTGCGAAAGGAGGAAAGACAGGAACTGATACAGAAGAAGCAAAAGAAATGTACAGAAAAGAAGGTATGACAAAAATATATTTATCAGAAGGTATGACAAAAATATATTTATCAGAAGAAGAAATTAAACATAAATTTATTCCTTATACAGGAAAAGATCCAATGTCACCAGAAGAAATTCTCTCACATGAACCTACTGCTGTAAAACGAGATCCACGTGATCAAATAATTGCGAAAGGAGGAAAGACAGGAACTGATACAGAAGAAGCAAAAGAAAGGTACAGAAAAGAAGGTATGACAAAAGTATAGTAATGTAATAGTAGTAATAGAAAAGTTTAAACTTTCATGATATTTTTTTGTTCAATTGAATTGATTGATAATGCCAAATATCATTAAATACTATTCTATATAATATTTATTGTTAAAAAAACTATTTGTCAGAAATATCATTTGGCCAATGATGATAGGTATAAGGATTCACTCATCATTGGCTTTTTAGAAAACTTTTGTCTCATTTTTACAATACAAGATTTACTCTTTTCTAATAAATAGGCAATAGCGGAGTATACTCATAAGTTGTCATAGTCTCAACCTGTATCTATAAACCGAATTACTCCATTAATTCAGGCTATGATTTATAATTAACTTTGTTCTTTAAGTTTTAAATAAGATACTTTACTAGTTTCATTACTTACTATCGCCGTCAAGATTCGAACACAAATTGCCATAACCTTCTATTGTTATGATGTAGATTCCTTAGATGTTATGGCTGCTTTTACTAATAATTTGTCTACAATTCTTAAATAATTTTATGACTATAGGTTATTAACAAAAAGAGTTCACACAGAAGGAGGCGAATATGTACTCAGTAGTCATAGCCATATCATTATATGTTTATAATCAATTGTATGATTGGAACTCGGCTACAATTGATTAATTGGACTATGACTATAATCTACTAATAAATTAATTAATTAAATTATCGAAATATTAAATAGTATGATTAGCAATGTGAATACACTAAAGTACAGACAGAGAGATTCACAACATTGTCATGGCCTTCTACATTTGCTCCTAGAGGGATATGACAATTAAATTGTCTTCTAGTATTATATAGTATTATTAACAGTTTTTTGTACCATTATTAACAGCCGGTTGTTCATAAGTCCAAAGAGGATTTTGACACGCAATCCTTCCATAGCCTCCTTTCTATTGTTAGGATATGTGGATTCCTTAGAGGGCTATGACAACAACAAAAACAAAAGAGGAGGGTTCATTGAGGCTCATGTATGTAGTACATGTCCTCTAGCCTGGTTTTTCAGTCAAAGGAACTCCAGACAGAACCTCATAAATATATACGTTGATCTCTCTTTTAAAATATTTGTTATTTTTATTATTTAATATCAAAATATCAATAGAAAATTATAATAAGTCTCTGAATGTTTTTATGTAATAAAGTTCTAGATATCTTTTATGTCTATTCAAGAAGAGGAAAAGGAAATTATTGATATAAAACATGTTGGTCAGCATGATTCTGTTTTGGATGTAGCATGTGGTACAGGTGTTACCACAATCACTGCTGCCAGAAAAACAATTACCATAGTAATGGGATTAGATATAACTCCTGAACTCTTAATTAGAGCAAAAAAACAACAAGCAGATATTGTTGGAATAAAAAAAGAACACGATAAGACAAATTTATCACCCCTTGAAGTTAATAGACATGATTATAATGTAATTTCGTATTCAAAAAATTTTTCTCAAAGAAAAAATAAAATCACCTCAAGGAATTTTGAGAACTTGGTTAATTATCAACAAACAATCAAGACTATGAAAGAAATAAAGTGCAATTTTATGGAAGAACATAAGAATATCATCAATACCTATTATTCTATATATTCTAAACGTTTAGATGATATAATTTATCATAATTTGAAGAACTCAAAGACTATGGAAGAATATTCTAACACTTGTAATGAAATAAACCAATATCAAATGAATAATCAAACTAATACTACTACAAGAATAATAAATGATATTATTGATAAAAATATGGATACATTTATTAAATCAATAAAATTTGCAAATAAATTTTACTTTGACGTTGTCCAAAGTTATTATAATTATATAATGACGATTAACAAATCATCTGAGAGATAATCTTATTATCATTAGATTAACTAATAAATTTACTGCAATAATATCTTCTTTAATTTTAGTTTATATATTTTATAACTCGTGAATTGGTTATGATATATATTGATATATTCATCCAGAAAATTCAGTTTGAGCGATTAAAGAGATTAGATTAGGTAAAAGATATATCATATCATTTGTTTTCTTTCCAACTGTTTTATACTCTTTCACTTAAAAGAAGTAATTAGTCAGATAGACGAGCCAATGCATCATCTTCTTTTACCTTGTAATTATCTATCTTTCAATAGTTTTATTTATTATCTGTAGTTCTTCGATTTTTGTTTGTAAGTCTGCTCCTTGTCTTTACAACTGAGGAACATTTAGAAATGTTAGATACGATTCAATTTTTTTTGATAAATTAGAGAGGAAATTATTAACAATTTAGAATATAATAATAATCAACATTTATCTAAACTGATAAATTAAGTGTTACTTTTTTTAATTTATTATTACTTATAAAGTGGATAAACATGTAATTAATTACTAATATGACAAACATAAGAGAAGAAAATAAAAAACACAATAGTACTATAAAAGATGAAACAGAGAAACTTCTAGACCAACAAAAACAACAGATAGACAATATAACATCCGATGTTTCAGATGCAACAAATAAATTCAATGAGAATATCAATGAATATCAAAAGACAAGCAATGAAATTATTGAGAAAAGTATCGATACAACAAGCAAATATCAACAAAACGCTATTAATACATTCCAATCAATCACAAACAACTTTGTAGAATTGCAAAAGAATCTTCTTGAAACTTATCAATCAGTAATATCAAGATTTTTAGATGTCACATCTAAATCTTATAGAAATAATTCTACATCTCCACAAAGATATGCAGATATTTACAACAAGACCAACCAAACTATTACAGATAATACAATTAATGCTACAAGAAGAATAAATGATGTTGTATTGGGATCTACAGAAACTTTTAACAAATCAATAGAAATTGCACAAAAGTATTATAATGATTCAATTCAGAACTACTTTAACTTTCTCAAGAAAATAGAAAGATCTTCTTCTAACCAATAGATACTTTTTTTATTTGTTTTAGAATTTCTAAAATACAATTTTATTAGATTGTTTAACTACTTGTTATATTATAAGGATTAAATGACTACTGATGATCAACTAGAAAATAAGAATCAATATTCTACTACTATCAAAAAAAATTCTTTTGATATTTCAGATCCTTCTATCGTTGAAAAATTAGAAAAAATAGATAATATATACCACTTAGCATATATTTTCTAATCAAATCGCTGTTGGAATACTTTAAAGTAGTTTAAGATTACATATATTAAACACGATAGCAAATATTTTTTCCTGCTTATATGATATTATAAGTAAATAGAATTAGAAAATATAGGCTAATTGGTATAGGTCCAGGATTTCAAAGCAGTAATATTAACAATATCATCAATTGTGTTCTTACATTAGAATACTTTATTTGAGAACATTCTTCTATACTCTAACTTTACTTATATATGAATATAAGTGGTGAGTTAGATTAATTAATAATTAAAAAAGATTTCTGGAAAATATCGCGTAAAATTAATTTAATTGGATTAGTACAAATCTCGAATAGAGGTTTTAAAATGAGTATATATAGCAGCATCAATAATAATAAGCCATTACCATCATTAGGCGGAAGTCCGTCATACTCATCACCGACAAACAACAAAAGTAACAAAGGTAAGTAGCCATAATATTAGAAGTTACAGCGATTGCGGTAGTAATTACAACAGTAA
>CAWIYT010000235.1:0-4000 GCA_963840085.1 uncultured Nitrososphaerales archaeon
CTCCAAAACATTCCAGTTTATTCATAACAATAGAACCAAGACAAGAGAACAAAGATTCATGGAAATTCTTTGTTACAACTAGCTGAAACATTCAGAAATAAGAGCTAACCAATTTAGTTACAAAATAATAGCATTTTAAATAAAAACTTATAATACATATACTAATAATAACACATCTATAACTCGAAAGGATCCTAAAATTTCAAAAATTTATCAAAAGGAACTCGATGTATTTAACAAATATCTCTCGATATGGGTAGCAATTTGTATTATATCCGGAACCTTACTAGGATATTTTTTTCCTTCACTATCTATTTCCTTGTCAGAGATTGAGTTTGCAAATGTCTCACTCCCTATAGCAATAGTACTTTTGATGATGATGTATCCAATTATGCTAAAGGTAAAATATTCAGAGCTGTTGAACATTAGGAAAAATGCAAAGGTTATGGCTTTTACATTGACCATAAATTGGGCCATCCAACCTTTTGTAATGGCTTTTATCGCTTGGTTATTTATGGCTGTTATTTTTTCTTCTATCATTCCTGAAAAATTACATAAAGAATACATGATGGGTATGATAATTCTTGGACTTGCACCTTGTACAGCAATGACACTTGTATGGACATATCTTGCTAGAGCTAATGTTAGCTGTGCACTACTTCAAGTATCAATAAATGATCTTATTATCCTTGTTCTTTATGTTCCTCTTGGTGTGTTTTTGCTTGGAGCCAGTGGGTTTTCTGTTCCTCTTGATACTCTTTTTGTCTCAATTTTACTGTATGTTGCAATACCTTTGGGATTAGCGGCATTAACACGACGAGTAACAATCGAGACAAAGGGAGAAGAATGGCTTGAAACTCATCTAATTGAGAGAATTGATAAAATTACTCCTATTGGTCTTTTGGTAACTCTAGTTCTTATTTTTATTTTCCAAGGTGATAAAATCATCACTTTTCCTTATCACTTGATATTAATTGCAATTCCTCTTATACTTCACACCTATCTAATCTTTTCAATAGGATACTTTGGATCGAAAAAGTTGAGGATACCTTATCCGGAAGCAGCACCTACCGCTTTCATTGGAGCAAGTAACTTTTTTGAACTTGCAGTAGCAGTATCTACAATTTTGTTTGGTGTACATTCTGGTGTTACTTTAGCAATTACTGTTGGTGTTTTGGTTGAAGTTCCGGTAATGCTGTCTCTTGTACAAATTATGAAAAGGAAAAAAGCAAAATTCCAATTTGATGTTTCAGAACCTTCAAATAAATTTTGATACTCTAAATTCATATATAATTATATATTTTACTAAATAGAGAATAAAATTATTCAATAGATTTCAAATTTTATATAATGGTATTACTCTTTACTAATTTATTATAAATATTATAATTTTCAATAGATGATTTGAATAAATTATTTGCAATTGTTATATACTTTATAGTAAAATAAATAATAGCAACCTACATAGAAAAAAGATGACCATATTTTTATGGTGGTGGTTATTTTGTCCAATATTATAACCACCCCCCCATACTATTTGACTAAAAAGATATTAGATTAAAATGATGGATGAATTGTACTTTTATCAAGAACATTATATTGTTTATTAATTTATTACTTATAATGATTATCAAAATAAATTGGATCTCAATTATAATTCCGTACATTAAAAATATGATATTAAAAAAATTTGAGGTGTCGAAAAATTTATGAATTTCATCTTTAAATTTACATATAAAATGAGTGTATCTATCTGGATTATCAATTTATATAATTAGAATTTAATGATGGTAACTTAAACACAGTTCAAAATGAGACCATATTTGTTGTACTATTACATTAGACCCTTTTTTACATCGCTATCAGTATTACTCCTATATTCTAGAAGTAGTAACAATTTAAGTTTATCTATGTCCAATGAATGATTATAATTAATGATTCTCTTTATGTTCATCTTATTGTAGTTATTTTTAAAAAATCAGCTATCACAACTTTATCTTCAAAAAATCTTTATTCATCTATCGTATTTCAGATATAATCAAGTACAATATATTTAAATATTTAAAAAAATTGTATTTAAATATTGAATAATAAAATTGTAGAAACAAAAAAAACTAATGCAATATTTTTATTAATTGTACTAATTACAGGAACAATTGCTCTATCGTTCCCATCGTTGATGACAGCAAGTGCACAAGCCCAACCATCCGGAAAAGATAAATAACTTGATCTGATTGTTGCTAACTCTGACGACAATGAAGTCTCTACCTTTTGGGAAACGGTGACGGTACATTTAATCAACAAAATAACTTTGGAACAGGAATTACATCAAGATCTGTAGTAGTAGGTGACTTTAATAACTAGCAGAAAAGAGAAGAACCAAAAAACAATTCATACACTCTTCTTTTTTTTGTAGAATACATTTAAACGTCTTTTTGCTAATCTATTCATTATTCAACTAGCAAAATCTAGATGTTCCAATTGTTTAGTTCAAATCTATTAAGTTTTAATCACAAATCTCATGTTATGGCGCCAATCTATAAAATTTCCACATAAAATGTTCTATTGGCAAGAGGTCAACTGTTGAGAATCCTGCTTCTTTTGAATATCTTTTAAATGTTGAAGGAGTCATAGCTGCTCCTGTAGCTTCAGAATTAGAATAGGCCATTGATTGTGGAAGACAAAGTAATACGCTAAAATTATAATAGAGTCTACCTACAAAGTCATTTTTTTTCTCGAGTGTTTCTTGCATTTTGACATCTGCAACCAAAACAACACCCTGGGGAGATAGCATTTCTTTGATTTTTTGTAGAGACTCTATTGGGTAAGGCATATCATGGACTGATTCAAAAGTCATCGCTAAATCATATTTATCATCCACTGATAATTTTTCAATAGGCATATTATGTAATGATATTCTATCAGACAAGCCAGCTTCAGAAATATTCCCACGAGCATTTTCTATTGAAGTAATATCTGGATCAACAGCGTCTACTTTAATTAAAGGAAAATTTTTAGCCAATGAAATACTAGCCCATCCATCGCCACATCCTACATCAAGAATATGTCCTCCTTCTGATTTGAGTTTATTCTCCATATCAGGCATAGAGGCAATCCATTTACTAATATCATTTACAAACATTGGTCTATTTCCTTCTCCTTGTGCAAATATTAGATTAGAACCATAGTCAGAATAAGGAATACCTTCACCAGTTTTGAATGCCTTAACTAGATTATCTATGACTGAAGCTAAACTAGGAATCCAATAAACAAAAGGAATTGTATATGCAATATTATCATGATCGCAAAATACTACTGCATGTTCTTCTGGAAGACTAAATTTATTTGTTGAAGGATCATATTCTATATAATCATGAACTGTCATACATTCTAACCATTCCCTCAGATAACGCTCAGAATATTTAGTTCTATTTGCTAATTCTACAGAAGTAACAGCACCAGTCTCCTTTAGAGAATTAAATAGGTTAAGCTTGTGGCCTATATATAATACAAGACAGATCATTGCAGAATTTGTTTCAGTAAGAATTCTTTCTGCAAGTTGATCAATTTTCTCTTGATTCATATGAAATTATTAACTAATAATTTGTTATTAATATATTAATATCTATTCTTGATAAATAATAAAATTTGAAATATTAAACTGTAGATAAACAATAACGAAAACATTACAAATGGCGTCAATGTGACTAAAATCTTTGAGACAGTTAGAGTAATTAAAGAAAAACCTGATGTTGCAAATTTTATTAAAATCACCAAAAGAAAAACTACAAGAGATATTAAAGCTTACACAAAAGCGATCTGCTATATTTGACATTGTTTTAAATCTAACTCCAATAGAAACTAGCTTGGAGGAGAATAAAATTTAATATTAAATATATGTGAAGTAAATTAATCAAAGTATTGGACTAAAGGTTTTTTAATGTATCCAATACATTTGTTTTTTATAGATATGTTGATCTATGAGAATATTATTCTTTTG
>CAWIYT010000236.1:0-15588 GCA_963840085.1 uncultured Nitrososphaerales archaeon
GTTGCGTAACTCATCTAGATAATCAAATCTATCCTACTGAGATTGATAATTATGTAATAGTTAGACTCTGAAACACGTTATATAAAGATGCTTTCAGTATCATTTCTTTTATCATGTTCTCAAATCTTATAGCAGTAACATATTCTCTACCAAACATTCTCTTAATACAAGAAAAGACAGTTTCTACCATCCATCTCTTTCCATAGCTGACGCTATCCTTCCATTGTTGTAGATTGGTTTTCTGTGATTGTACGTTCTTGTTTCTCACAAATAATGGTTTGTCTTTCTATCTATACTTGGCATTCTTTCTTAACTTAATTGCTGGTTGAATTCCTTTAAATGATAGAAATTGAAAATTCTTGTTACTGTCATAGGCACCATCCATGATAGCAGAGTATCTATTTCCTTGTTCTGTTTTATTGTAATATCATCGACTAATTTAGATAGTACTTTTCCATCATGTACTTGTTCACTAGTAACATCTAATGATAAAATTCTTTTCTTCTTGATATCAACTGCTATGTGTATTTTGAGATAACCTCTTTTTACTTTCCATTTATGTCTGATCCATTCCCCCCTCTGTTTGTAACTTTAACACCGGTAGAGTCAATTGCAATTACAAAATTATCATCATGTTGTAAACTAGATTTGTCCTCATCATCATCGTTTATTTTGATATCCAATCTATTTATTCTTCTGCAAATTCTACTATAATCTGGAATAGATGGTAGTGTGTTTGAAGCATGCCCTCTCACTACTCTCCTTCTGTTTGTCTGTATGGTAAATGAAAATATGCTCTCATGTACCCAAGTAGTTTGATAAATGAATCTGTAGATATACGAATTTTCTACCTTCTTTTCCTTGATTCATCTTCTCTAGTTCAGAATTCCAGTTGTCCATAACATCAAAATCAAGTAATACCTCACCACGTTTAACAAGAGATTCATTGTACTTCTTCCAGTTCACATGTATTATGACTAGAATAGGTTAGCTAAATATGTTAGGAATAGCGAGTTACGCAACAAGGCAAATGGAAGAAAAGAATTGCGAGTATTTGCTATGCTGGATTATTTCTTTGAATATGATTTAATTGACGAATTAGTTGATTATGAAGGTAGAAGTCCATCAAAATTAAATAAACCATTTCTTGCATTTTGTGTATATAGTGATAACTATATTAAATAATTAGCAGAAGATGAAATAAGAAGACTTGTATTAACTCAGTATTATTTGGATATAACTTTATAATGAAAGTTTCCTCTATTCTATGTAATCCATATTCTTAAATATACAAATTACTCTATTTTTTTATTGATTAAAAAATCTAATTCTCTAACTATAGTTCAGGGAATCTAAGGGAGTTAAGAAATAGTGTATAAAATTTACTAGAAGATAAATACTACTTTTTATCTATATAAAGAAATAATGAATAATACTATAAAAGGGGAAACATGTTATTATGCAACTTATGCCAAAATAAAAGGAAATCCAACAGAGAAAGAATGTTCTAAGCCTGCTACAAGACATATTGAAAATGAGACTACTTCTCAACAATTTCCGGTATGTGAGGAACATTATCAAAAAGTATCAAAGAGGTTAGAATCCTAATTACACAGGCCTAAGTAATGTTACCATTAGATATAATTGATCTCAATGAAGACCATTCATAGTAAAACTTGCAGATTGTAATAGTCTAAACTGCACTTAGAGCCTATTCGAAAAGTAGTTTATAGTATTTAAGTTTATGGTACTAATAGACTATTTAGACAAAGCTAAATGTATCTATTATCTTAAAATTTATGAGATAATTTATTTGATATCTATAATTTCTGGAATTGATTCATCATATGAAATACCAGACGCATTATGGAACAGGATTATCCTTCTTTTACCAAAGACAAAATGTAAGAAGAAGCAAATAGGTCGTCCTAGAATGGATGATAGAAAAGCAATGACTGCTATATCTTCTATATTGCACGTACTGGATGTCAGTGGAAAGCACTACCACGAAGTCTTGGTGCATCCAGTACTGTACATGACAGGTTTCAGCAATGGAGAAAAGATGGTATATTCAAACAAATGTGGATTGATGGTTTAAAATTATACGATAAAAAAATTGGTATCAATTGGAAATGGCAGTCAATGGATGGTGCAATAACAAAAGCGCCTCTTGGAGGAAAAAAGTACAGGATCAAATCCAACAGACAGAAGTAAATCTGGTACTAAACGTAGTCTCTTGGTAGAGGGTCAAGGCATTCCTATTGGAATTACTATAGATGGCGCTAATAGACATGATATGAAGATGACAAGAACAACACTTCAGAGTATAGTGATACATAGACCATTGCCATCATCATCATCATCACTAAAATTACAACAACATATCTGTCTTGACAAGGGTTATGACTATCCTGAAGTATATGAGTTACTTGAGAAATATGGTTATACCATACATGTTTGCAAGAAAGGAGGAGAAGAATACAATAATAGTAACAAAAAAAAGAAGAAAAGGATACCAAAATACAGAGCAAGAAGATGGGTTGTTGAAAGAACACATTCATGGATGAACAGATTCAGAAGATTGTTGATTAGATGGGAAAAGAAAGAAGATAATTATATTGCAATATTACATTTTGCCTGTGCTTGGATAACATATAAGAGAGGAGGAGTTTTCGAATAGGCTCTTAGAAGTATTATTATGACTATTTAGCATATATTTCAATGCTTCTCTTGTACAAAGAAATGCACCTCTCAAATTAACTCCTATAATATAATCCCAGTCTATGGATGTTATCTTATTCGTTCTCTCTGATGGCCCACTTATACCTGCATTGTTAATCAAAACATTCATTCTTCCAAATCTTTTTATAGTTTCTTCCATTAATGAAATACAAATTTTCTCGTCTGAAATATCTCCTGCGAGATATGAAATTTGGTCAGGGTTATTAACTTCATTTCTTAATTCTTGTACAGCTTCTATTAACTCATTTTCATCTCTTGCATTCAACGAAATAGAATAATTATTTTTTGCAAATTCCTTAGCAATTGCTTTTCCTATTCCTCTACTAGAACCTGTAATGACGGCTACCCTCTTTAAATTATTTTTAGACACATGCAAATATTAAACTACAAAATATTTCACAGTTAAATAATTAATAATAACTAATCGTATTTCCAGTTCTATATGTATTAATTGATCTATCTATTTATTAATAATTAGAAAAAAATATAAAATCGAATTGGTAAAACAGATATAGTATACTATTGATAACTGTGATTGATATTTTTTTAAATAATAGCAAGATATGAGGTTGTTATCAAAAGAAGTTAATATATGATATTTATAATACATCTATCTATATATCTAATTCGTAATCAAGAACTAATATTTATTAATTCGAATGACAATATTATCTATAGGAGATATAGAAATAAACCAAAAAGTTTTAGAAATACAAAACAATAAAAATAAGTTAAATAATCTGGAAGATTTTAATGAAATATTTGAATTTGTAAAATCTTGTATATCCACAGTTTTTAAAATGAACAGAACAGGACTAAACTTAATTTTACAAGGAATGCCAAGTAGTCTAGGTGCATATCACATGCTAGGCTCAAATGTCATAGTTGCTAATCGATATATATTAGAATATATAAAAAATACAAAATCTAAAGAGGAATACAATTCTTATATTTTTGCAGTTTTGGCTCATGAATATTTACATAGTTTAGGAATAATAGATGAAAACAAAGTTAGAAAAATGACTTATAAGTTATGTTTGGATATTTTTGGGAAAGATCATACAACGACGAAATTTGCAAATAATCCCATAAATGCCTTTCCACAATTACAATTGATCTCTAATAATAAATTTGAAACAAGTTTTATGCAAATTAAAAAATTTGATGACAAAAACCTTTCATATATAGGATAAAGAACAGCGAGATTAGAATTCTGACCTATTTCTATATATCATTCATATCTTATTTGAAAAGCAAATTTAAACCTACAAATATGCATTAATTATAGTGGTAGAATATGCATAGTAAAATCATTAGAGGCAAACAAGAAATAGAGCCTGAGGATTTAAAAAAGAAAATAGATAATCATGAAAATATTTTTCTTTTAGATGTTCGAACCCCTCAAGAGTATGAAGCATGGAGAATTTCTTATGACAAATATGTTGATCCTAAATTAATTCCTGTTGATCGGTTATTTGTGAATGATCCTGTTTTGTTGAAGGAAATTCCCAAAGATAAAGAAATTGTTACAGTTTGTGCACATGGAAATAGATCATTGATTGCTGCAAATATACTAAATCAATTAGGATATAATGTAAAAAGTGTAAAAGGAGGGATGGCCGGATGGAATAAAGTCTATGATGCTGCTGAAATTCCCGTTCCAAAAGAAGATCCATTTAAAATATGGCAGATTAGAAGAATATCAAAAGGATGTATGGGCTATATTATATCTTCCAAAGAAGATAAACTAGCGGCAGTTATAGATCCAAGTCGTGAAATTTATGAAGCTTTTTTAAAAACTGCAAAGGACAATGAATTACAAATAACAAAGTTACTTGATACTCATCAGCATGCAGATCATGTCTCAGGAATTGTAAAATTAATCAAAACTATAACAACAACAGAAACAA
This sequence comes from uncultured Nitrososphaerales archaeon, assembly GCA_963840085.1. Classification (GTDB taxonomy): domain Archaea; phylum Thermoproteota; class Nitrososphaeria; order Nitrososphaerales; family Nitrososphaeraceae; genus TH1177. The sequence continues at coordinate 4,653 of CAWIYT010000236.1, forward strand.
ATGCTGAACAAACATTTGCATATTTTAGCTCTCTTGAAGAATATGATTCTAGTAATAGTACACTAAAAAATATAGAGTATGTCAAAGATGAAGATAGAATAGATATAGGCAATAAAGTTACATTAAAAGCAATTTATACACCCGGACATACGAATGGTAGTATGTCTTTTCTTATTGAGTATGCCCTTAGTGATAATAATAAGAATAATATAAATGACAAAAATCTAACACATTCTTATTTATTTACTGGAGATACGTTATTTGTTGATGGTGTAGGAAGACCTGATTTAAGAGATCAATCTGTAAAATTTGCTGAACTGTTATATGATACTTACCATAAAAAGATTCTTCAATTACCTGATGATACAGTGATTCTTCCAGCACATTTTAATGGAACATCAATTGCTTTGAAACATACTGTTCCAATATTAGAAACGCTTGGTACAATAAAGAAAAAAATAAAACTTCTTTCGATGGATAAGAAAGAATTTATTCATTATATAACTGATACAGTACCACCTAGACCAATGAACTATAGAACAATAATATCAATCAATAAACAAATGCTTCCATATGATGAAATAGAAATGTCAGATTTAGAGGCTGGACCTAATTCTTGTATGATATCTTCAGAATAACCCTTAATTTTTTCCGCTTTTTAATGTAATTTTTTAGATCATTATTGTAAAATTCATTAATGATTATCTATAGTAGAATTCTAATGACTCTACACTAAATCTGTATACATGTTTTTTTCTTCTTTGTATAATTATGTTAAAAGAAGAATCCTTTACTATTTAATATTTTTAAGAGAATATTTTGATATGGCAACTAAAATAATTCATGATAAGATGGTTTTTATAGATAAATTCCTTGGTAATGATATGTGTTATCTTACTTTGAATATGACTTTAGTCAATCTTCATATAATTTAAATAGTGTATTTTATGCCATGAAAACATCATTTGATTTGAGTCATCCAAGAGAATAAAGGAAAAATGGATTGGAATTTGAAATTGAGATTTTCACCATAAAAATATCGATATTGATATAAAACGTGGAATAATGTAGATGAAGTTCTATTTGGGTTATTAGATTGAGAAACAAGGCCACAAATAACTGTGATAAGACCAACCGTTAGTCTTGCAAATAGACTTAAAGGTATAATAACAAATAAGAATAGTTATTATTTCAAAAGAGGTTAAAGGTATGATAGAAAAAAGGTAGTTAAATACCATATATTAAGAATATCAAATCTTTTCTAAAATTAAAGAAATTAGAAGGTAATTGATGAAATTTACTAATTTGTAATTTGCAATTTTTTTAATAATAGTTTCAAAAAAGAATTAAATCTGCTTATTATTATTGGATATAATTTTTATTGAAGATAATTTTACATATTATTACCATGAATTTAGTCAAATAATATGAACTTAAATCATTATATTGATAAAAGTCAAACCCAAACTAAATTATTATTAATAAATTAATGCCAAGGTTTAAATCCTATTAACAATGCAAATTCTAACCATCTCCAATAACAATCTACATCTATAAATCCTATATCTAATAACCATTCCAATTGAATATCAATTTTAGTTAGTCTTTTACCATGTTCTTTATTTACAACAGTTCGTCCCATTACTTTTCTAAAATATTGATTTAATTTTTTAGATTCTGAATGAATATGATCAAGATTACAGAAAATACCTCCTGGTTTAAGAATAAAAAAGATTTCTGAGTAAAGGTCTCTTTTACGATTATGTTTCAAATGATGTATTGCGAAACTAGATATAATAGCATCAAATTTTCCCAAGTTAGCAGGAAGAGGATAAGTTAAGTCATGTTCTATTATCTCCACTGTTTTATCATTTGGAAATTCCCTTTTGAGCTCATTAAGCATAGGTGGAGAAAAATCTATTGCTACAGATTCTATAGCTGGAATTTTTTCTTTTAGCAATTTTATTAATCTTCCATTTCCTGTCCCTAGATCAAGAATTCTACTTGTTTTTTTAGGGATAAATTCACACAATAGAAATTCTCCTTCTGTCCTATGAGGTATTTTATCAATACGATTTAAATAATCTACTACTCTTGAAGATGTTCGCCAGTTACTATGATCATCTGTTATTCTATTTTTATTTGGTATCATTTTATTGTCTCACAAGTAATAACCTTTTATTAGACAAAAAACTGTATAAGTAATTTTCGTAATACTAATAAAAATAATTTTTTCTTTAATCAATAAATCAAAAATATCTCTTAATATTATTTTAGTAATGATAATCTGTTAGTCTTAAAATAGACATAGCTTTTATTTTTTTAAAAAAGATAAATTAAATAAATATATTGATTGTGTTTTCTCAATTCTTGATAAATTATAATACATTAAATAATCTAGTCATTGGTCAATCAAGATCTAATAGAAAATTATTTATTATTAAATAATCTAATAAAATAACAATCTTTTTGTGATGTAACCTTAAATCAAATAACGATAAGCAAATTGATGGTTATTATTCTTATTCTTATTCTTATTCTTATTCTTATTTTATTCTTATTCTTATTCTTATTATTATTATTATTATTTATTATACATCTCATTATACCGATCAATAAATATTAAATTATATTTTACATCATAATATTTGAATCAATTCAAATAAATTAAAATAGTAGAATGTTCTAATATTTATAGGAATGAGTTGTGAATTATTTATTATAGGAACTGTGGCAGGTTTAACTTTAACAGCAACAGCCTTAGTATTTCAATTCTTTAGTGATAGAAAGAAAGAATTTAAAAATTTAACAACAGAATTGAAAGTGAATATATAATAAATAGAACTCTAATTATTTTTCTAAAATCTATATAATTTAATATGCTAAAAGAAATAATACAGCATGATTAATAAAAAATTTTTAAACAATAATTACAATGATAAAAAACAATTAGCAAATGATGATGTTATTCTTCAATGGCTAGCTTTTCAAAAACAAGAAAATGAAGACAAGATACATTCTTCAAATACCCAGATTGTAAATAAATACTATAAAATTTCAATTGATTGTATCGATTCATGTACTGATTTAATTGAGGATCATCGAAATCTTCAAAAAGTTTATGAAGAAATTAGTAAAAAAATTGGAATACTAGAAAAAAAACATAGAGAGACAAAGGTGAGACTAGAAAAAGAAATACTATTCTTAAATATAGAGAATTGGAAAACTATTAGAAAGAAAATTAAAACAGAACTTGATAGATCCATATAAATTCAATTACTATGTATATTAAATTATTATTTTTTCTCTCATTCTAATTTATTATTTGAATTAGATGTAATCATCAGATCTTTATATTCTAATTTTGAAATGTTATTGAAGAAAATTGGGATCTGTTAACTTAAGATATTATCACTTCCTATGTTAGACAGGTAAATTATTTTCTACTTTCGTGTGTTATTGTACATTGATACAAATAGTTCTATCCAGTTATACACATGACCATTATCACAATCTTTTTTACTATTACAGGGATACTAGTGATTAAATCCTTCTATCCTATCCTTCTTGAAATACTGCATTACCCTTTCTATCAAACTCTTCTTCCAATTGGTGAATACATATAATATTTCCGCTTTAGTATCTTACAGTCTTCTGGGTACCAAGTACCATCATCTGAATATGAGGTATCTTTGTCATACCTTTCTACCAATGATTCTAGAAAACTGTATGGCAACAAGCATATTTCTACTCTCAAAAATATAGGTTCCAAGTAATGTTTTATGTACAGGTTCTGTTGCTATTCACAAATAGTGTGTTTCCAACCATTCTAGATGATGGTTTTATCAATTATGAAAGCAGAAATTCTCTTTCTCTTGTAAATAGGTTTCTGATTAAATTTCTGTATCCAGTTCCATACAGACAGGTAACTACAATGTTGATCTCTAAAAATAGATAATGCTTTGGATGTATTGTGAAGACTGAGACCAATAAGAAAATACAAATACAAAAAGAATAAATTACTATTACAGTGGATGTCCTGTTTCTATCAAATCTAATTTGCATACTAGATTAGAAATAGATATTCACAGCTATAGCTTTTATTGCTTAAATTAACAGGGCCTTTTTTTGTCATAGTAACTCTTTTATTTCAACCTCTTTTTTTATATCATAATATCTGCATATGATGTTCTCCTCCAAGGCCAAATGGTACAGTTTAACTGCACAACAAGTTTTGAACAATCTTCATAGCCGTTTAGATGGCCTTACAGAATCAGAAGCAAAAGAGAGATTAGAAAAATATGGTCTTAATCAAATTGAAAAAGAAAAACAGAGATCTCCATTTTTTATATTTATAAGACAACTTAAAGATCCACTGGTGTTAATACTTTTTGTAGCAACATTCATTTCATTTGTTTTAGGAGAAATAATAGATGGAATTATTATAGTTGCAATATTAATTATGACTACTATTGTAGGATTTATTCAAGAGTTTAGATCAGAAAAGGCTATTGATGCTCTAATGAAAATGACTGCAACAACATGTAGAGTTCTTCGCGATAATAAAGAAAAAATTATGGAGACAAAATATCTTGTACCTGGAGATATAATTCTTATATATCCAGGAGATAAGATTCCTGCAGATTCATATATTATTGAAGCATATAATCTGGAAACAAATGAAGCACCATTAACTGGAGAATCGCTACCTATAGAAAAGATGCAAACAGTATTACCAGAGGAGACACAAATTCAAGATAGAAAGAATATACTTTATGCAATTACTACAATAGTGAATGGTAGAGGAAAGGCGGTAATTTTTGAAACAGGAAGAAATACAGAGATAGGAAAAATCACTACAGTTGTTCAAGGTATAACTACTCAGAAAACTCCTTTTGAATTAAAGATCAAACATATAGTAAAATTACTTAGTTTGTCTATGCTAATAATAGTTGGTATTGTATTTTTTATTTCTTTAATCCGTGGTTTACCTATACTAGATATTCTGATTTGGAGTATTAGTTTAGCGGTTGCGGCAGTTCCAGAAGCACTACCTGCTATAATTACAACTTCACTTACAATAGGAGCATATAGGATGGCTAAAAAACATGCATTAATTAGACGATTACCAGCTGTTGAAACACTAGGTTCTACAACAGTAATTTGTAGTGATAAAACAGGGACGTTGACAAAAGGTGAAATGACAGTAAAACAAGTTTACATTTATGATAATCATTTCATCGAAGTTACTGGAGTTGGATATAATACTAAAGGTAGCCTACTATCTTCTAATTCAACAAGCATTAACAAAAATGATCTAATGTTGCTTGTTAAATGTGCAGTACTATGCAATGATGCAAAAATAGAATTACTTCAAGATGATACTATCAAAATGTTTGGGGATACCACAGAAATTGCATTATTGATCTTTGCAAAAAAAGTTGGCATTACAAAAGATGAATTATCTAGCTTGTATCCTAGATTAAGAGAAATTCCTTTTACTGCTGAAAGAAAGATGATGACAACCTTTCATCATAGATCAGATAAAACAAAGAAAGAAGAATATGAGGTTTTTGCTAAAGGTGCACCACGGGTCATTTTAAATCATTGTAATAGAGTTCTAAAAGATGGTCGATTTTTGCCTTTGACAGATAAAATTAAAGATCATATCATTTCAATAAATCATAAAATGGCTAATGATGGACTCAGAGTTCTAGCATTTGCTACTACCACTAATAATGAAGTTCAAATAGGTAAAATTCTGACAGAGAGGAATATAAATAATAATAATAATAATTTTTTGTTTCTGGGACTTGTAGGCATAATAGATCCACCTAGAAAAGAAGTCAAAGATGCTGTAAGCCAATGTAAGACTGCTGGAATCAATGTAGTTATGATAACAGGTGACCAGAAATTTACTGCATTAGCCATAGCAAAAGAAATTGGAATTGTGAACAAATATGAAACTGACATAGAAAAAGAAGCAATAATTGTATCTGGACAAGAACTAGAGAAAATGGATTTTGATTCCTTTAACAAGGAAAAAAATAAAAATAAATTAAGTAACATCAAGATTTATTCACGAGTATTACCTGAGCAAAAACTAAAGATAGTACAAACTCTAAAAAATAATGGGCATATAGTTGCAGTTACTGGTGACGGTGTAAACGATGCACCAGCATTGAAGGCAGCCCATATAGGCATAGCTATGGGAATTACAGGTACTGATGTAGCTAAAGAATCATCATCAATGATACTTGCAGATGACAATTTTGCAACTATAGTCTCTGCTATTCATGAAGGAAGACGAATTTTTGACAACATCAAAAAATACCTAGTTTACCTATTATCTGCAAACATTAGTGAAATATTAATACTAACCTTTGCGGTAGTAATGGGATGGCCATTTCCTTTACTTGCAAAACATATTCTATACATAAATTTGGCAACAGATGGCTCACCTGCAATTGCACTTAGTATGGAACCTAGTGAACCAGATATTATGCAAAGAAAACCAAGAAATCCAAATGAAACTATATTCTTTGGAGTAAAAAAATGGTTGATACCAATTCCAATAATACTTGCGACTGTAACATTATTTTTATTTTGGAATACTCTTAACGTCAATGGATGGGATTCAGAGTATGGTATTGCAAAGGCAAGAACTATGGCTTTTGCATTAATTGTATTTTTTGAACTTTTCTTTGCTTTTTCCTGTAGATCCTTTAGACATAACATCCATAAATTAGGATTTTTGAGTAATAAATTTCTGATATATTCTTTATTAGGTGAAATATCTTTGATTATTTTTATCATGAACTATCCGCTTATTCAAGAAATATTTGATTTAGTTCCTTTGGCATTTTCTGATTGGATTATTGTTCTATTATTGGCTACTACTGGTTTGATATATTCAGAGACAATCAAATTAATTAACAAAGATAAATAATTAAAAAAATAGTGAATATATATCAATCTATAGACTTTTTTCAAACTACATTATGATATTTAAAGATCAGAACTTATTACTGTATGGTATAGTTTGAAATCCATTTATTGAATAATTTTTTATGCTCTATTTAGTAAAATATGTAATTATAAATATGAATTTAGAGTATCAAAATTTATTTGGAGGTTCTGAGGTATCAAATTGGAATTTTGCTCTTTTCCTTTTCATAATTTGTACAAGAGACAGCATTACCGGAACTTCAACCAAAACACCAACCGTAATTGCTAAAGTAACTCCAGAATGTACACCAAACAAAATTGTAGATACTGCTACTGCAAGTTCAAAAAAGTTACTTGCTCCAATGAAAGCGGTAGGTGCTGCTTCCGGATAAGATATCCTCAACCTTTTTGATCCAAAGTATCCTAATGCAAAGATTAGATAAGTATGAATCAAAAGAGGAATTGCGATTAATATCAAGTGAAAAGGAAAATTGATGATCTTGTCACCTTGGAAAATAAAAATAAGAACTAGGGTTATCAAAAGCCCAATAGGAGTAATTTTATCAATTCTCTCAATTAGATGAAAATCAAGCCATTCTTCTCCCTTTGTCTTGATTGTTATTTGTCGCGTTAATGCCGCTAATCCCAAGGGTACTGCAACATACAGTAAAATTGACACAAAAAGAGTATCTAGAGGAACAGTAAAACCAGTGGCTCCAAGCAAAAACACACCAAGAGGAACATAAAGAACAAGGATAAGGATGTCATTTATTGATACTTGGAGTAGTGCACAGCTAACATTAGCTCTAGCAAGATATGTCCATACAAGTGTCATTGCTGTACAAGGGGCAAGTGCAAGAATTATCATCCCTATCATGTATTCCTTATGTAATTTTTCAGGAATTATAGAGGAAAAAATAACAGACATAAACAACCAAGCGATAAAAGTCATTACAAAAGGTTGGATTCCCCAATTTATGGTCAATGTAAAAGCCATAACCTTTGCATTTTTCCTAAGGTTCAACAGCTCTGAATATTTTACCTTTAGCATAATTGGATACATCATCATCAAAAGCACTACTGCTATAGGAAGCGAGACATTTGCAAACTCAATCTCTGACAAAGAAGTAGATAGCCAAGGAAAAAAATATCCTATCAAGGTTCCAGATACAATACAAATTGCTACCCATATCGAGAGATATTTGTTAAATACATCAAGTTCCTTTTGATAAATTTTTGAAATTTTAGGTTCCTTTCTAGTTATAGATATATTATTGTTGGTATACATATTATAGGTTTTTATTTAAAATGCTATTACCTTCTTGTATCTAAATTGGTTAATGATACAAAAGATGCAGATAATAAAATAGTACAAAACCATTTTAAAAAAATTCTAGTTGGAGTAGATGGATCTGAAAAATCATTAGAAGCTGCTGAATATGCAATAAATTTTGCTAAAAAATGCGAAAGTGAATTATTATTAATTGTAAATATTCTTCCAATAGAGCCTTGGTATCATGGTGAATATCCATATGAGTGGGGTAAACCTGAAGTACTTGAAGAAGTATATGAAAAAGAAAAACAAGAGATGCAGAATATTCTAAACAAAATAAAAGATAAAGCTGATAAACTCCATCTAAATTCTAAAGTAGATGTAGTTATGACTCCTCGTACAACTAATCCATCAGTAGCATTGGTGATTTATTCTGAAAAAAACAATGTTGACCTAATTGTTGTAGGAACAAGAGGGAGAACTGGTTTCAAAAAAATGCTTCTTGGTAGTGTAGCTAGTGGAGTTGTAACATATGCACATTGTCCAGTATTAGTTATAAAGTAGTGTGTATGCATCATTTAATTGATTATTAATAATTATTATTTTCAATTCTTTGTTTTTTGTACAAAAGCAGCAGAGAGGTCACAATATATGTCTCTCTTTTAGCTTACCATATGGAATATTTTAGAATAAAACATCACAATAATTAATTTGGAAATTATTGATAGTTATTGAAATTTTTTACTTTGTAATTAGAAAAAGAGTTGTTAATAATTCAGACTCACAAAAAATTTTAGAAGATGTAAAAAAATCAGGAAAAATTCATAATAAGGTATTTACTTATGATGTCCATGAGTCTTCTGTTTTACCTTAAAATTTTAAAAATCGTTTAGACCTAATTTTGTCGATGTCTACTAATAAATATTATAATACCTTACTTGAAATACGTTAGAAAAAAGTAACTAATAACCAATTTATACTATTTCTATGATAACTTAATTGTTATTTATAAAACTCAAAAGTAAATAATGATCACAGGTTGTAGATTATATTACTAGAATAGGCCTAAAATTTACTCTTTAACAGGAATGCTACTATTGAAGTCCCAATAAATGGTGCAGTAAGATAAAGCCACAAATCAATATAATAACCAGACACAACAGCAGGTGCAAGAGAGCGGGCAGGATTCATCGAAGCACCAGAAATCATTCCAAACAAGAAGATATCCAAACCCACTATAGCACCAATCGCTATTCCGCCAAATTTCTTTAACCCTTTTGTATACACTACTATAAGAATTACTAACATTAGTAAAGCAGATGCCAAAATTTCAATACCGATAATAACATAAACCGGATAATTAGCATAGTTAGGAGCATTAGCACCTAAATTAACCTCATTTCCAAATAGAAAAAAAATGAAAATACTTGCTACCAAAGCACCCATTAATTCAGCCGCAAGATAAGCAAGAAATAATTTTTGTCTACTTCGTAAATGATTTGTAATTATAAAGCCTACAGTTACTGCAGGATTGAAATGTGCCATGGATGTTTTCCCAAATAGATAAACTCCAATAGCAACAGCAATAGCAGGAGCAATTGCTATAAATGGAAGTCCTAATGTTCCATTTAATTTTGCATCTAATACAACAGAACCGGTAGCAAATACTATAACTGTAAAAGTTCCAATGAGTTCTGCAAAAAAGATTTTTTTATTTCTGTCTAAATTATTTTTCAGTAGTGATTGTAATTGCTGAAACAAGTTCTTTTACCCTTTTTTCTATTTCATCTCTTATTTCTCTAACTTTTTCTATAGATTTTCCTTTTGGGTCTTCCAAATTCCATTCTATAACTTTTGGTAACCATATTGTAGGGCAAAAACTCTTGTCCATACAACCCATATTTACTACACTATCAGAATCTCGAATCATTTCATCAGTTAATTCTTTTGATTTTTGTTTACTGATATCTATTCCAACTTCTTTCATTGCTTCAACTACTATTGGATTAATTTGAAATACAGGTTTTGTTCCTGCACTTTGAACTTTAAATCCTTTTGGAGCATATTTTTTAAAGAAACCTTCAGCCATCTGACTTCTTCCTGCATTTTCAACACATACAAATAGAACTGTTTTATCGTTTGTGTAGTTGTCATTACTCGTTTTAGTTTTTCCAAAAAATTTCATATATCTCACATGATTTAGTTTGTTATTGCTCTAACTATTATACTGATAATCTTTCTTCCATCACTAAAATTGGTTTCATCCATATAGGTTTTCTCATTTACTACCTCAATGTTTTGAAAACCAGCATCTCTAATACTTTGTAAATAGTTTTCTTTTGTTAATGCACCATCAATACAACTACACCAATTATTAGTATTGATGTTATCTTTGCTAATTTCTTTAGTTGTTATCAAGTCAGAAATAATCATTCTTCCTTTTCCTTCTTTTTGCAAAACACGATAAACCTCTTTGAAGGTATTTGTCTTATTAGAGGTCAAATTAATAACACAATTACTTATTACAACATCTACAGAATTATCTTCAATAGGTATTCTTTCTTCAATATCTCCCTTTCTAAATTCTACATTTTTATAGTTATTTATAATTGCAGCCTTTCTTGCTTTTTCTAACATTCTATCAGTCATATCAATTCCAATAACCTTTCCTTCATTACCTACCAGTTTAGATGCCAAGAATGCATCAATTCCAGC
>CAWIYT010000237.1:0-61124 GCA_963840085.1 uncultured Nitrososphaerales archaeon
TTGTATTTCAAAAATGAAGCAAAATCATACATACATCTAAAGCCTTTAAAAAAATATTCAAATTTTACGTGCCTTCTAATTATATTAAAATATATGACTGCTATAATTGTTTTTAGGATACTCCTGGTCGAAAGATATTTTCAAAAAGATGTTCTCTATACTCTTCCAATATAGAGGGAGAAAATTGAAAATTCTTATTGTTGTTAAAATCGGATAACAATTCTTTATTGTTGATAATTACTTTAAATATATCTTTATCCGTAACTATTCCTACTAACTTTCCTTCCTTATTGGTTATAGGAAGTCTACGAAAATTATTTTTTTGCATCGTTTTTAATGCATCTATTAAAGAATTGGTTTCTTGAATGGTGACTATAGGTTTACTCATTATCGAATTTATGAGTATTTGTAAATTAGCATCTGGTAATGATAGATTATTTATGATATCTCTTTCTGTTATTATTCCAACAGGAGTATTACTACTAGATTCATCTACTACTATAACACATCCTATTCTATTGTCTTTCATAATTCTACACGCTTTGAATAATGGTTCTTTTAATTGAATTGTCTTTATATTTTTAGTCATACAATTAGAAATAGATATTGATTCTAACATAGTAATTGGTAAGTATAACACACTCCTAATAATAATCCTTTCCGTCTTTTTTCTTATTTTCATTAATGCAGATTACAGAAATTTCTATTCTGTTGTATCATTTCTTTACTATTATATTTGTAAATGTACATGCAAAAAGAGCAATGATAGTATTCTATTATAGTTATAATATTCTTCAGAAGATAAGTAAAAGTTATTATTATTATTGTTAAGAGTAATAGTCATTGTTATAGTGAACAGTTTTATAAAGAAACATAATATACTGAAATTGAATTATTTCCTTTAATATTAAAGATATCATTATCAGAAACAATGTTTTTTACAAATTCCCAATTTAAGTTTAAAATTATATACCTTTTCAAAAAAATTTTTCATTTATCTTCATTTACAATATAAATTAATCAAAAATTCTAATTATCAAATAATAATACATTATTGTTTTTATTTGTTTCCAACAAATTTTTACAAAATTTGAATATTTTTGATCAATACAATAAAAAAAATTTTTGTCATCTAAACAATTTAGTAAATGTACAATAACCGCAGTCAGTATAATATACAAGGTAAAAGAGTGATCGATTACTAAAATATCAAGTGAGATAGACAACTGAAATATTATTTAATTTATACTATAAGTTTGATAATCTATTCTATTTGTTGCTGCTAGTATTATAGAATTTCCAATAAAATACTTAAAAGTCAGATTTAGTATATTATTTCATGAAAATGACTATTGCTGAAATCATGAGTAAAAAAATAGAAACTATTGAAGAATCTGCATCTGTTCAAGAACTTGCACTAAAGATGAAAGATAAGAATATAAGCTCATTGTTAGTGGTTGATAGTTTTGGTAAATCAAAAGGATTAATTACAGAACGTGATTTGATTAGAAAAGTCTGTGTAAAGGATATTTGTACTAGCCAAGTAATAGTTAAAGAAATAATGTCATTACCACTTATAACTATTAACTCAAATGAATCACCATCAACAGCAATTGATATAATGTTACAACACAATATCCGACATTTACTGGTTGTTGATGATGAAACAGAAATAAATCAGCCAATTGGTATAGTGACTCCTAGAGACTTAACACGGTATCAGGAATTTACCAGAGATGATGCTAATAAAGATAACCTTGAAAAGATATTAGAATATTTTATATAATCATTTTCATACTTGGACTAGTTTTTAGACTTCCTAACTTTACAAAGTATAATATCATATTACCTACATTACAATTTTATTATAAATAGATATAATTAGCAAAATTAAATAATTATAGTATATATTAGTAAATATGAAAATCAATGTCTATGGTTTTCTCTTTATTGCAATACTTTTCTCCTCATTATATCTATTTAGCAATACAAATGGACAGGTAAAACCTACTGTTAAGGTTTCGCCTAGTTGTGGTGATGTTACTGGATATGGAATGAAACTGAATATAAATGGATTTGAACCAAATAGTAATGTTGGTTGGAAAGTGGTTCATCCAGAAACACAAGTCATTCCAACCTATGGTTATTTTTCAACAAATAGTACAGGTGGATTTTCGGAATCTGCATATATTGAATCAGAATCAGGATTAGTTGAGGGAAAATATGAAATTCAATTCTTTGATGATGCTGATAACGATGGTAAGGCAGATCAAGGTAAAAAAGAATTTATTGTGTCCATGTCTGTTCCATGTGAAAAATAGTAAACAAAATATATAGGCTCTAAAAAAAAGAAGAGGAATAAAAAATAAGAATAATATTTAATATAGATATGGATACACTGGATTAATACCGATATCGGTGCAAAAATAAGAGTCTATTGTAGATATACTGCTATCTTATATTTAGCTTTTTAAGAACATATTAAGGATTCTAAAATGAATAGAGGATTTACATGGACTTAGAGCCTATCCCAAAAATAGATAGAAATATAGCTGCCTATTTTTATTTTCTTATATGTTTAACATTTGAATAAAAGTAAAAAGTATGTTAGAACAATTATACGCATTCCAGATGATCTTTGGAATGAAATTAAAAATATTTTACCAAATGAGAAACCAGAGAATACAATAGGTCGTCCCATTGTTCCATACAGAAAAGTATTTGATGGTATCATGTTTATCCTTAGAACTGGATGTCAGTGGAAAATGTTACCTAAAGAGTATGGTTCTGGTTCCACATGCCACAGAAGATTTCAGGAATGGAGAGAATCAGATATATTTGATAAATTATGGACAAGATTGCTACAAATATACGATTTAAAGAAAGGAATTAAGTGGAACTGGCAGTCTCTTGACAGTATATCTGTAAAATCACCTTTTTAGGGGGGAGATGACAGGACATAATCCTACTACTGACAGGAGTAAATTAGGAACCAAAAGACATATTTTAACAGATAAAGAAGGCATTCCACTTTCTACTGTTATAACATCTGCAAATACTCCTATGATGTTACTACTGCAATTGAAACCGTTGACAGCATGGTTATCAAAAGACCATCTTCAAAATCAGCAACAAAATATAGAAACAACAACAACGACAACGACAAGAATAAGAATAAGAATAAGAAGAAAAATCAGAATCTATGCCTTGATAAAGCATATCATTCCAAAGATATAGAACAAGAAATTACCAAGAGAGGATACATTCCACACATACGACATAGAAGAGAAGAAAAGAAACACAACAATAGACATCCCACAAGAAGATGGGTAGTAGAAAGAGAACAAATTCATGGCATAACAGATTCAGGAAATTATTTACAAGGTATGAAAAGAAGGATAAAAACTATCTTGGTCTTGTCCAATTAGCAAACAGCATAATAATTTATAGGAAGATAATTTTGGGATATGCTCTTAGTATATAATTCAAGAAAATGATCCAGCAGCTATTATTCTAGTAGTTTTACTATCTGGCTTTAGTATTAAGAATTTTTGTTGTTTATAATAGGCAATGGGTTTTTCTAAAGATAATATTATTTTAGAACCATCATTTAAAATTTTTACTGGCTTTATTTGTAGACCTACAGAAAGTAAATATGTTTGCGACTCTGTAATATCGCTGTTAAAATATTTATTCTTTGAAAAATCTGTTACTACTACTTCTGTAGTTGCTACTTTTATAGTATCTCCAGAGCAAATAATATCACCTCTTTCTATTTCACGAGGTGTAATCCCTTTTACAGCTAGTCCTACACGAGCAGGACTACAAGACTCACTTACTGGATCATCATGCATTTGAATTGATTTTATCAAAATCTCTTTATTTGAAGGCAAAATCCTTAATTTATCATATACTTTAACTCTCCCTTGTTTAATTCCACCAAGGATAACTGTTCCAACACCTTTGACATCAAAACTATGATCAATTGGCAATATAAGATCACCGTCTTCCGAGTTAGAGTAAAGATCATTTATCTCATTTTTTAAAATCTCAAGATTTTCTATTCTCTTAAAATTCTCAATTACAGTACCTTTGATCATCTTAGCAAGTATGTGGTCATCTATATCATAGGAATGTAGCAAAAAGCCATTTTTAATATTTAAACTATCTATAGCTATTATTTGTTCTGCAAGATATTTGTCTAATGATGATACATTTAAAACTACCACTTCGGTCATATTCAAAACTTGAGGTAATGTTTGAATTTTATCAGGAAAAGATATAGGAGCAATCATAGTAAATATTCGATCCTTTTGTTTTCTATCATAGAGCACTATATCAGAAAGAGTACCTTGTTTTCCAAATTCTTTAAGAAATTCATTGCCTCCTATAAATGATATATTCAAACTATTCAATATCAAAAAAATAATAAACAAATCAATAAAATTGTTTATAAATTTGTTGGATTAACAATTATATGTATAATATATAAAAATGAAGGAAAAAAAATTTCATCATCCATTATTTTTACCATTATTAGTAATAGGGATAATTATCTCAATTTTTGCAATTTTTATGATTTTTTTAGGTCGAAGCGTAGAACATGGTAAAGGATTTGAAATAATGGGACAAAGATTCATAATTGCAGGCATTACAACAATTGGATTAGGATATTTTGCAGAATATTATAACAGAATTAAAAATTCGGTCATCATTTTTATATATTTTCTTAAAAATATTGTTAAAAATAACAAATCCTATAAATAAAACGTATGTATTTTAAACTATCTTACTAATGTAATCAAAAGTTAAGCTTTTATATTTTTATCTCTGTAAAAAATTAAATGACAACATTAAATAATGATAAAAAAATTTATGTAATTGTTCATGGAAATAGACAAAATTTTGAAAAAGTCAAAGGCATGTTAATAGAAAAAAATATCAATGAAGAAAATATCTCTATGGCATCTTTAGAAAAAGCTGGAGAAATTGGAGAATATGTAGCTATGACATGGCCTCCAATGGCTGCTAAAGATGTTATAATAAGTGAGATTGTAGGAACAAACGCTGAAGGTCAAGGATTGGGAGCATGGTCATCAATAGAACAGAAAGAGATATTTAGGATTCCATTATAAAATCATTTTATATTGTTAACTATAACAATAAACTAATTTACATTTATAATACAATAGTACATTATTTATCCTATATAATTTATAAAAGGTGAAAAGTTATATCAATCGAACAAAAACAAACAGTTCTGAACCTTTACAAATCAGGCATTCCATTTGAAGTAATTGCATTTCAAACAGATTTAGATATAGAAGAAATTCACAATATAATAAATTTAGAAGAGCAAAGACATTCAGGTAAAAAAATAGATGACTCTCCTTCTTCTCTAGCAGAATTCTATCTTGATTCTATAATAGACATTAATGAAGTAATTAAGAATGCTCAATCACGAACATGGTCTGCCTTACAAGCAAAAGAGTTTAATCTTTCATCGGAGGATGCTAGACAAATATTAGAAAATTTACTTGAATCAAAAACAAGGCTTGTTATTCTACATGTAGATTTAGTTGGATTTACTAAACTTTCTATGAATTTATCTGCTAATCGATTAGCAGATATTATACGGGCTTTTACTCAAGAGATGTCTATTTTAATAGCTTCATATGGTGGTTACATAATGAAATTTATAGGTGATGCAGTACTAGCCTTTTTTTTAGTAAAATCAGAAAAAAAAGAAGATGACAAAATCCCATGTATTAATGCAGTGAATTGTGCAATTTCTATGGTCAAAGTAATTAGATACGGAATTAATCCTATTTTAAGTCAATACGACTACCCTGAAATTCATGCTAGAATAGGAATAGATGTGGGAGAAAGTGTTGTTGTTCAATATGGTTGGGAAACAAATCTAATAGAATATAAAACTGAAAAGATAATAACAAAAAAGCCTATTATAGACATTTTAGGATATACAATAAGCATAGCAGTTAAAATGACTTCACTTGCAGAACCCGATCAAATTGTAATTGGGCAATTTGTATATGATTCTATGGATAAAAATCAAAAAGATAGATTTTATGAATTGCCTATAAATAAAGATGTATGGAACTATATTTCTAGTACATCAGGAAGAATATACAAAATATATGGGAGTAAAATAGATTAGAAATTATTTATTTTACATTTCATATATCATATTAATAAAAAAAAGGTTAGTTGACATTTTCTAGCTTGAAAATACTTGAAATAGAATATTTTTATTTTAAATATAATTAAAAATCCATAATAAATATATAAATTCGTTGAAGAAAAATTACTTTTCTTTTCAATCTTGAATGATTTACTTAGTCAATTTCATAATAAAATATATATCATATTATTATTCCTTTTGTTAATAAAGTCAATATAAAAATCAAAAAAGTATAAAATTCTATACCGATATCAATAACAGTTAATGTTTTGAATCTCAAATTAATTCATATCTAAAAACTTTTTCTAGGTATAAATTTGAATGTTATATATATACAGAGAAGAATAGTATTCAAAGTGGGAATCACTAAAGGAAAAATTATTATTCATAATTTTGAAAGTTCTGTATTAAAATTTAACCCATTAAAAGATCCATATAATAGAGAAATTATAGTATATATTCCTCCTAATTATTCCCAAAGTCAATCCAAAGGATTCCCTGCCGCTTTTGGCCTTGCAGGCTTTGGTGGTAATGGTAGAACGTTTTTCAATTTAGATCCTCTTAGCGAAAACATTGAAGAAAGAATGAATAGATTAATTTTTGAAAATAAATGTGGACCTATGATTTTGGTTATTCCAGATTGTTTTACAAAATTTGGAGGAAACCAATATATTAATTCCACAGCAACAGGAAGATATGAAGATTATATTGTTAATGAACTTATTCCATTCATACAAAACAACTACAATATTTCTTCATTTGGCTTGTGGGGTAAGTCTTCAGGTGGTTATGGCTCCCTTGTTTTAGGAATGCGCTATCCTGAAATTTTCAAGGCTATTGCTTGTCATTCGGGAGATGCAGCATTTGAATATTGTTATATACCAGACTTTCCTAGTGCTTATACAAGTTTTAAAGAAGCTGGAGGAATCAAAAATTGGTTTGATCAATTCTGGAATAAAGCTAATAAAAAACAAAAAAAAGATTTCGTGGCCTTGAATATTTTAGGTATGGCGGCACATTATTCTCCTGATTCAACATCACAATTAGGTATCAGACTTCCTTTTGATGTTGAAACAGGTGAATTAATTGACGATATATGGAAAATGTGGAAAAAATGGGATCCTGTTAACTTGATAAAATATTATCAATGTAATCTCAAAAAATTAAACCTCATATATCTAGATTGTGGAACCAAGGATGAATTCAACCTTCACATTGGAGCAAGAATAATTCACCAGAAACTAGAAAATATGAATATAAAACATCACTATGAAGAATTTGATGGGGGTCATTCTAATACAAGTTTCAGATATGATACTTCTTTTCCAATACTATATTCTGCACTTTCATAAAAAATTTAATTGTCTTAACTTAATATAAATATATTTTTAAATTTATTTTACTTCCTAAATTTTAGTTTAATAAATTAAATATCATTATAATATAAAAGAATAAACTTATATTTGTAGGTAAAATAAAGAAATAAGCATATCATATAACGTAATTGAATTCACTTTATATACCATAATTTCATATGACTATACGTAAAGAAATGAATAGAACAAATTCATTAATCATTTTTGCATCGATAATGTTGGGCATTTTTTTTGTATTTAATACCACAACGATGATCAATGTGTCTGCAGGAGAGGACAAAGAATTATCTTATTATCTACCAGAATCATCAGAATATCCATTAATGAATGACTATTATTCATCAGAATATAATCCAGATATATATGATAGATATTATGATAATTATGAAAGTGGATATTATGAGGATAGATATGGTAAGCCATACTATATAGAATAATAAAAAATTATATTATTCTATTTATCCTTTTATGTTATTTCTATTTAAGAATCTTTAAAATTTGATTATAAGAGTATTTTATGAATTGAATTCATTCTGTAAAAATTAATTTAAATTAATTGTTATTAATTATCATACAATTAATATATTCCTCATTTCAAAATCAAAATAAACTTTTTATCTATATAACAATATTTATGCTATTCTATTCTATTCTATTCTATAGATTTATTATTTTGGTTGCAATGAAAATTGAAGTGTCATATCTGAGTTTTTATCTGGATGTTGTTTTCGTTCCTTTGTCAATTTAAAAAGACTATTACTATCTAAAATAAAATGGACTGTTATATTGGAAGAGTTAGAGTATCTATCTATAGAAACAGATGCAGAGCTAATTTTATTATGGTCAATACTATTAATTGTAGATAAATATTCTTTTGCATTAAAGAATTCATTAAAAGTATTGGGAATTTTTATTTCCACATGAATATAAATAAATCCTTCTTCAATTCTTGTCATGTTATATTTGAAAGGAATTTCAAATGATATTTTTTTAGATTGTTGGTCATAGTCATAACGTAATATCTTATCATTAAATGACAAGATAGTAAATTTTTTATCAGGATTACCTATTTTCAGATCTAATATATTTCCTAAACTTAGATATGAATCAAATTTTAAAATTACATCTTTATTAACGTCAGCAGCGGTAGTATTAGATAAATTAACATTTACTTTTAAACGGTAAATTCCACTATCTAAACTCGGTTTGTTAATAAATATTATCCCATTTTCATCAGACCTTATAACTTTGTCATTGTGATCCTTATCGATATTATACTTATGGATCTCTTTATTTATATTATTATTTATATAATTAGTTTTATTAGAATCAAATTGGAGAATTAATGTTCCATTTTTAGAAAAGAATGATCCACTTAAAAATACTTTTTCTATAATTTTTCCGTTATTAAAATCATTTTTTAATATAGTAATTTTATAAAGATTTGGAATATACGTTATATTTTTATCTATATCTAGTAACTTAAATAGAAGAGATCTTTTTTCATTGATATTTGACTTAGTCATGGATGGTTGAAATTCAACTTTTAAACTTAATGATGTATCATCCAAATTGAGCGGTGGTAGATAATCAATACCAAAATTATTTCGCATACCATTACCATAAACGTTCTGGAATATCAGAAAATAAACTGATAATAAAAATGTTAATAATGACAATATAACTAAAATTCTTTGCATAAATCTCAATCTAGTGATAATATATCATTACATTAATTTTAAAAAGAAAAAAATATTTTTTTTCTGTTTATTTAAACAGAAAATTACAGATATTTTCATCAAAATTCTTCATGCATTCTTCCTTTAATTCTTCCTTAAACTTTCCTTGGCCGTCATCAAAATCTTTAGGATTAGGTTCATTAAATGGAGGAATTTGATCTAGTTCATTTAGTGGTCTTTGAATAATCTCTAGAGTAGCTGGAACATTTATCATTTCATTATCTCTTAATATTACAAGTTTTACAATATCTCCTTCTTTTTTATTCGTCAAATAATCAGTTATATCAGAAACTGAATTTACAGTCTGATTATCCATTCCAACTATTACATCTCCACCTAATCTATATTGTGTATTGTTTATAATTTCAACTTTATAACCTCCGCGTATACCTGCTTTATCTGCTGGACCGTTGGCATTTACATCGATTACAAGGAAACCACGAGCTTCAGTGAGATTCATTTTCTCTGCAATATCAGGAGTTACATCTATACCAGTTATTCCAAGAGAAGGATGTCTTGATAAATTGGCAAGAGTTTCAGAATCTGGCCTTTCTTCTAAAGTAGTATTTTTCTCTTGAACAATGCCATCTCTAATAATTGTTAATGAAACTTTATCACCAACTGATTTTTCTCTTTCTAGATGAGAAAGTACATCAGCTATTTTTCTGACAGGCTTTCCATCAATAGATATAATAACATCACCTCCGAGCTCAACTTCTCTTCCATTTATCATATCAATTTTATCGCCACCTCGTATACCTGCTTTATCTGCTGGACCGTTGGCATTTACATCGATTACAAGGAAACCACGAGCTTCAGTGAGATTCATTTTCTCTGCAATATCAGGAGTTACATCTATACCAGTTATTCCAATCCAAGGATGTTTATAAGAACCCTTTTCAATTAATTCTGGTATTACTTTTTTTAATGTGTTAGATGGAATTGCAAATCCAACTCCAGCATATACACCAGTATTAGAGAAAATTGCAGAATTAATTCCAATTACCTCACCATTGAGATTTAATAAAGGACCTCCAGAATTACCAGGATTTATTGCTGCATCAGTCTGGATAATATCTGGTATTGAAAATGACACAATTCTAGCATCTTTTCCAAAAATATTTTCCGGTGATGGTGGTGATGATGGTAGTAATCTTCCTAATCCACTAACAATACCTTCTGTGAGGGACCCAGATAATCCAAAAGGATTACCAACAGCAGCAACACGTTCTCCAACAATTAGAGCAGATGAATTACCAAGTGTTAATGGAAATAGTTTTTCCTTTGGAACATCGTTGACTAATACAACAGCAAGGTCGCTATGAGGATCCGAACCTATCACTTTACCTGTATAAATTGTCCCATCAGAAAATGTAATATGAAGATCTTTAGCGCCTGATGTTACATGATTGTTAGTGATAATATGGCCATTAGTATCATATACAAATCCTGAGCCTAATCTACTACCTAACAGATCTGTTGTTTCATCTTCACTAGAAATCTGGACGACTGATTTTTCAACATTTTTGAATAAGTCAGAAAGAGGATCTGTTTGATTAAGAGTATTTTTAATTGCAAAAGAATCATCTAAACTATAGGAGATTGTAATTAAAGTCATCAAAGAAACTGCCATTATTATTAGAACTATCGGACTAAAGAAAATTTCTTTTTTTTTGAAATTTAGATTTTTAGGATTCAATATTCATATAAGAATTATAGTTATGTATATTTCTTGACAATTACTTGAAGGTAGTTACTATATAGGTTCTTTTGTTTTATAGTAATTTTAGTATCTGTATGTATATTTTATAGTGATCTATTACTATATTTTTTAACCTATATACTAAAAAATAATTATGAACATTAAATTGAAAAATACAAAAAATTTTAGGAGTTATATCTTAGCTGTTGTATCTAAGGAATATTTTATTGTGAAAGGATTATAATCGATTTTAAAAAAAACAAGTCCATTACTAACAAAATAAAATGAATCAGAACCTCTAAAAAAATCATTGATTGTTAGTCTAAATTCCACAATATTTCTTAATTGAGAAATTGCTATTCTTTTATCTCCTCTCAATGCATTGTATGGCTTCCTCTAGTGGTTAGAACTATTTTTAGGATCATACCTAGGAAGAATTTCAGTTTCTAATGGTTTATTAGATGTAAATGTTACAGTATCTAACTAAATTTTGCTATCGTCTTTTAATGGTAAAGCAAATACTATTTCCTGAGGTTTCAATCCTGGAGCACTAGCAGAAGCAGCAGAAGAAGTAGATGAAATCATTTTTTGATGAATTACTTTAATATCTTGTTCAGTCGAAGTAGATAGGGATGTATTATTTGAGTTTGAGTTTTCTAATCCACCATAGGCCTGTATAAAAATAAAAGGGACTATAAATAGAGTAAAAAAACTCATATGACAAGTAAGGAATGTTTATTTTCTATTTAATTTTTAAAATAAATAAAGTTAATAACTTTATTTTTTAAACTCGAAATTCAACCTATAAAGTAATATTTATTTTAAATGTTATCATTAACAATCAATAAGAAAAAATATTTGGAAAAACATAAATGGAATAATGAAAGGCAATGAATCTTTTTTAATTGAAGAGATGAATGGTCATCAAATCAAAGAAAAGGTAAATGATGAAACTATTGCGTTATTAATTTTAGGAGCTTGTGAAAATCATGGGGATCACTTACCATTTGGATCAGACTTCATTTTCCCTCTAGAATTGGCAAAAAGAGTGGCTATAAAAATTAAAAATTTGGTAATTTTCCCTCCCATTCCTTATGGTGTTAGTAGTCATCATAAAAAATTTTTTATGACTATTAGTTTAGATGCAAATACTGTAATAAGAATAATTGAAAATATATTAGAGAGCATATACAATAACGGCATACACAAAATTTTAATTATAAATGGTCACGATGGCAATATTTCTCCAATAGAAATTGCTTCTCGAAATATAAAAGATAAGTATACAAATATTACTATAGCATGTTTAGAATCTTGGTGGGAATTAATTGGAAAACTTTCACCTAATACCTTTGATGTATGGTATGGACTAGGTCATGGTGGTGAAGCTGAAACTTCCGCTCTAATGACGATTAGACCAGAATTAGTTGATAAAAAGAATATTCCAGAAGATACAATTCCCAATCTGCCAAAGCATCTGAGAATATATTGGACAATGGATGAACTTACTAAAACCGGTGCTACAGGATCTGCAAAAAATGCCTCAGTAAAAAAAGGAGAAATTATTTGTAAAATTTTAGAAGATATATTAATTTCCTTTCTAATAGATATGGAAAAAGCGCAATGGAAATATGGATTATATATTTAAAACATATTTTATATAGTCTGCATTAACTTTTTACTAAATTCTTTATATATTATAAATAATTTTTAATTTTTAGAATAATATTTATAATTTCCTTTAACCATATTTGAGTATAGATATTTGGAATAATATGTACCATAATTACAATAAAATGAAATTATTATTTGTCAATAATAATGATATTAATTAAATTATCTTTGATAGTATTTTACTAATAGTATTCAATCTAATATAAAAATAATGTATATTCGTAGAAAGTACAAGATAATTAATATTCAAAAAATAATGTAATTTGAGTAAAAGAATAAATTCATCGATTGTCTAGTAGTTTTATTTCATTAGTAACTGTACAGAAGTCAATTTCTTTTATTTATTTAAAAGCAGAAACATATAAAAAATATAAAAACAAAAAAATTTAAGACTTTTAGAATTCATTAATCATATTTACATATTCATCAACAATTTTTTCTGTAAAACTACTTTTATATTTAAATAAAAGACTCTGAAGTGTGAATTTGTCTATTTTAATCTCATAATAATTCAGTTCATTTTGTTTACGTACCTTGATAATATTTGTATCTTTTAATCTTGACAAATGCTAGGAGACAGTGGAAGGCACCTTTCTTTGCATAAGTAACGCTATCATTAAATCCACAAGGTCCAGATTCTAATATATAAAGAATAATTTTTCTAGCTGTACTTTGACGTAAAAGTCCTATTTAATTAGATTCAACAGAGGAAACATCATGAGAAAAATATCTGGTTACTCTATTGTTAACTCTGTTTACTCTAACCCTTCCAGAATTATCCAAGAGATTTAGATGATAAGACAAAACACGGTTAGATACTCCGGTAATTCTTAAAAGTTCTCTATATCTTATGCCAGGGAAATCATTAACAAATTGAATAATTTTTTCTTGAATTGAATTAACTTCTTTTTCATATTTATTAGCATTCATTATAGTTGATCACCGTGGGTTTTTTAAAAAAGAAATACCAAAAAACATAACCATGATTGACAAGATAGCATGAGATATCTCAATATTAATTTGGGGTATAGACATTACATGAAAATCTTCTGTTGAATTCAATAGATACACATATCCAGCAACAACAAGTGTCATAAATCCTAAGGTCATAAATAATATGTGAGTAGTTCTGACTTTAAGATATGCCAAGAGAGAAACAACAGCAAGAAATTGAGATATTGGACTTGACCCCTATTTTTGGGAACACTTTTCCCATTATTTTATGGATATTATTTTTCATTACCAATATTTATCACCTTCTCCTCCTTTTCCTCTTGCTGCATTTTCAATTTAGAAATGAATTCGTATGGTGTTAGATATCGCAGTGCGGAAAATGTATTCTGTTCTGGTTGTAGTCTAAAAACGCATCTCTGATTGCTGATTCTGCTTCCTGGTAGTTCTGGAAATCATTTGGCCAGATGTACTCCTTCTTTAGGGTCTTGTGGAATGATTCGATGTGTCCATTCTGTTCTGGCGTGTTGTAGTAAATATGTTCCAGTTTCAATCCCAGTACAGATAAAGATTTTCTAAATGCTTTGCTTGCTTGTATACTGTGAGAGCCGTTGTCTGTTCTGATAACAAGATCTTGTTGTGGTACTATATCCTTATGCGTTACAAGAGCATTTTCAACAGAAATGATGGCATTTTCCTTGACTGCAGACAGATCAAAAAACAGTAGCCAACCCATTCTCTTGTAAATACGTCAAATACGTTAAAGAGATAACCCCATCCATCAATACCACAATGTATGTAGGTAAGATCTGCTTCCCATACCTGGTTTGGTCTATCTGCTTTTTTATAGTGGGTACTTTTGAACGAATGATTTCCTTCTTACTTCTTGATGGTGTGTAATGTAGCCCATCTTTCTGAAGATTCTCTCTGTACCCTCTCTTTCGGTTGACTGGTCTTCCAAGAATTCTTGTTAACATTGCAGCCATTCTCCTGGTACCATAAGTTGGCCTTTGCAGAGAAATTTGCTGTATATTTTCTTCTATTGATGATGATGGTGATGATGATGATGATGCAATATGATTTCTATAATTATTCTTTCTACTATTGTTGTTATTGTAGTACATATTTTTACTACAACCAGAATACGTCAGTGTCTTTCTAATGCTCATTCCGTTGTTTGATATTGTCCTTACCACTGCTAACCTTTCCTCCTTCCTCCTGTTTCTAACGTTTTTTTAAATACATCTATTGCTATTGTCTGCTCACCAATGATTCTCTTTAGTCGCTCAATCTCTATTTCCTTATTCTTCTTGTTTATCATGTTGTCTTTACCGGAGCCTGAAAGTGCCATCTTACCACCTTCTATGAATTTCTGTTTCCAGTTGTAGAACACATTTGGATTGAGATTATACTTTCTGCATAGTTCTGCTACTGTGATATTTGTAGTCAATGATTCCATTACAATCCTTGTCTTGTCTTCTGGTGTCCACTTTCTAGTACTATTCTCTTTAACACCCTGCATCTGTATGACCTCCTATACCTGTAATGATAGGAGTAAAAAAGTCTCCATTACAAGGTGTTCTCATTTCAAATGGGTCCAGACCAAAGAAGAATTACAAATCATCACGATAATAACATACGTAAATGGATACACAGATTCAATGAAAAAGGTATTGATGGTATTTTATCTAGAAAACATATACGAAATGCTAACAAGATTACAGAAGATATAGAAAGAAAGATTGTGTAGAGATAGCATCTAATGATCCACGAAAGTACAGACTAAAATTCTCTACATGGTCGTTACGTGTACTTGCAGGATACATAACGGAAGAAAAGAAGTTGGTAGAGAGTATCAGTCATACTGAGATAAAGAATGTCTTGGTAAAGCATGGTATAGAGTGGAGGAATTCAAAGACGATACTGGGTAAAAGCAGAGATCCTGAATACGAATTAAAAAAAATAGGATTGAAGAATTAAGGTATAACACACCTCCTGATTCCGTACTGTTGTATCAAGATGAGAAAGAAGGACCGATAGCAGCAAAGACATACGGAGGTCCGTCATGGTGTTATACACAGTCCAAGATAGAAAAAGCCCAAAAGATAAAAGGAATCCTCAATACATTTGGTGTTTATGATCATACAAATGATCAAATGTATACACACTACTACAGACACAAGACCAGTGAGCAGTTTATAGATTTTATAAGAAGAATTGATTCAAAATATAATTCCAGTATAAAAACAATATTTGTTGTATTAGATAATGCATCTATACACAGGTCAAAAAAGACAAGAAATGCAATAGTACGTAACTATCCAAGAATAATCCTTGTTTTTCAACCCACTATATCTCCAGAACTGAACCTTATAGAGGTTAGATGGATGTGGTTACAGAGAAAAGCAATCAATAATTCTACATTTAGAAATGAATCTGATATTGGAAAAGCAGTATCTGATTGGACATCTAACTACAATAACTCTCATGGCACTATAACTAGAAACAGTTTACATAATGAACTCATGTGTTTGTATACATGACTGTTAACTTATCTAAAACATGCTGGATTATTAATAGGAACAAGAAGAGGTTTCTTCAAAATAACCGAAAGAGGAAAACAAGCATTAACTAAGAATCCTGCAAAAATTGATGATAGATATCTGAAACAGTTTCCAGAATTTGTAGAATTTCAAAAAGCTAAAAGAAAGGAAGATAAACAAGAATCAAAAGAAAATGAAACTATTATTCAGCAGAATGCCACACCTTGGGAATTATTCGAGTCAAGTTATAAAATAATTCAAGAAGAATTAGGGATTCAACTTCTTAGTCAAGTAAAAAAATGTACTCCCGAATTTTTTGAAAGACTTGTAGTTCAATTGTTGGTTAAAATGGGCTATGGGGGTTCTATCGAAGAAGCAGGTCAGGCAATCGAAAGACAAGGGGATGAAGGAATTGATGGCGTTATTAAAGAAGATGTATTGGGTTTAGATGTTCTTTATATTCAGGCAAAAA
Organism: uncultured Nitrososphaerales archaeon; assembly: GCA_963840085.1. Classification (GTDB taxonomy): domain Archaea; phylum Thermoproteota; class Nitrososphaeria; order Nitrososphaerales; family Nitrososphaeraceae; genus TH1177. Next base: position 16,660 of record CAWIYT010000237.1, read on the forward strand.
AATGGGATGATATAATAGGAAGACCAGAAATTCAAAAATTTGCTGGAGCATTACAAGGTCAAAGAGCTAAAAAAGGAATTTTTATTACTACAGGAAATTTTTCTAAAGAGGCTAAAGAATATACACACAAGATAGATAGTAAAATTGTACTTATTGATGGAAAGCAATTAACTGAGTATATGATAGATAAAAATATAGGAGTAACTTTAGAGGAATCTTATTTTATAAAGAAATTAGACCAAGACTATTTTGATGAAACAATAGAATAAAAGCCATTTAATTCATAAAATAAATTCTGTTTTAAAGTTGTAGTAAAGTTACCTAATAATATAACAAATAAATTTTAATAAAACATAGCAATTTTAAATGATAATGCTTAGTATGCATTTGATTTTTATAGTTATATCCTTTTTCGCTGTTGTCATTATTTATGGTTCATCTTCCACATTTGTTATAGATGCCAAAAAAGAATCATCCTGTACCATTTCCGAGGGTATGGCAACGTGTTGCTGGGATGTAGAATGTGAAGGAGGAGGAACGGAGGAGCACTGTATGAACTGTAAGCAAAAATCTAATGGTCAATGGGAATGTGGAAGCGTTTTCACTCCAGGTTTAGTTGGAACTCTTATGTGTCCTGTAAAACCAGATACTGGCCTCGCTGTTAAAACACCAGATGATGATAGCCTCTCTCCAAAAATTAAGGAACTTTTAGGTTCGGGTTTGTTAGATAATCCTACTATTCAACCTGGTAATGATAGCACCATACTTCCGAAAGGCAATAAGGGACTTTTAGGCCTGTTGGATGAGAATAACCATAGTATTCAACAACCATTGTCTGAAACTAATACACCTAAGAAAGACACTACTACTGATTTACTTTCAAATTTTGATGATAACATAATGACGAATGATGATAAGACTAGTGTTTCTAAACAAGGTGAACTTTTGAGTTTGCAGGACGAAGAAGAACAAAAATCTTCTATAACAGAAAGTGACAGTGATAATGCAAATATTCTGAAAGATAAGGATAAAGAAGAAGAAGAAGAAACTGAGGAGGAAGAAGGGCAAGATGATGACCGTATAATTTGTATAAGGGCTCCCTGTCCCAATCCTAATTCTAATGATAAGCAAGAACAACTCTCTGCAAATGAAGGAAATGAAATACAATCAGAAGAAACTGAGGAAGAAGGGCAAGATGATGACCGTATAATTTGTATAATGGCTCCATGTCCTAATTCTAATTCTAATGATAAGCAAGACCAACTCTCAACAAATCGAGAAGATGAAATACAATCAGAAGAAACTCAAGATGGTGAAAAAGAAAATAATGATGGGCAAGAGCAACAAGAAGAACAACCACCATTAACAGAAACATTTAATCCAAATACCGAATTAGTTGAATAATCATTTTACAATAATCTCTTAATTTGTTTTTATATTATTATATCTGATGTATTGGCAATGGCTGAAAATTTATTTAACAAATTTATAGAATAGATTTCTTGTGCAATAGACAAGATTACAGCTATATTTCTCTTTTTTTAGCAGTTATTTCGTAGATTTGCTAAATTATTCCAGATTATCCAGGAAACCATTGCTATTCAAATCATTTACTGGATTAGAACTACCTGAATTTGATTCAATTTACAAGGAGATAGAATCAAAATATCCACAATATGAGATAAAACGTCTATCTAAAAGGAAAAGAACAAGAAAAATAGGTGCAGGAAATCATTTCAAACTGACAGTAAGAGACAGATTTCTCATGCTTCTTATGTACTACAGACTGTACATAACACATACACTTTCAGGATTTCTATTTGATCTGGACCAGAGTAACGTGTACAGAGATATAAGACACATAGAACCACTAGTTAAAAGATGTATTCCATTACCAGATAGACTGTACAATATTACTAGAAGATTAAGAACTGTACAAGAAGTAGAAAGATACTTTCCTGAATTCAAGGCATTTATAGACATTACCGAACAGGAAATACAAAGACCCAAAGATAAGAATAAAAAGCGAAACTACTATTCTGGAAAGAAGAAAAAACATACTGTAAAGACACAGTTAATAGTCAACAAAGAAGGAAAAATACTGTATAAATCAAATCATCATAAGAAAGGAAGAAAACATGACTATACAGTTTACAAGGATGAACAACCTCAAACACCATCACAGGTAGAAAATGTCCTTGATTTAGGATATCTAGGATGTGAAAAAGATTTTCCTACTGTAAAGTATAGTCTACCAATAAAGAAGAAGAAAAGAAATACAGTATTAACTAAGGAAGAAAAAGAGTATAACACACATCATTCCAGACTGCGAGTTATAATAGAGCATACTATCTGCAGGATAAAGAAATTTTGTATTATGGGCACCAAATACAGAAACAAACTAAAACGATATGATCATATTTCAGATATTGTATCTGGTCTTGTGAATTACAGGATAATGAAGAATAGTGTATCACCGTAACTGGATATATCAGGATTAAGAATAAGATGCAGATCTAATGTAACTGCACAAGAGATCTAATATATAAGAGATGTTCGAAATGATGAAATTAAATCAATAGTTATAGGACTATTTGCACTGATTGGATTTATCATCCTTGTTTATTCCATATTTATGGGAATCGTAGGAGAGCCATTAGCATCAGTAGCAGATACCGTATTTGTTGCTGTAATAATTGGGTCTTTTACTTTGGTAGGAATAATTATTGGCCAAAGAATTTTAAAGAAATAATATTTCTATCTTAGAGATATGAAATATAACTTAATTTCATACAATTTATAAAAGGAATTTGTATTGAAACTTCCACACGACTCAACTGATGCAAATTAGGTTATTCTAGAACTATCTTTTATTAAAAATAAATTTCTAATAATAAAAGCTAGATATACCTTTAACCATTATATAAGAATATGACAGAATCAATTGTCTGTCGAACCGAGCGTTCAAATCCTGCCCAGTCCAAAAAATTGTGTCGGTACAAATTCTCGCTATTTTTTATGCTCAATTTCTAGTAATTGTTGACCAAAATACCATGAATTTTTCCAAATAAAATTGTAAAAAGTTGACCATTATGTTGACTATTTCATGGTTGACATGAATGCCATTATTTTATCAGTGGTCAACAAAGTCTATAATATACAATCAGAGAGAGAGAAACTTTTCAATTCAAAGTTGATGAAATGTCAAGATTATTGGATATCAAACTTGTGGATTCCTATTTCCTCTTGCCACTCTCCTTGCCATTTCCTTCCAAAATTCTTCATTAAATGTATCAAGATTACTTTTTTTTCTCTTTGTATGGATACTCAGGCCGAGCCGAAGGAGGATAGAGTCCTGATTGTCTTCCCACTAAATAGTCAATATAGGGAACTAAGAATGCATTACCAGCATGCTGGTTTGTTATATGGCGTTTGACACTAAATTTTCGTGTTGACCACATGCCACAATTAGAACATACCCAGTTAGGTTTCATTTAGAATTCGTTCCATTAGGATTATCTGTGTTTCATTGTGCAACACTGTGCTATTATATTATACTAAAAATATTTAAACTTACTGCAACCATAAAGAAAGAGTTAGTAGAAATAAATTTAAACCATTAATATCACCGAGAGAGTTAAATTTACTTTTCTTCTACATACAATGAACTTTTTAATCGGATTATTTCCTTCATCTTAAACATAGACATTCCCACTTTCATTGCAGTTATTTCCTTTTTTACTAAAATTGCGTTAAATTAGCCTTATTTTTAGAGCTTTCTCATAATATAGTTTGGCATTTTCAATTTCCTAGATTATATAAAATAAATGCCATAGTACTTGCAAAAATTCATTATTATCAGAATTGGGTAAAGATACTTTATAACTGAAATGCTTCATCCTTTCTTTTTAAGTTCAGCTAAAAGATATACTTTTCCATTTAATGCTTTCATACTTCTATCTTTCTGCAAATGATTTTATCAAATAAATACAATATACATTTAGTACGCGCAGAAACCTATATCGCTTATATATCCGCATTAGTCTTTCTGATTGCTTTGTTGAATACATGTAAAAGTCTTTTCCTGTTATCTATTCTCTTAGCCGACTAGCAAACCCCTTGTTAGACGTGATCTATCTTACTAGGATAAGGTCTTGCTTGTTGAATGGGGGATATGTGTTAGCTGCTGTATATGTGAGCCATCAAAAGAGATCTGATAGATGTTTGCAGCTTTGTCTATCAGCTGGTTGGTTACTGGTAATAGTATCATAATAAAAAAAGGAGGTGAAAAAGAGAATAAAAATAGAAAAAATAATAGAATCAAGAAAAGATTACTATATTGCGGTAGACATTGGAAAGAAAAATTGTGTTGTATGTGTTACAGATAAAGATGGTTCCATAGTAGAAGAAACAAAATATGACAATACTCTACAGGAAGCAGAAGAAAGATTTGCTTCTAATTTGGATAAAAAGTATAGTAACAGAAAATGTCATGCAGTTTGTGAATCAACAGCAAATATGTGGCTCAAGACATATGAAGCATTTGAGAAATATGGTATAGATGTTAAACTGGCTAATCCTCTGAAGACAAAGGCAATTGCTGAAGCAAGGATAAAGACAGATAAACTGGATGCACGAACATTAGCACACCTACTACGATCTAATTTGATTGCAGAATCATATATTGCTCCACACAATGTAAGAGAGGACAGATCTCTGCTACGACTGAGAATAAACCTGGTATCGGATAGAACCAGAGTTATGAATAGAGTACATTCCTTATTGGATAAATATGACCTGAAATGCAGGTATGAACATATATTTGGTGTAAATGGTATCAGGTGGTTAAAGAATATCGAATTAAAAGGTAATGACCAGATTCAACTTGTAAACTACATTCACAATATTGAATTCCTAAATTCTGAAATTACACAGATTGAAAAACAGATATCTACTGAAGCATCTCAAAATGAAAACGTAAAAATACTAATGAGTATGACTGGAATAGACTATTTTTCTGCAATGCTCATTAGTTCTGAGATAGGAGATATATCTAGATTTAGAACTGCAGGAAAACTTGTGTCATGGTGTGGATTGTGTCCAACAGTACATCAATCAGGTAACTCAATGTACATGGGTAGAATGAAAAAAGATGGAAACAAAAAGATAAACTGGATTATGATTCAAGCAGCAAATACTGCATCAAGAACAGACAATGATAGACTAAAGAAATACTATAAAAAGATAGCAAAAAAACATGGACATCAGGTAGCAATAACACATGTAGCAAACAAAATGATAAGGATAATGTGGTCTATGCTAACATACAAACAACTGTACAATGAAAGAAAAAAGGAACTGTATGAGACAAAACTTAAGAAGATCCAGAAGTAACATAAGATGATACATTCCTGTATCATACTGACAGATAAAGTATATCAAACATGACACAGCAGTGATATTTGGATAAAGGAATACGTTCAGTGGAGACTTTTACATAGATGCCTAACTTGCTTTGTTGCCTAATTCATTTAAATAGTATTTTTTATTCTAATTCACGACGTAATCATTTGATAGTTATAGTTTGAAACCAATTATACAACGATGCTTTTAGTAGTACCATTTCTTTCATCATGTTCTCGAATCTGATTGCAGTAACATATTCTCTACCGAACATTCTCTTTATGCAGGAGAAGATAGTTTCTACAATCCATCTCTTCTGGCCATATCCATGTGAAATGTATTAAATATTTTCGTTCATTATTCTATTTATTCTGGTGTCTTTCACCTCGTCATACACACAAGTTTAATTTTCGGATATTTATCCATTCGAGGCTTACCCTCATTACCGCCTTTATCCTTTTGTTAAGTAGATTCCACAGTTAGCTTATCGAGGCTTTCCCTCATATGGTCAATGGTGGTTAACAACTTAACTGTAATAATAGTAATTGTAATTACAATGCTGATGATCATGTTTATGTCTGTCTAATTTTGGTTGTTGATTTTGTTAGTTAGTGTATTCCCTCTTCTCTTTCATTACCCAATAAACTATTTTTAATAGTTTACAAGATGCAGCAACAATTGCCTTGGAAGAACTTCCTTTGTTTTTGACTAGTTTATTATAAAATTTAGTAACATTACTTTTCTTATTATGTCTTACATGTGAACGAGTACATTCTATCATTATCCATCTTGGATATTTACTTCCAGTTTTTGTAATTGGACCGTAATGTGTTATTCCACCAGAGCTACGAGTTGATGGTACCAATCCAGCATAAGAACAAAGATGACTAGAATCAGAAAATCTGTTTATATCACCAATTTCACTCATTACAAGTAATGCAGAATAATAACCAATACCAGGAATTGTCATCAATAGTTTGGTTGTTGTATTTTGTTTGGTAAATGAAATTATATTTATTTTTTGATATTGTTCTGATCTCATTATCTATACTTGAAAATAGCCTGATATAGGTATCAATTCTATAATTATTTAATTTTTTTAGTTGTTCAACATAGCCAATAGAAAATGGATGATGATCTACTATTTTTATTCCTTTCATGAGTAATATTCCATGAATTTTGTTTTTTAGTTTAGTACGCATTCTAACCAGTGCACATCTATGACGAACTAGTTCACGTAATTCAATTATTCTTTTATCAGGTACATAACATTCAGATATATAACCGCCTCTTAACAAGTTAGCAAGTTTTACTGCATCAAGTTTGTCTGTGTCTTTATCTTTGCAGAGGCTATTGCTCTTGTTTTAATTGGATTAGATAGTTTTACATTCAGATTTTTTTCTTCTGTAAGATATTCGTATATGTCATACCAAACACAAGAAGATTCCATTACTACCTTAGTACGGTTATTATCGTGATTTTTTATTTTGGAATCATCAATCTGATCAAAAAATTTTCCTATCTTTTGTATGTCTTTTTCTATTTTACTATTCTTGATTAGGTTTCCTTTCTCATCTACAACTGCAATTTGTAAATAGTTCTTGTGTAGATCCATTCCTACATACCTCATCATCAATATTCTTTTTAGGATATACTTTACCGTCTGATTTGGATTTACTAAATTTGTTCACATATAGTTAGCTTACGCTATCCTTCCATTCTTGCAAATTATTTTTCTGCATTTTCACAGTCTTGTTTCTCAGATAGTGGTTGGTCTTCTTTCTACATCTGGAATTCTTTCTCACCTTTATTGCTGGTTGTACGCCTTTAAATGATAGAAATTGAAAATTATTGTTACTGTCATAGGAACCATCCATAATGGCATTTTCAACTACTTTGTTCTGTTTTATAGTTATATCATTTACTAATTCAGGTAGTACTTTACCATCATGTGTACTTGTTCACTGGTTACATGTAATGATAGAATTCTCTTTCTTTTAATATCTACAGCAACATGTATCTTTAGATAACCTCTCTTTACATTCCACTTGTGTCTAATCCACTCTCCTCTGTTTGTAACTTTAACACCAGTAGAATCAATTGCGATTACAAAATTATCAGCATGTACATTAGATTCATCATCACTAGAAATTGTTATATTTAATTTGTTTATTCTTCTGCAAATCCTGCTATAATCTGGAATTGATGGTAACGTATTTGCAGCATGTTCTCTCACTACGCCTTCAGTCTGTCTGTATGGTAAATGAAAATATGCTCTCATGTAACCTAATAATTTGATGAATGAATCTGTGGATATACGAACTTCCTACCTTTTTTGCCTTCGTTCATCTTCTCTAATTCAACGTGTCAGTTATCAATAACGTCAAAATCAAGTAATATCTCTCCTCTCTTTACCAGAGATTCATTGTATTTCTTCCAGTTTGCCACATAATAACTCAAGTGTCCTGATGGATGTCATGTCTTTTTGACTATCAGGTCTAAATTCTTGAATAGGTAAAGCTTAAGGTATTTAGAATACCATAATTCTATGTACCGTGGTTCTACTAAACTCAACCTCTCACTACCGGACAGAAGAACAGTCTAAAATCATTGATGAAAAATACTACTACATGACAAGAGACATTATCGCAGATTACTAACAGTATTCAGAAGAGCAATGGTAGAACTTTTGAAGATATAGCAAAGGAACATGATGTCTCAGCATCAGGTCAGTCCAGAGATGTGGATATCAGCATATCTCCATACTGGAATTAGTGGATTGGAAATAAAGAAGAAAACACGTAGTACAAAATCCCGTATAACAGATGAAAACAGAGAGACTATACTTTCTGTACTTTTTAATGATCCCAATATTTTTGGTTACATCAGAAATACGTGGAGTTTGAGATCACTGGCAAAGTGTATTACAGAAGAGTTTCATATTCCAATCAATTAGTTTCAGACATCTTCAAAGGATACTGAAAGATATGGGTATCAGGTGTAAAAGGCCAAAACTGGAACTTGAACATGATGGACCAGATTATGATGAGGGAAAGAAGCAAGTACAAAATTACAAACAGATAGCATCAGCACTCTTAAAAACAAGAAAGTGATGCTGTGGTGTTTGAAGATGAAACTATAGTAACACAGAAACCATGTATTCGCAAGTCAATGAGTTTTGAAGGTGAACAACAACAAAAAATTAGACATAATGGATAGTAGAAAGAAATTTTCTATGTACATATCCATGCTATGGCCTGAACAGAACCTGTTGTATGGTTTCTATGACAGAATGAATTCCACCAATACGATAAACCATCTGGAAAATCTCAAGATGCATGTAATGAAAAATAATGGTTGGAAAAGAATTGTACTTGTATGGGATAACGCTTCATTTCACCTAAGCAAGATGACAAAAAAATATATCAATAGACAGAAAGAAGACTGGCTTACTGTAATACATCTTCCAAAGAAGAGGGCTCAATACCTGAATCCAAATGAGAGAAAGGTAAATCAACATATAAAATCAGATGTGTGTGCAAACAGATTCTATACCAGTATAGAAGAACAAAAAGATGCAATATCAGAATATCTAGATAAGAGATTTGGAAAATGGCATTATGACATTCATGATGACACTTGACTAAGAATCTCGGGTCGAATAATGCTGTTCAAATAAAAGACATTACTCATATAGCAAGAGCTGTTTATCAAATTTAATAAATAGTAATTAAATGTTTTCAATTATTTATTTATACTGATTGTATGTGCAATGGTTATCTTTGAATAAAAATTACACAATTTTATCATGTCTTTGTATTAATTTTCAATATTTTTTAGCAAATTATTATATACAATTATTTAGTATTAAAGGTTACATAAAATATTATTCTACTAACTATGATTATAAAATATATGTATTTCTTAATGTAATTTTTATACAGCAAATATTAATTATCTATATTTTGTCCATTTATGTATAATATAAAAAATCGGGAGTTATATACTAATTATATAAAATCATACCATTATAGATTATCTATTTTGATTATTAAAGTTTTAATACATAATTTCAAAAACGAATAAAAATAAGAATATCTAAACCTTGATGTGCAATTAATAAATAATAAATATCATCATGTAAAATATATCTTTGTCACTGGAGGTGTTCTTTCGGGATTAGGTAAAGGTGTAATTACTTCTTCTATTGCTAAAATTTTACAATTAACAGGCCTTAAAGTTTCATGTGTAAAAGTAGATCCATATGTAAATTATGATGCAGGAACTATGAATCCTGTTGCTCATGGTGAGGTATATGTTACATACGATGGTGGGGAATGTGATATGGATATAGGAAACTATGAGAGATTTTTAAATATTGAATTGTCAAATGACCATAATCTAACTACAGGAAGAATTTATTCAGAAGTAATAAATGATGAAAGAGAAGGTAAATATTTAGGCCAATGTGTTCAAATTATTCCTCATGTTACTGATGCAATCAAAAATAAACTAAGGAAAATATCAAATCAAGAATGCTTAGATGTATTAGTAATTGAATGTGGAGGGACTGTTGGGGATATAGAAAGTTTACCATTTTTAGAGGCTTTTCGACAAATGAAACTAGAAGAAGGAGATTATAATACGCTATTTGTTCATGTAACTTTAGCACCAATCTTGGATGTGGTAGGAGAACAAAAAACTAAACCTACACAACATAGTGTACAAGAACTTAGAAGAATAGGGATTAATCCAGATATCATAGCGGTAAGATGCAAAAATATTTTATCTACTGATGCAAGAAGAAAGGTATCGCTTTTTGCAAACATAAGTTCAAATTCTGTTTTGTCTTGTCACGATGTAAAGTCTATTTTTTTAGTACCTGAAATTTTGGCAAATCAAGGAATCATTAGTATAATAGAGAATAAATTAAAATTACAGAATTTATTTATAAAATGGTCAAACTGGAAAGGCATATCGAAATCGTTTTTAGAATATAATAAAGAAGTAAATATTGCAGTGGTTGGTAAATATGTTTCTCTTCCTGATAGCTATGTAAGTGTTTATCAGGCTCTCTCTCATGCAGCAGCTAAGCTAGGAAATAAATTAGAAGTAACGTGGATTGATTCTGAAAAATTTGAGATTACTTCTAAACAAAAACTTTCATTATTTAAAAAATACGAAGGTATTCTTATTCCTGGAGGATTTGGAAAACGTGGTTCTGAAGGCATAATCAACGTGGCTAATTTTGCAAGAGAAGCAAATATTCCTTTTCTTGGAATATGTTTTGGATTTCAGTTATCTCTTGTTTCATTTGCACGAAATGTCTGTGGAATATTTGATGCTAATTCTACTGAAATAGATCCAGCAACCAATGAGCCAGTAGTAGAATTTATGCCTGAACAAAAGGAGATAAATAATTTAGGTGGAACTATGAGACTTGGCCGTCATAAAATATCAATAAATTCAAATACACTTGCGTCAAAAATATACTCAAAGAATTTTATTAATAAAAGACATAGGCATAGATATGAATTTAATAAAAATTATTTATCTGTTTTTCATAAAAATGGAATGATATTATCTGGATACTCAGACAATGGAAAAAGGACAGAAATTTTAGAGATCCCTCATCATAAATTTTATTTTGCATTTCAATACCATGCAGAATTTGACAGTCGTCCTGGAAAGCCAGAACAAGCGTTCGAATCATTTATGAAGATTGCTTCGATTAAATCTTGAGCTCATAGATTCTATGTCTGGCATCACGTAATGATGTCTTCTTTTTTACATATCCTCTCTTAACAAGATGACCTAAAGATAATCTAATTGTTCTTTCTGGTAATAATGTCTTAGCAGCTAAATCCTTCTGGCTCATTGATCCTTCATATTCTAATATTTTTAATATTAGCTTCGCACTTGGTGGCATATTTAATAATTCTTCAGCAATTTTTACTTTTTTAGCAATTATCGAAGTAGCCGAATCGTCCCCTAGCAATCTTACTAATTTTGCTGGATATTGATGTTTACTACATTTTAGAACTTTTTTAATACCTAATCTTCTTCCACCATCTAAAACTACTTCGCAGTGATATCTACTTAGAATGTCTGATATTTCCAATATACAGTTGTCGGGGAATATCAATGGTCTTCTAGTATTATCTACAGAATTTACAGATACTACAACAAATACTCTTGAATTCTGCAGTATCATTGGTCCTCCTGCTGACATCGAATAGGCTGTAGAGCCAGTAGGGGTTGATATGATTACTCCGTCACTATTGTCATGCCAAACATCATTTTTATCAATTCTCAATATATGTTCCATTAATGTAGCACTTTTACTTGGAAATACTGCAACATCATTTAATACTGGCTCCATTTCTTTTCCATCTACATTTACTGCTAATCTAACAACCTCGTCAATTCTATAATCATTTTTTTTTAGTCTTTGAATATTTGTTTCTAAGTCACGTACATCTATTTGAGCTAAAAATCCAGTAGATTCGGATTCATATATTCCTATAGCTGGAGCAGAATCACTCACTACTTTATGAAAATAGTCTAACATTGCCCTATCTCCTCCAACAATAAAGACTAAATCTACCTGATTTGCTAGGTTGTAATTTTTTTCGGACATACTGATCGTTTGAATATAGGAATTATCAAGAGTTTTTTTAATTTTTGAAATTAATAAGGTATCTTGGGGATGAGCACCAACTAGTGCAATTTTCATTATTTTCTTTGTAGTAATATAATCTCTTAAAGTTTTTCTGTTATTATTTATTATAATACATTATACACTATATCAAAAAAATATCTTTTATTTTTGTTTAATAATTATTTTTAATTTTGAAAATTGATTAAATGACTTATTTATAATAGTTGATTTTACCAGAACCTTTAAAGTATGGAATTAGAATCATAATTATATGCCAAAGAAACGTACTAGTCGCGGTCGTACGAAAGGAGGAAAAGGTAGCTCTGGAACGGTTCATTGCAGTCAATGTGGTGCTATGGTTCCTAGAGATAAAGCAAAAAAAATAACTGGAAGAGTAACTCTCGTTGAACCTACTCTAGCTAAAGAATTGAGAGCGCAAGGAGCATATATCTCTCCAGCAACTGATGTTAAATTTTATTGTGTTTCTTGTGCCGTCCATAGAGGGATAGTCAAAGTTAGATCAGAATTAGAAAGAAGAGTGAATACAAGACTTAGGTAAATCAAAGTTGTTTTAAAGACTTGTATACTCTCTGTATAACTGTGATAATAGAAATCACTATTACTATTATCACACCATATTCCAGTGAATGAGAGAAAGGAAATATTCCCATTATAGCGAGAATCAGTAGTCTTTCAGCTCTTTCTCCAAATCCTACTCCACTTAAATCAAGCCCTAATGTTTCTGCACGAGATCTAGTATAACTAACTAACAGTGAGGATGACACTGCTATTAGACACAATATTGGATTAGCTAATTCACCTATCGCTATTCCCAAAAATATTATCACCTCCGAAATTTTGTCTAATGTAGAATCAAGAAATGCACCTTTTTTAGATGTCTTTTTAGTAATTTTAGCTACGCTGCCATCAATTACATCGAAAAATCCTGCAATTAATAACATAATACTACCAACAACTGAAGAATTTAGTATCGATTCTAATTGTAAAGAATTAAGTCCGAAAATAATAGAAGAGATAATAGTAATAATGAAACCAATTAGAGATAATGTGTTGGGTGATAATCCCATTGATGAAAATAAAATTCCCATTTTCTCTAATATTGGTTGTAAATTTTCTCTAAATTTATTTAGCAATAATTTCCTAGACCTTAATAATCGTCTATTTGTATATTTTAATATTTAACTAATTCTACTCTATAAGATTTTAGTAAAAATTTAATTATATTTTATTAAAAAACTTCTATGGATAATTTCAATACAATATTGGTTTTTGGTGCTCATCCTGATGATTTAGAAATCGGTATGGGAGGTACAATTTCAAAACTAATAACTCTTGGATACAATGTAGTTATGGTTATAGCTACCCTACCAAATTTTACTAGTGCAGATAAAAAAGATGAAAGAAAATTGGAAGCTAAGTCATCTGCTACGATTTTAGGTTGTTCTACTCTTGAATTTTTAGATTTACCATCGGAAGAAATTGTATTTGGACGAAGAATGGTAAGTTTAATTGATTCTTTAATAAAGAAATATAATACAAATACCGTTTTTACTCAATGGATAGGTGATTCTCATCAAGATCATCAAATTCTTACTCAATCAGTTATTGCTGCTTCACGTGATATTAATAATTTGTATATGTATGAAACTACAATACCTGGAGGATTAACCGAAAAATCCTTTAGACCACAGCTATATGTTGATATTACTAAAGAAATGGAAAATAAAAAGAAATCTTTACAATGTTTTAAATCACAGATTCCTAGATGTGGACCTTTCTGGATAGATGCTATTGTTGGAAGATCTATTTATCGTGGATATCAAATGAATACAAAATATGCTGAGGCTTTTGAAATTGTGAAAACCATTCAATTTTAAATAGAAAAATCGTGATTGTTGATAGTTATTATTCTACTCTTCTGAGATCTTTTTATAAATAATGAGAAACAATGCTTGTCCAGATAGAGCAATAACTACAGCAAGTGCTATACCGGTAACTTCAATTAATCGTCCTAGAAAAATCATTAAAGTAATTTGTAATATTTGATAAATAATTGCTCCAATAACTACTCCTTTTGTATTGCCTTCACTTAAGAATTTTGAATTAATAATATATGCTATCATCATTGGAATTATCCCAATGCTCATTAATCTTATAGCATCTATTGAATTTTGATATTGAGGAAAAAGTACATCTATGATAATTGGACTCAAAAAATAGAGTAAAGCTGCTAAACCTATAGATAATCCAAATCCTATAATTCTCAACTTTGTTTTTTTATTTCCGCTTGATTCCTCTGGAATGAGATATTGGAAAAAGCTAATTGGCACCATTCCAAGAAACATCAAAAATTGAAATCCTAATTGGTAATATCCTAAAATGGCATATCCAAATATTGGAGGTATTACAATTTTATCAAAGTACATTAATAGTGCATTGGACATATTGAATGAATAGCTATGTAGAGCAAATTTCATTTTTCCACGAATTTCTGTAAAGTCTCTTTTAAAATGTTTTATTGAGAGAAAATATCTATGACTAAATAAGAAAAATGAGATTGTAAATCCAATTATAATCCCCGGAATGCCCATTATATAATAGAGTATAATAGAAAGTAAAAGTTGGCAACCTCGCGCTCCAATATTAGCAATCGCATATTCTTTATAGGATTTTCTTCCAAGAAATTCGTAGATACTCATCATCCAAAAAGTCATTCCAAGTACAAAAAAACCTAATAACCAATCTCTTTGTGCTACAATTAATGCAGCAATGATACTTGAAATTAAAATAATCTGATTTGCTGGAATGTGAATTTTATTTTGTCCTTTAGGTATAAAAGTTGTAATAGCTGTATTCAAACCAAGGAGAGCAAAACTTGATGCCAAAGACGCCATTGAAATCATATAACTAGTTTCTCCATATTCTTCAACAGACTGTAATGATGCTAGCAAAAGCCAAAATCCTCCTGTCAATAAAGCACCAAAAATATTTCCAAATATTATATATACTAGCCCTTTATTGGATTTAAGAAACTTTAACAATTATTATCTCCACTTAATCTTTTATTTAACAAAAGGTTGTTGTCCATAAAATGATTTATGTTAATTTATATAACCTTTTGTTTTAGAACATTGATATATAAATTTTAAATTAGAATATGAAAATATTTTTTCGTATAAATTCATTAAATTTAATTAGTTCTTAAAATAAAAAAGAAAAAATTATCAAGTATTTTATAATATATTATAAAACTAAATTATATTTATTAAACAAAATATAGTTCGTTATAAATATTTAGAATCCTTTTTCTTATAAATGAACGTTAATATTTTAAAAAAACTAATTTCTCTATTTAGATTAGAGATTAATGATATTTTGTCTAAGCTTAGTGAAATTACAAACAAAATATTCAATTTAATAATAGAAAAAAAGAAATTAAAAAGCATTGTTAAACTTTTGGACAATTTTAAATAGTAGAATAAATGTAAAAAAAATCTAGGAGCAAAATAGATGAAAAATTCTGATAGAAAATTTCAGTTATTATCAACTGTAATAATTACATTTTTCATTTGTATTTTATTACTTAATTCCAATTTTAAATCAGTTGAATCACAAACTTCAACTACATTTCTTACTCTTACTGGTTCTAATTATAAAGACGTTGAAAATAGCGAAAGACTACAATTAAAAGAATTTACATTGTCTACTTGGTTTAAAACAGATAAGCAAGATTACCTTGAACCTGGTACAATTGTAAATAAGGGTGGAATGAACGACGATACCCCAGGCAATAATATGAATTATGGTATTTGGATTACTCCTGAAGAACTTCTTCAAGGAGGATTTGAAACGGAAACAGGAGCCAATATTTTTGTTAACTCTAAACAGAAATTTAACGATGGAAATTGGCATAATGCTGTACTCTCAAATGACGGATCCTTTTTAAGACTTTATGTAGATGGAGTAGAGATTGCTAAAACTTCTACATTAGGTGCTATACCTGATATGACTGGACTACAATCTATAAGGATAGGTGCTAATTCACTTAATCTTGACAAATTTTTTACTGGTGATATAGACGAGGTAATCTTGTGGGATCGTGCTTTGTCATCAGATGAAATTTTTAATTTTTACAATTATGATGAAATTCCATCAAATGGAAGAATTATTTATCTTCCTTTTTCATCCATATCTCCAACTCAGACAGCTTATAAATATCAGCCATTTAAAACATTTGATGGAACAGAAAAAGATGAAATTGAGGACGAAGAATCATTTCGTCTTACTAACTTTTCACTAGGAACATGGTTTAGAGCTGATAGGATAGACCATAAAGGAGTAGAAATTTTATTAAATAAAGGTGGTTTTGTATCTGAGCTTAATGGCGAAAATCTTAATTTTGGAATATGGTTGAATCCATCAGAAACCATAGAAGGAGGGTTTGAAACCAAATCTGGAACTAATGTATTTGTATCATCACAAGGGAAATATAATGATGGTTTATGGCATTATGTTTTATTAACTTATGACAGTAAAGTTTTAAGACTTTATATTGATGGAATTATGGCAGATAGTAAAATAACGTCTGGTGTAACTCCTGATAATAATGGAGATCAAGAGTTTGTAATTGGTGGAGATTCTTCCATAGATGATAGATTCTTCAAAGGAGACCTTGATGAAATTAGAGTATGGAATAGGGCCCTTAGTACCTGAAGAAATATCTAATGGTTTCAAAAATAATGCCCTTAATACAAATGGGCAGATTTTTTATGAATCATATTCTGATTCCGATTCTGAAATACCACCACCTACAGAGACTCCAGACACACAAACACACCACCAGGTAATGAAACTGAAACACCACCACCTACAGAAACTCCAGACACACAAACACCACCAAGGTAATGAAACTGAAACACCACCACCTACAGAAACTCCAGACACACAAAACCCACCACCAGGTAATGAAACTGAAACACCACCACCTACAGAAACTCCAGACACACAAACACCACCACCACCAGGTAATGAAACTGAAATACCACCACCTACAGAAACTCCAGACACACAAACACCACCACCAGGTACATGAAACTCCAGGCACACAAATACCACCACCATCACCACCACCTACAGAAACTCCAGACACACAAACACAACCACCAGGTAATGAAACTCCAGGCACACAAATACCACCACCATCACCACCACCTACAGAAACTCCAGACACACAAACACCACCACCAGGTACTGAAACTCCAGGCACACAAATACCACCACCAACTAGACACACCACCACCCCTACAGAAACTCCAGACACACAAACACCACCACCAGGTAATGAAACTCCAGGCACACAAACACCACCACCAGGTAATGAAACTCCAGGCACACAAATACCACCACCATCACCACCACCTACAGAAACTCCAGGCACACAAACACCACCAACTACTGATACTGCGACTGGATTCTTATTGCTGAAAACAAATGTAATTAATGATAATAATGGTACTAAACAAGCCTCTAATTTCACAATAAATGTTTTAGATACGCAGGCATCTCCTTCTTCATTTAAAGCAGCGCAATCACCACTAGCACAACTAGTAGAAATAGGACAAGGACAGTATTCTGTTCAGGTAGTGGGTATTGAAGGTTATGATCCTCAATTGAAAAGTGAGTGTACGGGCTTTACGATTTTAAATAATATTACAGTTTGCACAATTACTTTGAATGATCTAACAATAACACCCCCACCACAATGCCCACCAGGCCAACGCCCTGCTGCCAGTCAACATCTTAACCAAACAACACAACAATGTGTACCGGAACCTGAACCTCCTCAACCAGTTGAAAATGCGACTGGATTCTTAATTTTAAGAACAAATGTAATCAATGATAACGGCGGTACTAAACAAGCATCTGATTTCACAATAAATATTTTAGGTACTCAGACATCTCCTTCTTCATTAAAAGCAGCGCAGTCACCATTAGCACAGGTAATAGCGCTTAAACAAGGAAAGTATTTTGTTCAGATAGTAGGTATCGAAGGTTATGATACTAAATTCAAACATGAGTGTGCGGGCGATACGATTCTAAATAGTACAAAAGTTTGCACAATTACTCTCAATGACCTACCAACAACTACACCTCCTCCTCCGGTACAAGATCCAGTTGCTAAACTCGTAGCACCATCACAGGTCCAGAGTGGAACAGATAATGTTGTTTTGGATGCTTCCGGATCTTCAAACTATGATACAATAACGATTAATCAAATTTCAGGTCCTACTGTAACACTTAGCGATATAGGTGTAACCAAAAAACAATTCACAGCACCAACTACCCAAACTGATATCCCGTTGGTATTCCAAGTAGTAGCAAAGAAAGGCGATAAGACTTCAACTGCAGAAGTAACAGTTCTAGTATCAGCAAGTGTAACGTCACCCCCACCAACAGGAGATCGTTTTGTTCCATTCAATTTTGCTGCAGCAGGAGATTGGGGATGCAACTCTAATACCAATAAAAATGTACAATCCATACTTTCCAAGAACTCAGAATTAGTATTGGGATTAGGTGATTTTTCATATGAAAGCAATGCAGATTGTTGGTTACAGGCTATTTCACCAATAAATGACAGAATGAATATTACTATAGGTAACCATGATAGTGACGAGGAAGAAAGTCAAGCAATTACAGTACAATTATTGGATCATTTCAGTTTGGATAAGCAATATTATTCATACACTAAAGGAAATGTTTTCTTTTTAGTAATGTCAACTCAAATATCATATTCTGAAAATTCAGAACAATTTAATTTTGTTAAACAAGAATTAGAAAAGGCTTCAAAGGATCCAAATATTGACTGGATAGTAGTATATTATCATAAACCAATTTATACAGCTTCAACTAAACATGCAGGTCTAACAAGTCTTAGAGATATTTATCATCCATTATTTGACCAGTATAATGTAGATTTAGTATTATCTGGACACAATCATAATTATCAAAGGACTTTCCCATTACAATTCAATGAAGCTGATTCAGATAAACCAATAATAGTTAATAAGAATCCAAATACCTATAATGAAGTAGGATCTCCTATATTTATTACCTCTGGTACCGGTGGAGTTGGTCTTCATTCTCTTGGAGCACAACCAGAATTTAATGCTAAACAATTTGGCAAATTTGGTCACCTTAATGTTGATGTAAGTAGAGATACTTCAAACAAGTTAGTTGGAACATTTTATGATATATCAGGAAATAAGTTAGATGAATTTACAATAACTAAAGCTCTAAGTGTATCTCCACCTCCATCATCATCATCATCTTCTACTACAATCAAAGCAACTTCACAAATAGACAATCCTGTTGTCGATAAATTCGGAGTAAAGCAAATTTATCCAACCAAACCTGGAGGAGAAGAATGGTTTATGAATATGGATGACACGAAGGCAGACCCAAGATTTGAAATGAAAGGAAATATACAAAATATAAAAAAGAATCCTGAAGGAAGCTGGTCTCCAACTCCAGGAGATAAAGTGAGACTCATAGCATATACAAGTGATTCTAAAGGTAAATTTGATGAAAATAATATGCCAACATATAATTTGAAGGAATTAGCTGCCAAAGGTCATTGGTATAAAGAAAATGATTGGAAGAATATAGAAATGGGAGGTTACTTTAAGCTTAACAATGCCGATGATTTAGGAATGGGATATAGTTTCTCTACAAGATCTATAGATGATAGTAGTACTCATGGAGGATGTGGAGGGGCAACACCTAAATTTAACATTGGATTTGATGGAGAAATAAAAGCCAAAAAAGAAATGTGGCATATAAGCTTGGTAGATTCACCTGGGGCACATGATGAAGATCTATCTTCTATAGTTGGTAAATGGCTTGGAATTAAAGGAGTAATCTATAATCTGCCAGGGGACAAAGGAGTAAAACAAGAATTTTGGATTGATAAAACTAATGATGGACAATGGGAAAAGGTCTATGAATTTACAGATCAAGGTGGCTTTGGAGAAAGAGGCAATAGTGGACCTGAAAAATGTGGCGGCACATGGGATCAATTGTATACATGGGGAAGCCCAAAAACTATATTCGGATGGGATCAATCGGATGTATCATTCAAGTTCTTGTCTGTAAGAGAGATTTTACCTCCCACTCAATAACTTTTTTTAAAGCAAGTTCTTGTCTGTAAGAGAGATTTTACCTCCCACTCAATAACTTTTTTTAAAGTAGACAAGTGGACTGATAAATGAAATTATTCTATATTATTGAAATATTAATTTGAAAAATGAAGATGTTAAATCAATCATTTCATTTAAATCAATCAATTTATTTTTATTTTATAATCTGTGATGAATAGTATATATTATTTTTTCAAAATTGCTATTTTCTTATCCTTTCAAATTTTCTTTAATAAAAAATTTTCTGAATTGCTTTTTAGTAAGGTTGATGTACTTTCAAAATCCAAATTTAAAGTGTCACCTATGCATTTAATTACGCTAAAAAGATGAGATATCGATGATGAAGGCAGGTAGTTAAAACAATTTGAATATCGTACTGGACCATCTGTCTCTACTAGTATTTTATCAGTATTTGTCTTCTTTAAAAGAACCTTTTTATCTTGTGAATATAATAAAACTGGACTATAAGACACAAAAATATTCATATCCATAGCTTGCTTTAACTGTTTTTTACTTCCGTTAAACCAATGTAATAAAGACCTTTTGATTTTATATGATGTTAATATTTGTAATATATCATCAAGGGATTTTCTAGAATGAATTGAAATGGGCTTATTATGTTTTTCAGCCAGTTCTAGTAGAAGTTGAAATGTTTTCTTTTGTATGGAATATTGTTTTTCATTTTGGTTAATATATGTAGGATCAAGTCCAATTTCTCCAATTCCATCTATATATTGTAAATTAGAACTAAAAAAATCTGTGAAATCTTCTATATTTTCTTTTATTGCAAATTCTGGATGAATTCCAATAAATTGGATAATTATATCCTTTTGAGTATTAAATAAAGATATACTTTTTTTTGAAGTTGCAAGATTAACAGTTACAGAACATGCTGTAATTTTTAGGCATCTCAATGAAAAAAGAACATGGCTTAAATAATTAGAATATTCATCATCAGTTAGATGTATATGTGAATCAAGATAGTTCATAGAAAATAAAATTTATGATACTTTAAATAAGTTTATAATAATTGTTTGAAACTAAGAAAAACTAACATACACCTTAATTTTATTAATTTATTTTTGTAATTGAAATGGTAACAACAACATATAATATATAAATACATATTCTATAATTATTAGTAATGTGCAATACTTGCCTATGATTTTAGTTATTATTGTTATAATTTCATTAAATGTTACCTATGGTTATTCAATGAGTAGTGAAGCAGAAAGTAAATCTGAAAATCTAAATTCCTCTAAATTAAATGTAATAGCATCATTTTACCCATTGTATGAGTTCGCAAAAAAGATAGGTGGAGAAAAAATTGAACTTAGTACCTGCCATCCCATTTGGAATTGAACCTCATGATTGGGAGCCAACTCCACAGGATGTTTCAAAATTAAATACTGCTGACATTATTATATATAATAGTAAAGGATTTGACTCATGGCTTAATCAATTTAAACAATCAAAATTGATAGATGTAAGTGCAGAATTAGAACTTATTAAAAGTAATGAACCTAAAGAAGTTTTTGATAAAGCTGATAATTATAATTTAGTATATGATCCTCATATTTGGTTAGATCCAATTCTAGTTAAAAATATTTCTCGAACAATCAGTAATAATTTAATTAAAATTGATCCAAATAATACTAATTATTATCAACAAAATACTAATTCTTTTATTAAGGAATTAGATTTATTAGATCAGCAAATAAGAAAGTCATTAATTAATTGTGAATTAAAAGATTTTATATCTTTTCACGAAGCTTTTCATTATTTTGCAAATAGATACGGTTTGACTCAACATTCTGTATATGAAAGTTTATCTCCTGAAGGAGAAATTCTTCCACAACAAATTACTAAAATAATTTCTTTGGCTAAAAGTCTTCATATCGATACTATTTATTCTGAAGAATTAAAAAACCAACGATTAGCACAAACTTTTGCATCTGAAATACCAAATGGTAAAGTTCTCTTATTAAATCCAATTGAAAATATAAATAAAGAAGAACAAGAAAAAAATATAGGGTATATAGATAAAATGAAAAAGAATATCGAAAATTTAGAAAAAGGTTTAAGGTGTAAATAACCAATAAAATCCATATTGCTACATCTCTTAAAGCGTTAAATAAGAGAAAATATTTTATAATTGGTTAAAATTGTGAATTTTGTATCTGTATTTGAGTATATGGGTAAGTCATCTGTATAAAAAATTCTTTATAGAAGATGATTAATATGTTAAACTTTTTAAAATATGAATCTATTAATATCTTATAGTGATTTTATTTTTATACTTATGGTATCAAAATCAGTTTATTTTTATGGATTATTAATAGCAGGAATAATCTTTATTGCTATTGCAATTTTATCAATTTATTATTCAAATTCTCCAGTAAAGGTAGATGTAGACGGTGTTATTAAACCAAATTCAGTTGATATTCTTTCTCCAAATATGGAAATTGGAAATACTGCATTTATAACGGCTTCTGGATCTCTTTTTAATATGTCTATAACTTATCCTAATAAAACTATTATTACTTTAACAGAATCATCCTCTAATTATTCTTTAAATTTAACAGCCAAGGAAGCTGGAGAATATTTTATAAAAATAAATAATATAGGAAATTCTGATATAATAGAGGATGGATATGCATTTACTAAAGGAAATAATATTGCTATAATTGGTCAAATAATGCTAATAATTACTGGAGTAGTCATAGTGACCCTTGGTATTAGGACTAGAAAAACATAATTAAAAAATACCTTTTTGATATGATCCTAATAACTTAAAGAATTTTGTTTGGATTTTAATTCTATTTAATGTTAACATTACTTTTTCATCATTATAATGACCATCAAAGTCTACAAAAAAATAATATTCCCAAGGAGTTTCTTTTGTAGGTCTTGATTCAATTTTTGTAAGATTTATGTTTTGTTGTGAAAATTCCTTTAAAATATTATATAAAGAACCTGGTTTATGTTCTAATGAAAAGATAATTGAAGTTCTATCATTTCCTGAAGGTTTAGTTAATGGTTGTTTTGAAAGAACAAAAAATCTAGTAAAGTTATTCTTCTTATCTTCTATTCCTTCTTCTAATATCTCCATTTCATATATTTCAGCTGCTCTTCTACTTGCAATAGCTGCCGATTGGATCATTTTATTTTCTTTGATAAATTTAACTGCTCCAGCAGTATCGTACATTGGAATTGGCTCTAATTTTTTACTTTCAATATAATTTCTGCATTGACCCAATGCTTGAGGATGAGAATATACATTCATTATTTTTTTATAATCTCTATTTACAATTAGACAGTGATTAATTCTTTGAAAGATTTCTCCTGAAATATAGATTTGATCCTGTAATAATAAGTCATAATTCTCGTTTACACTTCCCTCAATAGAGTTTTCTATAGGAACCACTGCTAAATCATTTAAATCATTTATAACAGTTTCAAAAACGTCATGAAAAGATTTTAATGGAATAGTAGTAGATTCTGGAAATTTTAATATTATTGCCATTTCACTATAAGCTCCTCTTTCTCCTTGAAATGCAATTCTTAATCTTTTGTTAATCAAATAGTTAATAATAATTAAACAATCTTTTATGTTTTTTATTCTAAAACTAGAATTTATTGAAAGTTGTTATTTATTATATTCTTTATTACAAATTTCAATTGTTTCAAATTTATGTTATTTTGTCAACCTGTTTTGAAAAGTTTAATATCTGAAGAAGTCAATATTGCATTTAGTAGTTTTTTTCCAAATTCTGATCTCTTATCAATTTTGATTCCTGATTTTCTTCCAATTTGTGAACTTAAAAGGAATTGATTATTGATATAAATTCCAACATTGGCTCCAATTTCTTTTTTATCAGTAATGAATTATAATTGATGAACCTGATTCATTTATTTGAAAATCAATCTGTTTTCCAAGTGCTGGTGTTTTAGCTTCTATATCAATTCTTAAACCTAGTAATTCTTCAAGTTCAGAAACAGTGGAACCACTTCTTCCTATGATTTTTGGAATTATTTCTTTTTCTACTTTTATCCTTACTTTGCTATCAGATATAATTTCAATTTCAGCAGTAGGATCAAATCTTCTTACTATCTCCTTTATCTTAGATTCTGCAAGTTTTCTAATATTGTTATTAGTATTTGTCCTTTTCTTTTCTACTATTTCATTAACAGGTACTACTATATTTTCCTCCCCGTAAGTATATATTTCATATTCCAACTTTCCATTTTCAAAATCAAATATCTCAACTAATGGTCTAGCTAGATCTTCTTCAACCATTCCAGATGGTACTTTAACTGTTAATTTTAATTCATAGACTTTACTTATATTACCACCTTGAAGGAAAATAATTGTATCTATAATATGAGGAATCATACCTAGTTCTATCTTTCCAATGAACCTTTGTACAGCGTCTATTGGGCTATTAGCATGAATTACTCCAATCATTCCAACTCCAGATAGTCTCAGATCTGCATATACATTGAAGTCTTTTATTCTTCTTACTTCATCAAAAATAGTGTAATCTGGTCTAACCAATAGCAATAAATCTACTGCATTTTCAAAACTTCCTTCTAAAGGGCTATATTGTGTTACTTCTTTAGGAACTTGTAAATCTCTTGGTGATTCAAATGTTTTTACAATTTTTGCTTTTTTTGTATAATATTCTGCCAGACTGCTTGCTAGTGTGCTTTTACCAGAACCAGGAGGACCAGCTATAATAATTCCTTCAGCTTTCTCTTCCAATCTTGTAATGAGTTTATCACTTAATTTATAATCGTCTAAGGATAAGTGAACTATTGGTCTAACAATTGTAATTTCTGTAGAATCAGAAAATGGAAATTTAGTGATTGTTATTCTGTATTTTTCATATTGAATAACAGTGGCTCCTTCTCTGACTATTTCATATAATTTATTTGTATTTAATGGATTATATTCATAAATTTCCTTAATTATTTCCATAAGATAGTCATTTGTTATAATCTTTTCATCTAGTCTTATCAGTTCAAACTTTCCTGGGCTGCCAATTTTTGCATACGGGCAAACTCCTTCTTTTAGATGAACACTCATTGTTTTTTCTGAAAAAAATTTTTCGAATTTAAAATGAGTTATTTTATTATTATATTTTATAAAAATTGAATCTATTCCCTGTGCTAAAGCTGCTAAATATTGTACATAATCAGCAGTAATAAGAATTGCATTCTCTTTAAATGCTAGTTCGTTAATTATTGAGTCAATTCTTCCATGCTTTGCTAATAATATATCATCATAATCCGGTCTTTCACCGGAAAAATTTATTTTAATATCCTTTTTTTTACATTCTTCTCGTATTTCATGAATTTCTTGAAGACCTACAAAACCTTGATCTCTATTTGTTGATGCCTGAGATTGCAATTCATCTAAAACTGCTCTAGGAATAATGATTTCACTTTTTTCAATTATTTTTCCATCTTGTAGCATCTTTGAAATTTCTTTATCAATGATAATACTTGTATCTAAAACATATTTTTTGGCATTCAATTATTTTAGTAATTGTAAATCTTCATCCTGTACTTAAATTTATTTTAATTCTATTACTTTTCACTTATGTAAAGACCTACATGTACCAGCTAGCTTTTACAATGTTAATTAACAAAATAAGTGAACCAGTCTTAATTTAAAAGAATCCAACTATTTACAATAGATGACGGTATTATCTAATGAAAATGCCAAAGCTAGATTAGAAGAATTTAGAATATTACTCAAGTATATGCCTTTTCTACAAAAAAATGGCTTTTCTGATTGTGGTAGAGGTCAAATTATGGGTCAAATGTCTCTATTACAAGAATTTCTATCTGCAACTCAAACCAGTGAAGAAATTTTAAATTTGCAATATAAAGAGTCTATTATGCCAAGTGTACCAAATAATAATTAATAATACTTCTGGCTCAATTTCTGATACTCCACAATATTATGCATCTACAAATAATGAAACAAATAAACAAATTACTGATAGTTCAAAAGATAATTCTTTTGACCTTGACAATATAATATTAGAAAATGATACTTCATATGAAGGTGATAGTAAATTACAAGCTTCTCGTTGGTTAAGACCATTTAAGAATGAAGATTCTGTAAAAAAGAAACTGTTTGATAATTTTGAAAAGAATGAAATTACACAATCATGGAAAGAAAAAATAAGAAAAATGACACAATCGGATATTATCTAATTCTTAAACTATAATTTTTTATACTATACCTGTTACCATAATCAATATTATATTGCTATGTTCCTTTAGTAATTACTTCAATAGCTGATTTGAATTCTTCTTCACTTAATGGTGGTATTTCTGAGATTTTATTATTTTTGTTCACATGATCCATTTTTTTCTGACCTATTAACGGAGCTATTATAGAAGGACTAGATCTTATTATTTGAAGTAGTTTCATAATATGATTTGTTAATCCTTCTGAATAATCCGGAATCTTAGTTTGCAATAATCTTCCTTGAAGTAAGGGAATACTGGAAAATACACCTATTTTCAATTTTTTTGCAGCTTCTAATATTGAAAGATTTTTTTCACTTCCTACTTTTTGATTCTTTAAAAATAATGCTTCACTATATGCTAAATTATATGGAAGTTGGATAAAACGAAATCCATGATCTCTACCTCCTATGTTTTTAGCGATATTGTATACTTCTTCTAGTGATAAATATTCTTTATTTTCTTCATTTACTCTAAAACATGTCCAAGTAGCCATTCCATAATATCTAATTTTATTTTTAGAACGGAATTTTTCATAAATTTCAAAAACTTTGGAAAGCATATCAAAAAATTCATTCTTGCTAACATCCTGACTCCAACTTTCAAAAGCATTATGGATATATACTAAATCTATAGTGTCAAGTTTTAAATTAAAACGTGATCTCTCTATGCATTTCTCTATATAGTTTGGATTAAGAACATTATATCCAGAACTTATATCTTCAGCCTTTATAATTCCAGTAGATATGTACATTCTTTGCATATATTCCCAAACATCAATCATTGGATAGTCTCCATCATTTGTTATGTATCCATTTTTTGTACTTACAAAAATTTCATCACGAGAAATTACTCTATCATTTACAAGGCTAGCAATTGCTCTACCAATGCTTTTTTCTGATTTCATTGCTCTATAATTTATTGCACTATCAATTACATTAATGGCTCCTGAGCTTACAGATTCATATAATGCATTTTCAATATCTTTATCATCTTCCTTTGATAGGTCTCCTAAATATGTACCCATTCCAATACTTGTTAAGACTAAATCATCAAATTGTTTAAAATGTAAGCGTGATTTACCTTTTTTAATTGCATTGTCTCTAAATCTTTTAGTTCCTTCACTGGTTGCAAAGCCCTTTATATAAATATCCTCGTTCGACAATGAATTATACTATTGTTGATTACTATTATTTTTTGTTCTTTTGATTTTTGTCTGAATTTTCTTAGACAAAGATGTATATGTAGTCAATTTACCTAAAGTATATACGTGAACAGTAGTTTGCCTAGAATAGTGGTAGTGGTGGTGGTACTGGTAGTGGTAGTGGTAGCGGTAGTAATACTTCATTAAAAGTGCTAGAAGCTTATACTCGTGATGTTGGTAGAGGTATAGCACGTATAGATTATGATACCATGGATTCTTTAGCAGTTTCTACTGGTGATGTTGTTGAAATTAGAGGAAAACGTAGAACTACTGCAAAATGTTTACCTCTTTATCCTTCAGATGAGGGAAAAGGTATTATACGAATTGATGGTCTTGTTCGAAATAATTCTGGAATTGCAATTGGTGATACAATTTTTATTAGAAAGATAAAGGCAGTTCCTGCTGAAAAAGCAATAGTGGCACCACTTGAAGCTATTCCTCCAATAGATGAACGTTATCTTGCTGATGCACTTGAAAGTGTACCTATAATAAAAGGAGATAATGTTATGGTTCCTTACTTTGGAGGACGTCTTACATTTCAAGTTATTGGTGTTACTCCAGCAAATGCAGATGCTGTACTGGTAACACAAAAAACAATATTCCATATAGCAGAAAAAGGAGAAACCTTGCGTGGAGTACCACAGGTTACCTATGAAGATATTGGTGGTTTACGTGAAGAGATAAAAAAAGTACGAGAAATGATTGAACTTCCTCTTAGGCATCCTGAAATATTTGAAAAACTAGGAATTGAAGCTCCAAAAGGTGTTCTATTGCATGGTCCTCCTGGTACAGGTAAAACCTTGCTTGCAAAAGCAGTAGCAAATGAAAGCAATTCTCATTTTATAAGTATCTCTGGTCCTGAAATCATGAGTAAATTCTATGGTGAATCTGAAGCTCGCCTACGAGAGATATTTAAGGAAGCAAAAGAGAAAGCGCCTTCTATTATGTTTGTAGATGAGATTGATTCTATAGCTCCAAAAAGAGAAGAAGTGACAGGTGAAGTTGAAAGACGAGTTGTATCTCAGCTTTTATCCTTGATGGATGGCCTTGAAGCAAGAGGTAAAGTCATAGTTATGGCTGCTACTAATAGACCCAATGCAATAGACCAAGCCTTGAGACGTCCAGGTCGATTCGATAGAGAAATAGAGATTAAAGTGCCTGATAAACGTGGTAGACTAGAAGTCCTTCAGATTCACACTCATCACATGCCTCTTGATACAGATGTAGATCAAGATAAGATAGCAGCAATTACTCATGGTTTTGTGGGTGCTGATCTTGAATATTTGTGCAAGGAAGCCGCAATGAAATGTCTACGTCGTTTACTTCCTGAACTAAATTTAGAAGATGAAAAACTTGCACCAGATGTACTTAACAAGCTGATAATAACCATGAATGACTTTGAAAATGCCCTTAAAGATGTAATGCCATCAGCAATGAGAGAAGTCTATCTTGAACCACCAGATGTACAATGGTCAGATATAGGAGGCTTGGAAGAAGTTAAACACGAATTACAAGAAGCAGTAGAATGGCCAATGCGCTTTCCTGACATGTATAATAAATTGGGACATACAATACCAAAAGGTGTTCTATTGCATGGTCCATCAGGAACAGGAAAAACTATGTTAGCTAAAGCAGTAGCTACTGAATCTGAAGCTAATTTTATTAGTGTAAAAGGTCCTGAGCTATTATCCAAATGGGTAGGTGAATCAGAAAAAGGAGTTAGAGAAATATTCAGACGTGCAAGACAAGCCTCTCCATGTGTTATTTTCTTTGATGAAATTGATTCTATAGCTCCAGTAAGGGGATTAGAAGGATCAGGACATACAAGTACAGAAAGAATGGTATCCCAATTACTTACAGAGATGGATGGAATTGATGAAATGCGTGGCGTAGTAGTTTTGGCTGCTACAAATAGAGCTGATATGATTGATCCTGCACTATTACGACCTGGTAGATTTGACAAAATAATTTATGTACCAAATCCAGATATTAAAACTAGAGAAAAAATACTGGAACTTAATATCCAAGGAAAGCCTATAAGTAATGATCTTAATCTAAAAAGAATATCAGAACTAACAGATGGATTTAGCGGAGCTGATGTAACTGCAGTTGTAAATACTGCTATATCTCTTGTCTTACATGAGTATATTGGTAAGTATCCAAATCCAGAGGAAGCATCTAAACATACAGTGGAAGCTAGTGTTACTATGCGTCACTTTGAAGATGCTGTAAGAAAAGTAAGAACCCAAAGAGATATGAAACCTGGAATGAAAGCAAGCCATTACCAATATGGCTAAATTTCCAAAATTTTTATAAAAAACCCATCAAATATCCATTTCATTTTTTTTAATATGACTACTTAACCTAATCACCTTAGGATTTATATAATTATATTTATATATTAAAAGAATTTAGAGTAAGCAATTCAAGGTAAGATTAGTTATGGAATTAATACAAATATCAAATATAACAAAAAAGATATCTACTACTAAAAAGACAATCAGATACACCCAAAGTATATGTCCTGATTGTAATATGATTCTCGATGCAGAAGTATTTGAAAGAGAAGGCAAAGTCTATATGACTAAAACGTGTCCGTCACATGGAGAATGTGAAGAGTTGTATTTTGGCTCTGTAGATATGTACAAAAAATTCAGTACATATTGGAAAGATGGAAAGGGTGCACATGCTCCAAATGTTATGGTAGATAAATGTGCTTGTCCGACAAATTGTGGATTATGCACAAATCATTTATCACATTCTGGACTTTCTAATATGATAGTAACTAACAGATGTGATTTAACATGTTGGTATTGTTTTTTCTACGTGAAAAAAGGTCTCGAAGGTGCATATCTCTATGAACCAAATTATGAACAAATTCGAGCTATGATGAAGACTTTAAAAGCTGAAAGGCCAATTGCAGGAAACTCTATACAAGTTACTGGTGGTGAACCAATGCTTAGAGATGATATTGTTGATGTTATTAAAATAATGAAAGAAGAAGGAGTCGATCATATTCAATTAAATACTAACGGTATTAAACTAGCAATGTCTCCTGAAACAATGCGTCAGGTACGAAATGCTGGCGTAAGTAATCTTTATCTATCTTTTGATGGTGTTACTCCACGTACTAACCCCAAAAATCACTGGGAAGTTCCTTATACGCTAGAATCTGCTAGAAAATGTGGCATGACTGTTGTTTTTGTTCCGACTGTTATTAAATCAATAAACGATCATGAATTGGGTGGTATAATTCGATTTGCTCAAAAAAATATGGATGTAGTACACGCTGTTAATTTTCAACCAGTTTCACTTACGGGAAGAATGGGCAAAAAAGAAAGAGAGAAATATAGAATTACTATTCCCGATTGTATTGAAAGAATCCAAGAACAAACTAATGGTGAAATTTCTACTGATTCTTGGTTTCCTGTTCCATCTTGTATGCCAATGACAGATGTTATCGAAGCATTTAGCAAAAAACCAAAATATGAATTATCAATTCATTTCGCATGTGGTGCGGGCACTTATGTGTTCGAAGATGTTCAAACAAAGAAATTGATCCCATTGACATCGTTTGTCGACATTAAAGGCTTATTAGAATATTTCGAAGAAAAAGCAGATGAATTACGTTCAGGTGCAAATAGATATTGGGCAATGTTAGATGTAATGAGAAAATTGAATCAATTTGTAGATAGAAATAAACAGCCTCATGGACTTAACCTAGCAAAGATGTTCTCTAGCATTCTGCTAAAACGTAATTTTGATGCAGTAGGGTCTTGGCATGTTAGATCTTTATTCTTAGGCATGATGCATTTTCAGGACAAGTACAATGAAGATCTGGAAAGACTACAAAGATGTGATATACATTATTTAACGCCTGACCTTAGAATAATTCCATTCTGTGCATTTAATGTTATACCTGAATGGTATCGTGATAGAATTCAAAAGAAATATAGTATTCCTGTAGAAGAATGGGAAAAAGCACATGGACAAACATTAGAAGCTGGATTATACCGTGGCTTAATGAGAAGAGGAAAACCAGAAGCACAAATGGGTTGTGCTTTGTCAGAAATGCATAAAGCAGCTGCTGAAAGTGAAGATCATCGAGCAGTAGATTTAAGAAACGGTATGGCTGGAGCTTAAATCTTCAATTTCCCTAAAGATTATAATTTTTATTTATAGTATATTTTAATAAATTTTATTTATTTTTATTAATTTTCTATGTTATTTTTTTGATAAAGTTTAATTGATGTTTGTTATTGGAATAAGAATATGTCTACACTAAAATATGTTCTCTTGGAACCCGTGGGTGATGTAGCACTTATTAAAATCAATAGACCTGAAGCATTGAATTCAATGAATATAGATGTAATTTGGGAGTTATCTAAAACAATAGATATTGTTGGAGTGGATAATAATATAAAAGCCGTTATTATAACGGGAGTTGGCGAAAAATCATTTTGTGCAGGTGCAGATATTTCTTATATGGTTAATATAACTCCTATCGATGCAGAAAAATATGCATCAGCAGCTCAATCAGTATTAAATAAAATTGAAAGATTAGAAAAACCAGTGATAGCTGCAATTAATGGTTTTGCATTAGGTGGAGGATGTGAATTGGCACTGGTTTGTGATATTAGAATATGTTCAAGCAATGCAAAAATTGGTCAACCTGAAGTCACAATTGGAATACCACCAGGTTGGGGAGGAACACAAAGATTGTTACGGATTATCGGACCTGCTAAAGCAAAAGAAATGATTTTTACTGGAAAAATGATAAATGCAGATGAGGCATATAGCATTGGATTGGTTAACGACGTTATCAGATTAACACAAGAAGAATTACTTGAAGCGGCTTCTGATGGTGATGAAATAAAACGTAAAGAACATGAAAAAGAACTAGCAAAACTTTTAAACAAAAAGTTAATAGAAAAATCCATTTCTATGGCTAAAGAAATTACAAAGAATAGCTATAACGCCATTAAGACAAGTAAATACTTAATTAATAAAGGAATGGATATGGATATTGATTCTGGTTTACGAATGGAAATTTACGGATGGGCTCTTTGCTTCGCTCATGAAGATAGGATAAATCTAATGTCTGCATTCCTTGATAAAGGAAAAAAGAAGTAAATTAAGAGAATAATATTCTGTCTTTATTTTTTTACACCATTACTAGGTTTACATAAGTAAACCTTACTTTCAATTTTTGATTCTGCAAATCCTTCTTTAATCGCTTCCATAATGTTATTCGAATGGCTGTCTGTTTTCAATATTGAAATAATTGAAGGTCCAGCACCACTAATAGTAAGTGCTAATGCACCTGCATTAATAGCCTTTTCCTTTACCTTGTCAAAGCCTGGGATCATTTTTTTTCTAGCAGGTTCCACAATTTTATCGTCAATTCCCTTTGCTATCATTTCTACATCTTTATAGGCAAAACCCGCCACAATAGTACTTGCATTAGAAATATTTGTTATGATATTTTCTAAAGGTGCATTTAAAGGTAATATACCTCTTGCGACTTCCGTTTTCTTTTTTGGAACTATGATTTTGGGAATTCCAATTACAAAATAAAGGTCTTCAGGTGGTTCAAATTTGATAAATTCAAGATGTGGAAGCATTCGTACTATTATAAATCCTCCTAACATAGAACTAGCAACATTATCATAATGTTTGATTCCTGCTGAAGCTCTTTCTCCTTCAGCGGCATAATTAATTAATTCATATAAATCTATTTTTAGATTATATATTTGGTTAAAAGCATATGCTGCCGCAACGGATGATGCTGCACTACTTCCTAGACCATAACCTGGCGGAACTCCTTTAATTATTTCAATATCAATGTTATCATTTATTTTAAAATCTTCCATCATTTTCTGAACTACCAAGGCAGCAGAATTGTTTTCATTATCTGACGGAATTTTTATTCCCTCCTCTTGTTTTATTGTGGAGATAGTTATCCTTTTATTTTGACTTCTATTCTTGGTTATTCTTATTTCGTCATAAAAGAGATCCAAAGCAAGTCCAAATATGTCAAAACCTGGTCCTAAATTAGCTGTAGATGATGGAGCTATTGCTTTACATGAATCCATTTCTTGTATATTTAATATTGAATTTCTTCCCCTTGATTAAGTATTCTTGATAAAACGGCAGATAATTCTATTAAACCATTCATTGTCAGATTAGATACAGCTATTAATTCTTGATTCAATCCATTTTGTGAAATAATTTTCATCAAATCTTTATTCAATAAAGAAAATTCGAGATTTTTTTCTTTATCTAAAGCTTCTAGTAGCGCTGTATCTGAATGAGCCCAATCCAAAATATTTTCTAAATTATCTATTATTAAATCCCTTTTTGATAATACATTAATCTGTGATGTTCTTAATCTAAAATTTATCGAAGCAGAAAGTAGTGATAAAGAAACAAAATTAATTGGGGATGAAACTAACACACCATCCATTATGAAGATAGTAGCTTTACTATCTGCTTGAAAATTGGATATAAAATAGTAACCACTAGATCTATAAGCAAATAATTCAATTTGTCCAGGAGTATCAATTAAAATATAATCAGGGTTTAATTCATCTACTTCTAATTGAATCTCTTGAATTTTAGTACCAATCAAATCATGTGACATTATTATTGCACCATTTGGACCTAAACCATAAGTTTCTACTATATTGTTTATGTCTATATAATTTCGTATGTCTACATCTGGACGATAAGGTAATTCTGATACAGCAGGATCTAAATTAACAGTTATAGGAAAATTATCATGATCAATATACCATTGGAAGAGGTTAGAAGTAAGTAAAGATTTTCCTGAACCTGCTGTCCCTGTTATATAAATGGCTTTCATTGAATTTTTTTGTCTTTCAAATATAATAGATACGATATTTTATATTTATATTTATATTTATATTACAAGTTGACATTCAACTATATTTATAAAATTGATTGATTATTATATAACTATATAGTTTAGTAAACAGATAAATTGAATTGGAGACTAATTGCAATACTAATAAGTCTTTTACCTCTTCTTTTTCTATTTATTTTCTCTCCAGTGTCTGTTACCGAGATATTTAGTGTTGGATTAGTTCCATTTATTATGTCTGTTGCATTTAGTCTTACAAAAGTTTTTCTTCAGGCATTCAGATTTAAGTATTTTGTAGATAAATTTTTAGACTATAAAATAGCATCATCTTTTAAATTAATCTCTGTGCGCATTGGAAGTGAATTTGTTACTAATACTACACCATCTTATATTGGAGGTGAAATAGTTAGAATAGCATGGCTAACAAAAAACAAAGTTCCAGCTGGGATTGCAGCTTGGATTGCTACCATGGAAATTATTGCAGATGTTTTTGTGGGGACAATTCTTGCATTATTTGCAGGCATACTTGCTCTTTATAATGGCGTAATTCTTATTGGTACTATTATAGTTCTTATTTCTTCATTGATTTTTGGATTCTGGTTAATAGTTGTTATTTTTTCAGCACATTATAATATCCAACTTCCTAAATTTATGACAAAACTAATAAAAAGATTTTTGTCACCAGAACGTGCAGAAACAATTATTAATTATACGAATTCTGCAATTAGCGATTTGTGCACTATGAGTAGAGAAAACTTCAACTCGAAAAGAACAATAAAAATATTCTTTGTTGGTATAGTTATTACTTTTTTTGCATTTGCGTGTCTTGGTGCATCTTTTCTTGTCCTTGGGGGATTAGTAGAATCTAATCTAGAGCTATACAAGTCTATTTTAGCTACTGCAGCTTCAACTCAATTAGGAAGTTTACCAATAACAATTGGTGGATCAGGATTAACTGAACTTGGATTGTGGGCATATGTCTCTAATTTGGATCATTTGCCATCAATTAATGATATCTTGGAAGATTCGCATTTAGACGTAATTATCTCTTGGAGAATTGCATCTTATCATATTCCTCTCGTAATTATGTGGGTTTTATTAATGAAACTTACCATCGATAAAAAAATTACATCACGAAAAAATTTACAAGATTGACCAATAATTGTTGTTAATTGTAAAAACAATATAGTTAATATTAAATGAACTTTAAGATTATTTATATTTCAATTATAAGTCGTCAGTATCGTCAAATGAATCGTGCAAGTTTTCTTCAGATTCAACATCCATTAATTGTAATTCAATCAATTCAAATTGATAAATAGAGTCCATATCTACCATAAATTGTAATTTAAGAAATTCTTTGGCATTTTCACTAAGTTTTCCCCAAGACATTTTAATCTCGAACTCATAAACGTATCCCTTCATAAATTTAGATATATCTTGAGAGGATGGAACATCTATGCCTTCTACTATAGTACGTCCATCAGGTAATGCTTCATAAAGTTGTATATCTAATTTGTAATAGTCTTGATAAATTTCTAATATATACCCAGTTCGATTTAATATTTGAGATTCTGTAAATTGTATTGATCTAATCTCTTCCTCTATCCATTGTGGGATACCTTCCTTTTCTGATGACTTAGCTGAACTCTTTGTTCTTGGCATCTACAATATACAATAAATAAACTAGATAAAAGTTTTGCACCATTGAAATTATAAAAAAGGTTCATTTTTTTTCATTATATTTCTTAAGGAATCTATTTGCCTCAATTCGACTTAAGTATCTAGAAGGATTAATTTTTAAATGTCTTAATAAATTAATTTGCTGGTCCGTTGCAAAATGAGGTTTTAATTCGTTATACAAATACTTATAATTTTTATCTATAAAATCAATATATGCTTTATTTGCTAAATCATCAGCTTCTTTATTCTTATCTCTTGCTATCCATTCTATGTGGAGATTTTCAAAATTTTTAATAAGTGTTTTGGTTCTTTCATAATAAAGGAGTAATTTTTCTGATCTTACTCTATATTTACCACATATCTGATTAATAATTAATTGAGAATCCCCTTGTATGCATATTGTAGATTTGTTATATCCGTTGTTAGATAACCATTCTAATGCTTTTATTAATCCTACATATTCTGCAACATTATTACTAGTTTCTTTAGAAAAAGGCTCAAAGGCAATACCTGCTTCTTCATAAATTTTATTAACTTGATTATTTTTTTTTTGAATGATAAAACCATAGCATGCTATACCACCAGGATTTACAGGTTGACACATCCCATCAAATTTACAATATAAATTTTTTATCTGGTATTTGTCATGATGCATCAATTGGTATTGTTATTAGCTATTATTAAATAATAGATCAAACCGCTGTATTCTTAATGATCTAATAACTTTTTTCCAAACTAGAAATTCTTAGATATATATTCTGCAAGTTTCTTTATATCTAATTCAAATGTATTTAGCAAACTTCGATTATAAATTGTAGCTGCAGGATGATAAGTAATAAAAAATTTCAAGCCATTCTTGTGTATAATTTTTCCTCTTTCATTTGTAATAGACTTAAGATCTAGAATATAGAAACTCGCCACATTTCCCAATAAACATATTATTTTTGGTTTTAGTAGAAAGATTTGCCTATCTAAATACTGTAGACATATTTTTTTTTCATTAATTTGTGGTGGTCTATTATTTGGAGGTCTACATTTTACAATATTAGTAATGAATACATCTTCAATATCTATCTTGTTTTTTGCTAAGGTATTTCTTAATATTTTTCCCGCAGCACCAATAAAAGGTCTTCCTGATTGATCTTCATAATAACCTGGAGCCTCTCCTATTATCATTAATTTCTTTAGAAAATTTCCTTCACCAGGAACAGCATTTTTTCTCGTATTTGATAATAAACATAATTTACAATTTCTAATATCTGAATTAATTTTATTTAATGTATCATGTTCATTCCTATACAAATTTAATTATCATTACGAGCTTTGTTAATTTAAGGATAATTGGCCTTCTTTCACAAGAAATAGAATTTTGCTTGTTTGTAATGGTAGTATTATATACATAAATGAACAATCTTATCTAATTGTATATGTGTTGTAGACCGCTACTCTTCTTTTGTTGGTATAACGATAGATAATCCATAAAACTTTCAATCCTATCCTTATTAAAATATTGCATTATTCTCTCAAGATCAAAATCTTTTCCAATGGTGAATGCAATCAATGTTTTATATGCAGAAAGTTGATTGTTTGCGGATACCATGTTCCACCAGCATCTGAATAGCCAACATGTCTCTCATATTTGGAGAAAAAGATCAAAAGAAATTTGCTGCTACACGCTTATATTTCATTTCTTCAGATAACTATATTCCGATACTGATTCTCTCAGACTATGGATAGCGGAATTTCTTTTGGTGTTATAAAACATGATATAATTGACTTTTATATTCTTGTAACATTGATCTTATTTGTTGATTCAATGATAAGCCAATTTTAGAAGTCATATAATATTAGATATTGTGTGAAAGAATTAAGATTATTACAATAATCTAATATCATAATTACTCTTTCAATATTCTTTTGAAATACATTATTATATATTTATCTAATATACTAAAAGATTTAGAGCAATGTAAAGAATAAAATTGGTTATAAAATGTTTTTAGATTCATGATTCTTAATAATTGTAATTTTCCTGATAACTTGTTATATGATCCTGATAACTTTGTATGGATCGATACTTCAAATACGGACTCCATAAAGATTGGAATCATACCTATTTTATCATTTATTTCAGGCAAAATAAAAACAATTAAACTAAAAAAAGGAGATAGTTTTATTGAGAAAGGAAAAAGCTTAGGTTCTATAGAAAGTTTAAAATATTTTGGAATAGTACGATCTCCAGTTAGTGGTAAGATAAAAGAGATTAATCTTTCGGTACTCTCTAAACCCAAACAAGTTAATGATAGTCCTTATGATTTAGGTTGGCTGGTAAAAATTGTTCCTTCAAATTTAGAAAAAGAACTTGATTATTTAAAATCAATTGATGGATTCTCATGTACAATTTAAAACTCTTATAGATGAATTTCATGTCCGTTGTTTCAAAGCCTATCCAGATTATGAGATGTATGAGCTTGGTACTGAATGTGCTGCAACTCTTGCCAAATTGGATGATTTATTAACTCAAATTAATATCGGTGAGATTGTGTATTTGGCTTCTGATGATATAACTGCGGATTTCGAATTAGCAAGATGGTCTAAAGAGAATTCTCAATCAATATTAGAAGTAAGAAAAGAAGGTTCTATATTTCACTTTTTAGTTAAAAAAGAAAAAAATAATTGATGGATACTTTTATTTATTTTTCAATTGGATTATTGATCATATTTCCCCATTCAGTCCATGACCCATCATAATTTTTTACATTTGGATACCCAAGAAGATATTTCAAAACAAACCATGTATGTGACGAACGTTCTCCTATTCTACAATATGTAATGACTTCTTTGTCTGGTGTAATTCCTTTTGGTTCATATAATTTTTTTAAATTCTCAACAGATTTAAAAGTACCATCTTCATTAACTGCCTGACCCCAAGGAATATTTTGTGCGCTAGGTATGTGTCCTCCTCTTTGTGCATGTTCAGTAGGATATTCTGGAGGAGCAGTTATCTCACCTGTAAACTCAGCTGGACTTCTTACATCAACTAAAGTACCTTGTTGTGACATTACTCTATTTCTTACATAATCCAAATATACCCTTATACTTTCATCAGGTTCAGCAGCCTGAAAGTTACCTTTTGAGAAATTTGGACTTTCTTTTGAAATCGGTCTATCTTCTTCAAGCCATTTTTTTCTTCCCCCGTTCATTAGTCTAATGTCTTTATAGCCATAATATTTAAAAACCCAGAAAGCAAAAGCAGCAAACCAATTATTAAAATCGCCATATAAGACAAGAGTAGTATCATTGTTTATTCCAGCTTTTTGTAATAATGCTGAACAATCGTCTTTTGAAATGATATTTCT
Source organism: uncultured Nitrososphaerales archaeon (assembly GCA_963840085.1). Taxonomy (GTDB): domain Archaea; phylum Thermoproteota; class Nitrososphaeria; order Nitrososphaerales; family Nitrososphaeraceae; genus TH1177. Next base: position 56,333 of record CAWIYT010000237.1, read on the forward strand.
GTTAAGAGGATCATTTATGTCCTTTTTCCAGTCGAATAAAACTGTATTAGGGATGTGGCCAAGATTATAATTTGCTTTTGGATCATAGTCGACTTCAGCTATCCGAACATTATTGTCATTTACATGGTCTTCTACCCATTGTGTATCTACTAAAACATTTGGATTTGCGTATTCCATAAATGTAAACAAGCAAACACTGTTATAAATTTTTTATAAAAACAAGAAAATGCTTTATTTATTTAAGGAGAAAATTTGTATTTGAGATATTTAAGTTTTATATAAATAATCTTGTTAATATTTTTGTTTTGTTTTTCTTTTTTATTATAAATACGTTATTCATGCTCTTTTGTTTTATTAAAATTAAACCTAAATATCAAAGACTATGCTCTTTAATTTTATATATATCTTTTAATCCAATCTTATTAACTATATTTATGTGATCTCTAAAATATTCAATTTCATCATTTGAACATGCTAAAAATGGGTAGGGCGCAGCCGCATTTATAACTCTTTTATTTTGATCAATTCCATTTTTTTTTAACGCAATTAATGTTTGTCCAGATAAATGCCCTTTAACTTCTTCTCCGCAAAGTAAAAGATATTTCAAACCTTTATTATTTGTAGTAAATTTAATAATTTCATCTACTCCCTTATTTTCTGAAAGTAATCTGCCTACAATAGAAATTTTATCCATGATCTCTTGGTTATTTTTGATTTCTTTGAGTAAATCCAAGCTTGATAAAGTACAAATTCCTATGATTTTTCCTTTTCCAATGTGATATTCTTGTTTTATAGGGAATAAATGATAACAACAAATTCCAAGAATATTGTTTAATTTGGCTTTAACCTTGATTCTATCTGTCATTGTGATATATAGAATTTCTATAAATATTAAAATTAAACTTGGAAATTGTTTTTATCAAAAATAGGTTTTTTTCTTTTTGATTGGATAATACCAGCTAATTGAAAACCATATTCAATATTATGTTTTATGTGGTTAATTCTATGCTTACCCTTTGGAACAAATGCGCCATCCAATAAGTTTTCTAGATATAGTTTTGTTTTTTTAATTGAGTATACTGCATGTTGTAATTGACTCCCGGATAATTTTCTTCCAGCTTCTTTCTCTATTATTTCACTAAATCCATTGGTTTCAATGATTTCACAATATTCCTGAAGTTTTTGATAATTATTACAAACATCTTCTACTTTTTTTTGATCAGATTCAATTAAATTTTGGAATGCAATTTGTATTTCTTTTTCATTTCTTCCAGTAAGTTTTTCTAATATTCTAATTATTTTATTATCTTGAGTATTGTTAATTTCCATATTGAACGATAATATTTTTTTCAATTCATTTTCTAAATTAAGTTTTGAATTTTGATAATAATTGTTAATCGTATGTATCTTTATTTGCTTTCCTTCAAGATCTGTATCCATATTTTAGTATATTCATAAGGTTTACTATTATGACTGGAAAAATAAGCCTTAGAGTATCATCTAATTTATTATAATTTTCCATAATATCTTTATATACATTAAATGTAATTGTATTTACAACATCCTTTTTCTTTTCATCGAGGATTCTTGATAATATTGTCAAAAGATCATATAATTGAGATTGATAAAAAATCATACTATTTTTTACACAATAAATAGAAACTATTTTCAATGCATAAAACCATTTATCTGATGGATTTTTAGCTGTAGATATTTCTTAAATTTCTATGACTTTCGTTTTTAATTTCTATATCATTAATATTGAGTAAATTAAAAATATTATTAATAATGTCATTAATCGATACTTGCTCGTTATTCCAATTCTGTAATATCATTTGTTTATTTTGCATATGTAAAAAAGGCTTATTCATAGTTATAGTGTTAAACTATTATACTAAAACTTCTTTAAAAATCATTCTAAATTTATATAGATAAACTATATAAAAATTATGTATTAATGAGAATGAAAAATATAATTTAAAATCTTGAAATATACGATATCTAAACTATGGAAACCAATAGAGGACTTGTATTGATTTATACTGGAAAAGGCAAAGGAAAAACTACTGCTGCATTAGGAATAGTATTGAGAGCAGTAGGTCATGGACTTAAGGTATTAATGATTCAATTTATTAAAGGTGAATGGTATTATGGAGAGCTTTCTAGTTCTAAAAGACTGGAACTCCTGAATTTGAAATGATAGCTGCAGGAAAAGGTTTTATTGGAATATTGGATGATGATCATGATTTTAAAGAACATAAAAAATCTGCAAAGGATGCATTAATTCTTGCAAAAGAAAAAATATCTTCCAAAAAATATGATATAATTATATTAGATGAAATCAATTATGCAATAAATCTTAAACTTGTTTCAACGGAGGAAGTTACTTGAATTAATTAATGTGCGACCAAATAATACATCTATTGTGTTAACAGGTAATTATGCTCCAATTGAAATTATCAAAGTTGCTGATTTAGTCACTGAAATGAAAGAGATCAAACATCCTTATCAATATGGCATCAAAGACTAAAAGGGGAATTGATTATTAATTACTAAAATTATGAAATACTTGACAAAATAAATATATCTCATCTTTGAGTTAAATAAAGATGGAAGATCATAAGAATCTGCCTGATGAAGGAGATATTGTCCTTGCTAATGTTAAACAAGTTACCAGTCATGGTGCATATGTTTCTTTAGAAGAATATGGTAATACAACAGGATTTTTACATATTTCTGAAATAGCAACAGGTTGGATCAGAAATATTGAAAGATATGTAAGACCTAATCAAAAAATTGTATTAAAAGTCATTAGAGTAAATAAACCAAGATCAGAAGTAGATTTATCACTAAAACAAGTATCAGGAGAAGAAAAAAAATCAAAAATTATTGAAGTTAAGAAAAATGAGAAGGCTAATGCTTTCATGGCAATAATAAAAAGTAAAGCCAGTCTTTCTGATGAACAAATAAAACAAATTGAAGAAAAAATTTTAACCAAATATGATTATGTTTATGATATTTTTGAAGCTACAGCAAAAAAAGGAAAAGAAGTGTTACTACCATTGGAATTAAATGAAAATGTAATTAATATAATTGAAGAAGAAAGTAAAAAGATTTCTATTCCTCATGTAGAAATAAGAGGCATATTAGAAGTTTCATCACAAAAATCTAATGGCGTAGAAATTATAAAATCTATTCTAAGTGCTGCAGAAACTACAAAAGGTAACGCAAAGGTTATAATCTCATATATTGCGGCACCTAAATATAGAATAGTTGTTGCTGCTGATAATTTTAAAATAGCTGAGAAAGCTATTAATAATGTTATTGAAAAAATCAAATCTGCCATTGAAAAAGATGGTGGTCATTTTAATTTTATACGTCAAGAATCTAAAAAAACACAGCAACAATTAGTCCATTAACATGAAACATTTATTGAGAAAGTGTTTAATTTGCAATATTTACACTCTTAAGAGTAAATGCCCATCTTGTTCGACAATTACTGTTGATCCTATCCCTCCAAAATTTTCTCCAGAGGATAAATATATTTTGTATAGACTTGCTGATTCCCATAAGAATGAAACATAATTAAAATATATGAATGACCGTTTCACTATTTTCTTTTGAAGTATTTTTATATATTTTATCTTATACCTATACCAATTAATATAATTATGCTGACATTACTTTAACATCATGGTTATACATTTTAGACAATAATAAATTTAGCTAAGATAGGAAGCATATACATTCTATCAATTTGATTGAGAGCAATAATCTTTCTAGAACAAGATTTGAGCAACTGTATAAACGAGAATCTTATGCAGATGTAAAGGAAAGAATGTTGCTTGTGTTAAACGTAGTATATGACAAACATATTCCTGCAGCACAGGTAGCAAGAGATCTACATAGAAGCAGAACATGGGCTTCTGATTGGTTAAAGAGATACAGAGAGAAGAAGGTAGAGAAGGATTAAAAAACAGATCAAAGAGTGGTAGACCACCAGAAATACCACAGGAGATAGCATACAAGATAAAAAGCCAACTGTTATCTAGCAAACAGGGATGGACTACAAAACAGGTTAATGATATCATAATACAAGAAAGCGGAATACAATACCATCAGATTTACATCTACACATTACTTCGCAAGTGGGGATTCAAGCAGAAGGTACCAAGAAGAGTACATGTAAACACAGCATCTAAGGAGGAAAAAGAAAATTTTAAAAAAGAGCAAGAGAGATACTGGATACTCTCAACCACCACCAAAAAGAAGGATTCACGGTAGTATCTACAGATGAATCATTCTTCTTCTTTGATTCACTTGTAAGAAGAGTATGGATAAAACATGATGAACGACCTGTAGTCAGAATTACTGGATCTCATCAAGAGAGTCAGTTTTATTTGGTGCTACAAGTTTGGAAGGAAATCAGTTATTCAGACAGTATAACTGGTTTGATGAAAACACCTTTCTGGATTATCTAAAACAGATTCATAGAAAATTTCCAAAATGTTACCTGTTCCTGGATAAGGCAAAACAGCATTATAAATCAAAAAAGGTACTGCAATATTTTGCTAACACAAAAAAGATTTGATTCCAGTATATCTTCCAACAGCATCTCCAGAATTTATGGTACTGGAAGAAATTTGGCATATAGCCAAAAATGATTTGCTTGTCCTACAGTATTATTCATCATTTACAGATTTCAGAAATAAAATATCTAAATATTTTAGAACAAAAAGATTCAATCTGAATATGAGAAATTACCTAGTTGGAGGTGAGTAAGCATATTTAT
>CAWIYT010000238.1:0-10581 GCA_963840085.1 uncultured Nitrososphaerales archaeon
TATAAGCAAAGAGTTCAACTCCTGATTTGTCATTTATATAAACTGGCTCATCGATTGAACCAACTACAAATAAGTATGGTTTTTCATTAATTGAAAGTATAGTCGTTTTTCATGAGTAAAAGCAAACTGTGAACCTATTAAAAGAATTAAACTGAAAGTAACAAAAATCATTGCCGATAGTACAATATATCGTATATTTGTTTTAGTTACCATTATATTATAATCCATAAAAGTAGAATAAAAGTCTATCAATACAACGGATGAAGTGTAAAGGTTTTGGAGAGAAATACACTATCACTTAGCTTTAATATTACACTCTCAAATTTCAAATAAGAAATTTTTAGAAATGCATTTGTAACTAATTAACAAAAGAATTATTATTTTAAAAAAAGAAAACAATCAAGATACACATGCGTTAATCCTCTTTCATAATTCTAATAAGTTAACTAGGTTTACTATAACTTATGTAATTATTTGGAACATAAAAAGTATATAATTGTAAAAAAGTAGAAATAAAAAAGATAAATCAACAATACTCTTTCTATTTTCTACTAAAAATATCAATATGATGATATTTATATTATTAAGTTTTATTGGAGTATTTGTAATATTTTCTTCACTTTATGGAAACTTAATAATCAGCATATCAGAAAAAAATATAGCAAATGCACAACTTGCATCTTCTACAGAGACTTCAAATATAGTAGATTTGAAAGTATCAGAACGACACAACAATTATGTATGGACGTATGGTAATGATTCAAGTCAATCCCCAACTTGATTGAAATTGAGAAAGGATTATACTTTTCAAATAGACAATATGGATAACAACATTTCTCATCAACTAATTATCCAAGATGAAAGTGGAAAGCAATTTGCAAAATCAGTTAAAATACCAAATGGTGGAACTGATGATATTCATTTTAAATTTACTAATAATGGAAAATATCAATATCATTATAAGTATCATCCAACAACAATGCATGGAGGTATAGTTGTATAATGATGTTCTATTTTTGTATTCTATTTTATGAATCTTTATTGGTATGGTGTATAGATTTTGAAAAATATGATAGAAAAGATTTTTAATAATAATAATAATCTAATCTTAGTTACATCTCTTATTCTTGTATACATTATAGGAAATAATATTGCTTATCTGTCAGTATATTCAGATTTTCCAGGTGATATAAATGAAATCCAAAATTGTAAAAATGGCAAGATAGTAGAAATGAATTTCAAATTCTAACTTTCAAAATGATCCTATATCAATAGAAAATTTTCATCATGTTAAAAAATTCAATTCCAATGGTGTTCTAATTAGTAGTTGGGGTGTCAAAGGAACAGGCAAAGGAGAATTTTTACACCCTCATGGAATTGGATCAGATTCTCATGGAAACATCTATGTGAGTGATGCTGTATTGTGTAATATCCAAAAGTTTGATAGTAATGGAAACTTTTTGCTAGCATTTGGTAAAATGGGCAATGGTCCAGGGGAATTTATACAACCAGAAAGTATTGCCATAGATAAAAATGATAATGTGTTTGTGGTTGATTACGGTATCTTCGCATGTTCAAAAATTCGATAGTAACGGTAATTTTATCACAATGTGGGGTTCTAAAGGAAATGGAACAAATCAATTCATGAAACCATGGGGAATAGGGGTCGATTCTAAAGGCTATGTTTATGTGGGAGATCAAGCAAATCCTGTAATACAAAAGTTTGATAACAATGACAAATTCATAAAAAAATGGGGTTCATATGGATCCCAACCAGGGCAATTTGTTCATATTCATGATATTACCTTAGATTCAAAAGATAACGTATATGTAACTGATGGTAGGGACAATTCAAGAGTAGAAAAATTTGATAGTAACGGTAATTTTATAACAATGTGGGGTTCTAAAGGCAGTGACAAAGGGCAATTTATTGAAGATCATGGTATTGCAGTGGATAAACAGGGAAAAGTTTACGTCGTAGATACAAGAAATGTAAGGATACAGAAATTTGACAGTAACGGTCATTTTATAACAATGTGGGGCTCGCTTGGATGTAAAGATGATCAATTTCTGATACCTCATGATATAACAATTGATCCAAATGGTAATATTTACATAAGTGATAGCGGAAATGTTCACTTTAGAGCAAATTATGTATGTAGTTAAATAACAAATACTAATATTAGAATAGACAGATAAAAATATAACTAAATCGAATGTCATCTTTATAAATAATTAGATGATTGTGAAGATGTGATATAGCTTGATAACTTTATAATTTTATAAGTTAGAAACATTAGTATTTTCAAATATGGAAAATTAAGTTTATCACTTGAGACCTCTCACCTATTCAGGATTAAAATTTGTAAATTTTAAACTAAGAAGATAATTTTAGGTATCAATTTGATGGATATCAATGTATCAACGATTATCTTATTATTTTTATTAATAGCAAGATAAATAAATACATATATATTCTATTGCACTATACTATGATACAAAAATATTCAAAATGTTTTGTAATATTGGAATTATTTTTAACAATTACCTTCATAGGAGGTACATCTTTTGTAGATTCTTTTGGAATTGCAGATCCGAAATCAGTTCAATCTACTAATGGTGGATCCTTAGATGTGAATATTTCTTCTTCTCAATCTCTTGATACTAATGAAGTTAAATTTAAGATTAATTTTCTTGAACCAGGTACAGATAATATTCAAGTTCATGTTGATTATGATTTTCAAGTATTAAATAATGGAGAAGAAATATTTTCTGCTGCAAAACAAATTAGTCAACCCCTTCTTCATACAGCTGAAGGTTCTGTTACTATTCCATTTACCTTTTCTTCACCAGGGGATTATTCAATTAAAATACCTGTCCTTGGAATAAACTTTATTCCTATAAATCCAGAATATGCTAAATTCGAATTCACTGTAAAATAATTAAAATAACTTTTAATTTGAGATCATAAGGAAAAAAGATACCGCAATACAAACAATACTAAAAACTCATATCAATAACATCTAAAAATTTCTTTAAAGCAGAAGTAAATTTTTCTAAAAATAGTATTTCCATAAAAAACTGAGATATACAAATAAATTTACTTGTATGAGTTGCCAAATCTTCTCTCGATCAAATTTGTTTCACATCCCACTGAGAAGGATACAAAAATGTTGTTAATCTTAATTTCTTTTTCACACCAATTTAACCATTATAAAGAATAGCTTTTAATATATTTAAATTTCAAAAATATTGATGACCTTGCCTAATTTAGTAAGTAGTTATATTCAGTAAAATTCTATTCTGATCTTTTAAAACTAAATTCCTATAATCGGTCACAACTGAAGTATTACTATGATTATAGTTAACATGTATACTAATATTTCCATTAATTTTATTATCAGCAATATCGTGAACAATATCTGAATTATCAAATAACTTCCATATCTGTAAGAATTGTCCCAAAGTAAAGTTTCTTTTGATAGGAGATTCTATATGTATTAACCCGCTATTATCATGTGTATGTAACCAATAAATACACTTTTCTGGAATAATTCCTATATTAGCAGGTATAGGGTAAAGTTGATTATCAATCATTATAATAAGTTTTGTATGTATGTGAAAGTCAAAATGTTCTTCGCTATGACATTCTATCTCTTTCATAGTTAATTTGTTATCTCGATTAGTAAAATTCTGAGCATTTGACAATGGTGATGGAATAACAGTATTTAGTAAAATGGCCATAGTAAAAATTGTTAAGATTGTAAAAATTAATTTCATAAATCCGATTTCCTTATAATATTAATAAATATTTTGATCATATAGGGATAAAAAATACTATCAATTTCTTTAATATGTTTATAAATTTAATTTGAAATAATAATTTATTGACAACAGAGATAATTGATGGAATGTACATATAAGAAGACTCCTTTATTATAGGATTTACTAAAATACATCCTTTTGGATGTTATAAAAGTAATTAGTTCTTTTTAGAGTTCAAATCCCACACATTTCAGCTATAAATGGTAATGAACTCTTGATAGATTAGATGGTCCCACTTTATCGAAGGGTTCAAATCCCACTGGCCCCATTGAACCCTCGGTTCACTGTCCTAAAACCGAAAGCCTTATTCTTTGCAAACAACATAAGCAAAATTATTCAGAATATGAAATGAGAGATCTTTACCATAGCAAGCAACGACTCGAATATTGGATAAATAGAATAAATAATGATTTAAAAGAATCTGACAGGAGTGATGTTCTAAAATTAGTAGAACATATGCAAGATAGAGAAAGATCTATTTTATGGATAATAAGATGTATAACTGCGCTTTTAACAATAAGAAAACAATTAGGAAAACCATTTAGAGAAGTAACAAAAGACGATATACGATCTTTTCTAAAATGGATGGATGAAAGAAAGTATAAAGCATCTACAAATGAAAAGTTCCGTCAAGTTTTGAAATTGTTTTATAAAACAGTTTATGGAAATGGTGATGACGGAAGTTATCCAGATTGTGTAAAGTGGTTCTCAGTCAAATTAGGCAAGGAAAAAACTGGTAAAGAGACAAGCATGGACATGTCTGAATATCTTGAAGAGGATGAAATTCAAAAATTAATTGAATGTGCACCAACATTACAAAAGAAAGCATTTCTTGCCTGCTTGTACGAGACTGGTGCAAGACCAGAAGAATTTTTGAGAATTACAAATAGAGATATCCGAATTGATAAAAATGGAGTAGTTTTGATGCTCCGTGGTAAAACAGGAGAAAGAAGAGTAAGAATAGTTGCATTTTCCAAATTACTACAACAATGGATTGATTTACATCCTTTGAAAGATAATGATGATAACAATAATTATCCTCTTTGGGTTAGTGAGGCTACAAACTTTAAAAATAATGCTTTAGGAATAAGAGGAGCAGAGAAAATTATAGAAGATGTCCTTCCAAAAACAGGAATATCCAATAAACATGCTCGATTGTATATTTTACGACACTCAAGGGCAACCCATCTAGCAAGGCATTTTACGGAAGCGCAAATGTGTACATACTTTGGATGGGTTCAAGGTACTCAAGTTGTTAGAAGATATATTCATCTCTCTGGTAAGGATTTGGATGATAAACTACTTGCTTTAAACGAAGGAATTGAAAATGTAAAAAGAGAAGAATACAAACTAAAACCAATAAAGTGTCAGAGATGTTCTGAAACTATTAGTAGTATTGGTTCGAGTTTTTGTATGAAATGTGGTCTATCAGTAAAAATTGCTGATCAATATGTACAAGAAACAGAGATTGAAAGAGAAAACAAAGAATTGAAATTGCAGTTACTATCAGTAGTGGATCAGGTTTCATTAATGAAAGATCAAATGCGTGAGATGTTTAGTATAGTAAATAAAATGAACCAAGAAACAAAGAATCAATTTGCCAAAGAAATGGTTAGCAAAAAAATATTCAAATAGATAAAAATTAAAATCTTTTAATTGAGAAATTGATGATACTCCTACTACTATTTCAATATTTTAGTTAATTTAATTATATAAATATAGAAAGTATTCTACTATTATTGACTAATTAAATCTAAAACAAAATATGTATAATAGATTCCAAAACAGTCTTTCAAGTCTGGCATTACCTTGGCTTGAATGGACATAGATTCACTGTAAGATACACATGAGGCTATACAAAAGGTAATGAGAATTAGTAAATCATTCCGAAGTAATAAGCCGATTGATAATTAGGAAAGGTGATAAATAGAAAAAAAAGAAACAAAAAAGTTTTGCATTGGAAAATATATAATAAACATAGGAGGATAAATAAGAATTGATATTTAAAAATATCAATAATCATAGCAGTTTAATATCTAACCAAAATCATCCAACAAACATTACGTATGCTTACATACAACTAAATAATAATAATTGTCTAACATTATATATCTATGCTGATAATTTCACTTACAAACAAAACTCATTGAATTATTTTGATGCTTGTTTGGTGCTAAATTAGAAAATAGCGATATCAAAGATAACATCATTGACATTATAGTCACTTCTTGTCCTGTTGAGTCATGTAGTGACTGTACTATAATTTACACCAACAGTGTTTTAAATTGTAGAATAATCTGTCAATGTTCTTGCCATAGTAATAATAAATAAAATGATTATGTTTGATCTCACTGCAATTGATCTTTTGATGACAGTGACAGGTAACAGCAGTAGTAGTACCTACGGCTTGCCTATGTCAATAGCCAACAATATAACATAACACCCTTTTGACTGAATTAGAAGATGCCATGCTTGAACATATGAAATACATAGTATTTGTAGAAAGACGCCCATTTTCATTAAGATTTCCTTAGATTTGAAGTAAATGGCAAAGAATACAAGATGGAGCATGGTACTTTTCGCAATAAGATATCAAAACTCAATAAAAATGGGATTGTAGAACTAAAATATAATTCACATATCGCATTTTATACGTTAAAAGGGGACAACTTTGGTAAATCGTCAATTACACATGACCATACAGGGGGTACTATTAATTACAATAACAGCAGGAGGAATATCAACAACGACATTTCAATCACTAATCACAATCATAAAAGTGGTAATGGCTATCTCTACGATTTAATCATGAATCTGCCATTAGATCACAACTCTATCCATGATATACCTCTAAATTTCAAGGCAAAAGGAATTTGGTCAACACTTTACAACCATTATAATAATAACACCTATTCTAATCCGGAACTCTCAATGAACATACATAACAAAGATATTCTTTTTCCTACATGGAAAGTAAATAATAATACATTAATCAGAGTAACAGTACATAAGACAGATACAGTCTCAGTAATTGTTGCATGCTCACTAAGACCAATTCCTATAAACTTTGATGGTATTTCTAAATTTACGGAAATGCTTACAAGAACTGAAGAGAGAATAACAAATATGATGAAAAATATAGAAAACGATTATGATAAAACTAATGATTCTCTAAATTCTGGAAACAGTAATACTACTGCTACAATAAATATACCACACTATAATACATGGATTGTTACTATGTGGCATTTTGGTGCTGATAGTAGACTTCAATGTACAGGAGAGAAATTTTCAATAACATTCAAAGATGGAAGAGATGTACTTTTCCGTGTATATACAAAGCAAAGAGAACGTAAGGATACAAGAATACGTATAGAAAGGCAAGAATACCCAAGAAAATCAGTCATAGATGCGATAAATGAAAAACTAGACAAAAATTCAATACTCTAATTATTATGATGATGGTTATTATAATATATTAAACCGCTATGATACAAATCAAATTATATCAAAAAAAGTAACATAATTTAATTAACAAGATTAAACTTTATCTCTTTTTTAAGATAATGATATTAATCTTATTAATTATTCAAATTCTCATTTTATTTTTCTTGAACTTTCTCCAAATATATGCCTAGAATCGATTATCTTTTATTATTATAATAATACATAAAAGATTTTACATATGATAGAAGATATTTATTAAATTATAATAAACATTAATCTTATCTATAATAACAAAATCTTTTTAGGCTATTTTAGTTCATTATAGTTCAGGTTTTATTGTCAATATTATCAAATATACAAAAAGAACTAAAAAGAGCAAATAGGTCACGTATAAGATGGCGAATGCATGAGATACAATATAGACTTGTTAAAGGAGAAAAAGATAAGGATATTATGCGCGCTGTATTGTTGTCAGAGAGAAACTATTACAAATACAAGAAAAAGATATCATTACATTTAGAACAAATACAGAAAGAAAGAACAGACAGTGCCATTTGGCTAGAAGTTCAAACTCTTAAAGATAGAATGTCAAATTTATATCATACATTATATGATAGAATTCAGCATCCTCATACTAAAACAAGTGAGTTGCCAAATTTAGTATCTATAGCAGAATCAATAGCCATAAACATTTTGAAACTTGAAGTAGCAAGCATTACTGCTATACAGCAATCAAATAGATTAGAAGGTCAAGTAAATATACAATTACCTTCAAAATCTAAATTTAAAGACCTTCCAAAAATAGTTTATAATAATAATGATAGAGAATTAGAAAATTTAGAAGATAATAATAACATTAGTGAAAATGAAAATAGTGAAACTATTTACAATGATTGACTTAATATCTAATAATAATAAGTTATTATTTTTGAAATAATCCTAATCTTTCTATTTCTTCGTCAGTTAATGTCATTTAATTTGTTTGATATTCTTTTTTTTGTAAGATTATAATAAGATGTATATACTTCCAAAGTATTGAAATTTTCTTCTCTAAACACATATTAAAGAAAGAACTATTAATGGCTTTTTTATAATAAAAATTAGCCAAACACCTTTTTGAATTCTTGAGATATCTTATTTTCTACGTCGTCAGTATCAACAATGGACCTTAACTCTTCTTCAATCTCTTCTTCCTTATGTTTTACATAATAGAATCCTTCCACATTCTCAAGTTCCTTTATTTTCTTCTCTCGTTCTGGTGCTTGAATTTCTCTAACTATTTTTTTTAAATTTTCCATAAATTGCTCAAATTTTGTTGGCAAAACACAGTCTGGAACTTTTATCGCCCTATTATAATCTCGTCTAGGAAATATGATGTCTAATTAGATTCTCTGTGCAATAGCAAGATGACAGTGAAATATTCCTCTTTTTTAGCAGTTATTTCGTAGATTTGCGTGAAATTATGCCAGATTATCCAGAAAACCATCATTATTCAAGTCATTTACTGGACTGGAACTATCAGAATTTGATTCAATTTACAAGGAGGTAGAACCTAGATATCCACAATACGAGATAAAACGTCTATCTAAAAGAAAAAGGACAAGAAAAGTAGGTGCAGGAAATCATTTCAAACTGACATAGCAAGACAGATTTCTCATGTTACTTGTATACTACAGACTGTACATAACACATACATTATCGGGATTTCTATTTGATCTGGACCAGAGTAACGTGTACAGAGATATAAGACACATAGAACCACTAGTTAAAAGATGTATTCCATTACCTCAAAAATTATAATATTACCAGAAGATTAAGAACTGTACAAGAAGTAGAAAGTTACTTTCCTGAATTCAAGGCATTTATAGATATAACAGAACAGGAGATACAAAGACCAAAAGACAAGAAGAGAAAAAAAGATTACTATTCAGGCAAGAAGAAAAGACATACTGTAAAGACACAACTGATGGTAAATAAAGAAGGAAAAATACTGTATAAATCAAATCATCACAAAAAAGGAAGACAGCATGACTATACCGTTTACAAGGATGAACAACCAATAACACCATTACAGGTAGAAAATGTTCTTGATTTAGGATATCTAGGATGTGAAAAAGACTTTCCTACGGTAAAGTATAGTCTACCTGTAAAGAAGAAGAAAAGAAATATGGGAACTAACTGAGGAACAAATAGAGTATAACAAAAATCATTCCAGACAGCGAGTAATAATAGAGCATACTATCTGCAGGATAAAGAAATTTTGTATTATGGGTAAACTAAATATAGGAACAGACTGAAAAGATATAACCATATTTCAGATATTGTATCTGGTCTTGTGAATTACAGGATAATGAAGAATAGTGTATCACCGTAACTGGATATATCAGAATTAAGAATGAGATGTAGATTGTAATGTAACTGCGCAAGAGATCATTCTTCAATTATGTAATCCCAAAATTCTTCATTGTTGTTAACTTGACCACGAACACTATCGATTTCTATACGCATACCTGTATCTAAAAAGTTGATTAATTCTTGCCATTGAGACTTGTTGTATGGTCGAGGTATTTTTGAATCAGGTAATTCTTTTAGTGTTGGCAAATGAACACCTTTGCCATTTTCCTTCTTATGTTCTACTTTTTCCTCAACATCTTCCACTTCTAATCCAAACCTATCAAGTGTATCAAAATCAATACCTATTCTATGAGCATTTGGCAAATTAGACGAAATAAGCAATCCAGAAGAATCAAGATCTGTCAATATAGCAACATTACAACCATTTTGTTCTGCAAGTTCAGACAATTCACTTGCATATTCAGTAAGAAAACCTCGAGAATTCAATATGGCTATACCTCGTTGATCTGCAAAATCTGCAAGTATATCGGCTATACCTTCTTTCTCTATGACTAATAAATCAGTACCTTTTTTCATTAATTCTTCTAATTGATCAAATCCAATACCAAGAGCCTGACCTTTAAAATAGAGTTGTGCTCTTTCTGCAGCAATTATTCCAAGTTCATGTCTTTTAAATCCTTTATCTCTGAACTCTTCACCTAATTCTTCACATACATCTTTGATTGCACCAGTAATATACTTTCGTTGTCCTACATACATTCCTTTTTTAATAAGTCTTTTTCTTAAAATATAATATACAGTACTTTGAGTCCATCTATCCGTCCTTTTTAGTTCAGGATTATTTAATACAGCCTTTAATCGTTCTCTTGCCAAAATTCTTAATTCATTTATAACCGATAATCCTTCTTCTCTAATACCGTTTTTGTTTCTGGTTGATACTAATCTAAAAAAGCC
>CAWIYT010000239.1:0-7260 GCA_963840085.1 uncultured Nitrososphaerales archaeon
CTTAGTAGGGTTCTATTACATAGTATTTACCTTTTATTATTAAGAACTTATTTTCAAATTATTTTTGTAATATTAGAAGGTATAGAAACTTGAAATATGCCAATAAGGGAGTAATACCGATAGTGGTGCGAAAATAAGAGTCTACTGTAGAGATACTACTCTGTTGTATTTAGCTTTTATTATTGGAAATTATTTAAATATGAATAGGTAAAAAATAAATTAAAAATTAATATAATGATTATGACAATAACAACAGAAAGTTCATTGGGGCTCATGTTTAATACATGTCCTCTAGTCTGGTTTTTCAGTCCAAAGAACTCCAGACAGAACTCCTCTCTTTTTATAAATAATTTTATTAGTAATATAGATAGTTAAGATAAAGAAATAAAATTTACCAATAAATATAATTTTTTAATAATTATTTTGATATATTATTTCTAATAATATGACATTTGTTGTAATAATTAAAAAAAGTAAACAATTTAAGATAGAAATTACAAATAAAAAAAATAAAGTTAAAAGAATAGAATTTCATAATAATATTATATGAATTTAAATAGATAGATGTTCCCATTAAAAGGATTAGAAACAATACATGAGGAACTCTATCGTTATTATTTACAAGTTATTACTTATCAAAATGAAGATCAAGAATACCAAGATATTGTTACTAAATTGTCAAAGAATCTATCAGAATTAGAATATACTATTAAATATATAAGAAAATACAATAAGAATATGAAGAATCAATTAATTAATTAGAATTGGTAAATTAATAAATAAAATTCTTATTAGATTATTACATTATAATAAATTAAATTTAAAACATATAGAATCCTAATAAATATTTTAATAGTGGATAATAGAACCCACATTTGATGGACGAAGGTTCGAGTCCCACCCTCGGCGCCCAGGATGTTAGATAGAATGGCTATGGCTTCTTCTTTTACCAATAAATTTTCTCAGATTATTAAATAATATAATTAGCAAAATTGATTACTTTAATTCCAAGAAATACAAAACAAAAGAAGATTCCATACGGTCATAGTCTCTCTATTGTTATGATGAATTTCTTGGAGGGCTATGGCTTTAATTAATAATTATTCTAGCGATATCATAGATAGGTAGTTATACTATATTAATGCAAAAAATAAGAAATGATGATTATTGATTTACTAGGAATACCCTTTTATCTTTGCTAAATAAATCTTCTTCAGCCTTTGTTTATACACTAAAGCAAGATTATAGAATATAGTTAGATAATTAGTATGTGATTCCATAACTTTATCATAATTTTCTACTTCTTTACATTCTAATTCGTATGGAATATTATTATTATAAATATAATCATCATCATTATTATTCCGCAATTCGTCGTAAAGAATGACTAGATTTTTATTTCACATAAGATTGTTAAATAGTACAGCCCTTAAAATGTACTAGTCATAAAACTTGTATATCTCTAGTGTTTTTTATTGAGTAATTAGAACTATATACTAGTAAATGGTTGGATCGAATAAGAAAGAATAAAAATTATTTCGTCAATAATATTAAAGATTGTGATTGATTGGGGGTTGTTGCCTAATTCAGTTTAACAATCGGTAAATAGAATTTCATGATTTTTGTTTTAGCTTAGAAAGGGTATGTTCCCTTGTGAGTATCAAACACAAGAGAAAAGATGATTACTGGTTGTATTACCATCTAGCGCATACCGTAGAACGTGATACGGTTATTGGAAATATAGTTTATCCGGTCAAGGAAAATCCTCCTCTATGTTCAAAGAATGTCAGCAGTAGTAGCAACAGAGGAAGAAAACCAGTACACTCATGGGAGAAACTTGTGTGTATCTGTATTTTGATGGTTATATTTGGTTTGACTTATCGTGATATGCAGAATACAGTACCATCATTGAATTTACCATGGAATAACGATGATGAACCATATCCAGACCATACTTGGATAGCACGTACATTCAAAAAGATACCGTTAAAGTACCTTGAAGATATTCTAACCAGGTCAGCCTACATGTGTCTGAAAGAAACAGCAGGATGTAAGAAAGAAGAAGGATTATTGCTGCTGGCTTCAGATAGCACCGGTATAGAAACAGACAGATACGATTATGAAGTACGACCAGTCAAGAAGAATAAAAAATTTGAATTAATAAAAGTAAAACAGTATCTGAAATGGCATATAATAGCTGTACTTGACCATCTTGTGATACTGAGTGTATAAGAGCCTATCCGAAAACTCCTCCTCTCTTATATGTTATCCAAGCACACGCAAAATGTAATATCGCAATATAGTTATCTTCCTTCTTTTCCCATCTAATCAATAACCGCCTGAATCTATTCATCCATGAGTGTGTTCTCTCAACTACCCATCTTCTTGCTCTATATTTTGGTATCCTTCTTCTCTTCTTTTTGTTACCATTATTGTATTCTTCTCCTCCTCTCTTGCAAATATGCATGGTATAACCATATTCCTCAAGTAACTCGTATACTTCAGGATAGTCATAACCCTTGTCAAGACAGATGTGTTGTTGTTGAATATCTGTTATAGATGATGATGATGGTCTGCAAACCACTATACTCTGAAGAGTTGCTTTTGTCATCTTCATATCATGTCTGTTAGCACCATCTACAGTAATTCCAAGAGGAATGCCCTGACCATCTACAAGAAGGCTACGTTTGGTACCTGATTTACTTCTGTCTGTGGGATTTGGTCCTGTACTTTTTTCCCCCAAGAGGTGCTTTTGTTATTGCACCATCCATTGATTGCCATTTCCAGTTGATACCAACTTTTTTATCATATATTTTTAGACCATCAATCCACATACGTTTGAATACGCCATCTTGTCTCCATTCCTGAAACCTGTCATGTACAGTACCTGGATGCACCAAGACTTCGTGGTAATGCTTTCCACTGACATCCAGTACGTGTAATGTAGAAGATAGCATTCATTGCCTTTCTATCATCCATTCTAGGACGACCACTTTTCTTCTTATTTCTTTTTGTCTTTGGTAAAAGAAGAACAATCCTGTTCCATAATGCGTCTGGTATTTCATATGATGAATCAATTCCAGAAGTTATAGATATCAAATAAATATCTCATAAAGTTTAAGATACTAAATAGATTTAGCTTTGTCTAATGAGTCTGTTATACCATAACTAAAATACTGTAAACTACTTTTCGGATAGGCTCTAAGAACAACGAACAAGAATACACATGACTCTCCAGTACTCAGAACAATGTTAAACAGACTGAAGAAATATGGAATTAATCTTGCAGGTTCAATATTCAATGCTGACAGTGGCTACGATGGTGAAAACAACTACAAGTCAATCTTTATGATGAATATGTTTCCAAATATCAAGCAGAGGATAAATGCTAGGAACAAAGGTAAGAACAGGAAGTACAGGAAAAAGGCTTCAGAGATATTCAACATATCACTATATCATTACAGAGGATTAATAGAAGGAATATTTGGAGCTGAGGAAACAGCACATCATCATCAGCTATATTGCAGATTCAGATTAAAGAATAACAAGATAAGATTTGGATTGATAATGGGTATAGGATGGAACCTGTGTGTTCTAAACAGATTACAATGTGCGAAAAGATTAGAAATAAAGATTACACCGTATGCTATATCGAATTAGGCAACAACCCCGTAAAGATCATATTACAAAGGGGATAAGTATAATTGCAATATTTTGACTGACCATAATTATGAAAACTGATAATAGATATGAACGTGGTTTGAAAAAAATTAAAGAGATATATGGCGATGCATGGGATGTTGGCTTTCTTGACGATATCTCTCCTGAATTTGGACGTTATACAGTAGATTTTCTTTTTGGAGATGTATATAATCTTGAAACATTAGATGCAAGAGCAAGGGAAATTGCCATTATTGCATCACTCGTAACTTTGGGAAATGCTAAGACACCACTTAAGATTCATATTCATGGCGCGCTTAATGTTGGCTGTTCTAGAAAAGAAATTATAGAAATTATCATCCAGACTGCAGTATATGCTGGATTTCCTGCAGGTGTTAATGCATTAATGGCTGCGAAAGAAGTTTTCGAAGAACTGAATATAAAAGGCAAGATATAACTTTGTATTAAGCAGAAGAGGGAAGTAAAATGTAAATGTAGAAGTTCCTTTTTTTTACAAATTTAATTAATTATGCCAAATGATAAAGATCAAATGCAAAGTAATTAATGTATAAACATATCTAATTTGTACTGTATATTAGATCTATTGCGTAATTAGCAACTATTTAAAATATTACATATTTGATCTAGGATAAAAGAGAATAATTTTTATAAATTTATAAAAATTATAAAAATTAATTTAATTTTCAGAATATTTTGATTCCTTCCTTATTACGCAATAGATCTAATATATATCTCGCATATCCATAACTAAAATTATTCATTTTTTAATATCTATAGAAATTAAAGTATTTCTAATAAGTTACCAAATGACTAAATATTAGTTTACCGATCCCCACTAAATGTCAAATCTCAATTATAGATTAGCTTTGTTTACATTGCAATACTTTAGATAAATCTGCAGTAAAATTAGGAAGTTTATTATACCTATGGAGAATAATATTCCTGGTTAAAGTTTATTAATAGGTTTCTTATTGTGAGTATTACTGATTTGTTCTTGATTATTGAATTATATTTTGAAATTGGCTAATGTCTTTTAATTAAAGTTTAACTTTTATTACAAGGAAATAGTCGTAAAATACTGTATCTATCTTTTAGAGATTGAATTAAAATTTTTAAATAAATGACAATTATACAATTTTATGGTATTTTATTTTTACAATAAATTTTTTCAGTTTGGAATAAGAGATCGTTCATCCAACAATACAGGTGTATAAAATCACAATAGGAAGAATTATACCATGTCTTATTACACATTCGTAACATCATTTACAAAATAAAAATAATATATGTGTATTGTGAAATTATATTTTCCAATTATCTTTGCATCTTTTAGAAGTCAATTTATAAAAATTTTCTGTCTTTTCAAAGATATTACAAAGACCGAGTACTAAGTTAATGTGTAAATATTAAATATTTAAGACAATAGCATAACTTCTTTGTTGATTCTTAAAAGATTCTAATGCATTAGATGTATTACGTATACTGACCAAGAAAATACAAATATAAAGAATACATAACAATAATAAGTTAAGTATCATATCTTAGGCCAACTACCCATGCATCTAAGATACCTTCTTACAGTACATAAGAGATTGTATTCAGTTTCGTAGTTATAGTTTGCACATATGTCTTTCTTGAGATTTCTGTTTACTTTTGTTTCTACAATATTTAGGAATGGTGCACGTGTTGGTATAGAAATAGTACAGTTAACCAGTCTTCTGATTGTTTTTCCATATAGTGTTTTGTCTTTTTGCTTACATGAAATGATGCATTATCTATTACAAGAATAAATCTCTTGATGTTCCTTTTTCTTACATATCTTTTGATACTTTTTAGATGGTTTATAAAATCATTGCTGTTTCTTGTTTTGCTTGTATTGAATTTGATTCCATTTAGTGGATAAAGAAGTGTGATGAATACATTGACCTTGTTTTTAGATCCTTTGTGAAGTATCTTTTGCTGTTCTCCTCTTCTCATGTATGTCCTGGTTATGTATGGTTGCAGATGTAACCATGTTTCATCTTCAAATCCTAGTAGAATCTTTTTTTAAAAGAGCGGAGGATATCTTCTTGTATCTGTTTATCTTGTTCTTCTTTTCCTCATAATCGATGCCTTTTTCCAGTTCAAGTTTGGGTCTCTTGTATACTACACCCATATCGTGAATTATCCTCCATGTCTGCATAGGACTGACATTCATTTCTAGTAATGATGAGAGATATGTAGCTAGAAGTCTGATACTCTAGGTATTCTTGAGATAGCCAAATGTCCTGGGTGATTTGTTCAGTACTATGTCTTTTATCATCTCTTTGTTTTTGTGGGTAGATATTACTGGTTTTCTACCTCCATTCTTTCTCTTTTATTTCTTATTCCTTCCAGACCGAGTCTCTATATTTTTTAATCCAGTCATACACATTACGATAATTAACATTGAGGTTCTTGGCTATAGTTCTGTAAGGTACTCCTTCCATCTTTTGTTTTATGGCAGATGCTCTTCTCTGTATTCCTCTTTATCATGAGTATCCCTCATGAATGAAAATAACTCCTTTTATTGTACAGTAGATAATTCTAGTCTGACAGGATTATTTGGCACATCTTGATAGATTATATAACAAAGCTAAATCCATTTCTATATTTTTGTTAAATGCAGAGAACAATGTTGATAAAAGATTAGAGACTTAACTTAGTGGATGTTCTGTTTCTAATAAATTCAACAAGCATTTATTAGAATATGATATTCACAGCTAAATCTATTTTGTTAACTTAACACAGTCATATAATTAATGACATCTATTCTAAAAAATTACTTATAACTAGATAGTAAAATATCTGAATGAGGCATTTCAAAAGTTAAATGATTTAAACAAAAATAAATTAGAATAAGTTCTCATTCCAGTTCCTTTAGCCAAACCCGTGTATCTATGTTCAAGTCCAGTTATAGATATCAATATCGTGGTCTACAAAATATGAAATAATTGAAAGGAAATTCTGACTAATAATACAGATATTTTTTATAATAATTCATATATAAATGGAAAGAATTAACAAATTTAAAAAGTATCACAAGTATTTATTTACAAGATATTACAAATGGCTGAATTAAAGTTATATAATTGCTATGAATCTTTAATGGGTAGTGTTAAGTTAATGACTTGTATCACCTCCTACAAGGTACATCAATAATCGAAATTTTAGATGAGATACTGCTGATACCATTGTGCATGAATACAAATAATTGAATCCAATTGTAGACATATGATAGATTACAGTCAAATTTTCTACAAGGATAACAATCATCAAATTGTTCTGTTCTATCCTTTACATATTAAATGGCTCTTTCAATTATGCTCTTTTCATAAGGTGAATGTAACCTGTGTTCCAATCTCAAAGAAGTACAGGCTTCAGGATACCAACTACCACCATCTGAATAAACAATATGTCTACCATATTTTTCAACCAGTGAATGTAGAAAGTGTTCAGTAACAAGCATATTTATATGTCTTGAAATGTAAACACCAAGTACAACTCGATGTACTGGTTCAACTGCTACCCATAACCATGCTTTGTACCTCCGATTTGTAT
>CAWIYT010000240.1:0-17381 GCA_963840085.1 uncultured Nitrososphaerales archaeon
AAGCAATAGACATATTACAACATTAAAATAAATAAAATTTTTAAAAGACAAAATAATAATAATTGGTTTCTTGTAATTCCAATATTCTAAATTTAGTTGCTTTTGTTGTTGTTGTTATTATCATTATTCTATTATTATTTTTTTCTTCTTTTATCTTGATTAGCAATAAGAATTTTGGACATGGTAATATTATTACTAATGACAAAGGCTTGTCAAATTTCGGATCTATACAAAATTCTTATGCAATTGAATCTACCAATGGTAATAGTGATTTAGATACACAAAATAGAAAAAGCGAAATATATTATAAAGAAAATGATGTTGGTAATTCTAATAACAAGAATGAAACCACAAATTTCAACTTTATAGCTGTAGGAGACTGGGATTGCGATGATAAGACAGAGGATACCTTGAAAACTATTATAGATCAAGATCCAGAACTAGTTTTAGCTCTTGGTGATCTATCATATAATGGAAAAGCTAGATGTTGGTTGGATTTGATAGAACCAATAGCATATAAAATCAAAATAGTAATGGGAAATCATGAATCTAATTCATCAAAATTACAAAAAGATTACATGAACTATTTTGGTTTAAAAGAACAATATTATTCTTTTAACTATAAAAATACTCACTTTTTAGCTTTATCTACAGAAATACCATTTGATGCGAAATCAAAACAATATGAATTTGCAAAACAAGATCTTGAAAAATATTCTAAAGACCCATTTATTGACTGGATTATTGTATATTATCATCGACAGATATATGGATCTGCCTCTGGAAGTGAACATGAAGATGATTTCAGAAAAACTTATCATCCTCTTTTTGACAAATTCAAAGTAGACCTTGCTTTACAAGGTCATTTTCATATTTACGTAAGAACATATCCTATTACTTTTAACAAGAATGATAATGATAAACTGCTTTGTTGCGCAACTATGATTTTCGTCAATTTTGATTAAAAAAGTGAATCTTCAGTTATATGGAGAATCAATATTGACAATTTGTTCCTATCAAAATCTTGTATCATATTATCGATTTTCATAGTTGCGCAACAAAGCATGATAAACCACTAATACAGGACAGCAATCACAATATCTATAAAAATCCAAAGGGAACTATTTTTCTTACTATAGGGACTGCAGGAGCACAGCATATAAAACTATCTTCAATAGAAGATTTTTCAGCTGAAGCAATTGATGGTAAATTTGGAATACTAGATATCGCATTAGAAAATGATCAAAAGACCTTAACAGGTACTTTTATTGAAAATGGAAAGAAAAAAGAAGTTATGGATGAATTTAAAATAATAAAATAGAAGAAGATAAAAAAAACTTAAGATTTAAATTTAATAACCAACAACAATCATTTTTTTATTATTATATAATTTTATATATTATTTTTTAATTTATCTTACTAGTTAGTAGAAAGAATTATTTTAATCAATTAATCAATCAATTAATCAGTAGAAGAAGAAGAAGAAGAAGAAGCAGGATGTGGTATAACTAATGTATTATCTGTTTTAAAGGTTTTAACAATAGATGACTGTATTTCCTCAACAATTCTAGTAGTCTCTGTCAATGTAATCAGAGGATTTAATTTAATATTTGCTTCAACAGCAAAAGAATGTCCTAATGGTCTTATCAAAACGTTTATCACTTTTACCTTAAAGTTCTTTTCAATATATCTTCTTATACGGTCACTTAACCATGGCTCATCTACTGCGTCAACTAGAACAAGTGTAGATTCTTTTAAAGCAACATATGCCATGAAAAAGATGTAACCTGCTATTATGATACTTCCAACAGAATCCATATATGGTATTCCAACATATTCAGCCAAAAGAACACTGCCAAAACCAACAAAGGAAGCAGACCCATCCTTTATAGAATTTTTTGCATCTAAATTCAAAGATATCAAATTATATTTTTTAGCAATTTTTCTTACTCTGAATGCCCTATGCAAGGAAACTATACCAGCAGCCAAAAGAGTGGCTAGAGTTATTTCTGGATTAATTGTTTCTACTGGATGAAGTATTCTTTCATAAGCATTATATACAATAAATGAGCCTAAAATAACAACAACTACAGCTGCTATAAAGGCAGCAAAACTCTCTACTTTTGTATAACCATATGGAAAGAATTTATTTCTTGGTTTCTGAATCATAAAAATACCAAACCAGACTATAAACGATATGAGAGCATCAGCCATGGAATCAAGACCATCTGCAAACAGGGTTAAACTGCCTGTAAATGTTGAAATAGATATTTCTGCTACTCCTATTGCTAATAGAGTCCACATAGAAAGCCAAGCAGCATTTTTACCCTCTTGAAATGCCGTTGATGACGACGAAGGTTTTTTCAATAATTGATTAGGTAGTTATAATATAGATTGGAATTATTATGTGTTGCTATTATCCTATTATAATGGAAAAAAAATTTTTTTGCATATAGTTAAAAAATCACTAAGCGAGCTTTTGATAATAGCCCAAAAAAGATTAGGAATAATATGTGATCTATAAAAATTTATCGGATAATTACAAAAGAGGTATATTAAATTATTTATTCCTTTTAAATTATATTGAATTGCAGCTCTCTCTAAAATATACAATAATAATACAATTTCTCACATTTATTTTATAATAAAATATAGCATTATTGAATATAAAAATGTCCTTATAACTTTTTCACTAGGATATTTATATGGAATCATAAGGAAAAATGCTATTAAATTCTTTTTAATGTAAATTGATATTTGTTACCTGCTGGGCGTATGGAAGATTTGAATCCAATAAAGACATTAATCTTAATAATAGTAACAGTTTCTATAAATTTAATTTTTTTATCAGCAGGAGCTTATGCTCAACAACAACAGCAACAACAGCAAACAGACCCTAATACAAATAACAATAACGATAATAATATTCAAAATGAAGGATCAGTACCAAAACCTATTGTTCATGTAACTATTGAAGGAACCGAAAATAATGACAAGGTAAAAGGAGGAAATGGTAATGACCACTTAAACGGTGCAAATGGAGATGATACACTCAATGGAGGACAAGGTGATGATACAATATCAGGAGATGAAGGTAATGACAAACTAAATGGTCAACTGGGTGATGACGAAGTTGATGGCGGAGAAGGTAATGACAATATCAAAGCAGAAGCAGGAGATGATAAAATAACAGGAGCAGAGGGTAATGACAAATTGGATGGAGGAAGAGGTAATGACGAGGTTGATGGAGGAGAAGGTAATGACAATGTAAAGGGAGGAGAAGGTAATGACGAAGTTCAGGGTGGAAAAGGTAATGACGAGGTTGATGGAGGAGAAGGTAAAGATAAATTGAAAGGAGGAAAAGGAGCTGATACTTTTATCTGTGATTTGGCTGATAAAATATCAGATTTTGATTCCATAGAAGGAGATAAAAAAATAGGCCAGTGTTCAGTAATTGATAAATCCCAACCAGAAGATGAAGAGGAGAAGCAGCAGACAGATACCTAAGAAATTTTTAAATATTATATCCCTTTCTTTCATAATTATTTAGATCTTATCTTTACCAATATCAAAACTTCTATATTTTATCTTTGAAATCTCTATTAATTTAATCCTCATTATTTTAAATGATTTAAAAATTATTATGTTCTCTTTAAAATCAACATAAATTAGAATTAGTTAGAACATATTGATATTTTAAGTATAAATAGTCATTATCATCCTTTTTAGTAATCAAATGAATGATTCTAACTACTTATAAGTTTATATCAAAAAGACTATTATCCATTAGATAGATATATACAATGATAGAAATAATGCTAATGATATAATCATCATAAATATTTGTATTTCATTAGTAGAAATTTGAATAATTATTTAATATAATTATAGTGAAATGCTATAGATTAGAAGATAAGGGAAAAAATAATGATATTTAAAAAGGATCGGTATGGTATTTGATGACTTGCTTTAATTCTAATAATATCAAACAATACTGACTAACTAAATTTCGTATATTTTAGAAATATGAAAATACTCGCTTTTTAAGCATTATATACATCTTTTAATATAAAGAATTTGTATGTGAATTTTTGTTAGCCATTATATATATAAATAAATATAGATAATACTTCTCCTTTTCTTTAGTTGTCTTTCTATTACATTTAATAAAATAAATATTAGTAATTTTTATCAATGAAAAATAACTACAATATAACGACTCTTACGGATATTTAATAATAAAAAAATAAAAATAATAAATTTTAGCAAAAGTTCAAAATTTTTTCTATAAATATTATATTAAATAGTATAATATCATAAAATAGTATAATAATATATCGTAATAAAAATTTATGGGGATGTCATTTGCAATAATAAATAAATTTTCATTATGAAGAAAAATATTTATTTATATTATATATATATTTAATTAGATTTATTAAGCTCTAATAATAAGAACAATATTATCCATTATTTTTGTTTATATTTTTTGAGAAATACAAGATATAATAACTAAAAGACAAAATTGGTAGATAAATAGATCAATTTATTTTGTCAAAAAACAATTTGTTGTAAAAATTATTTAAATGACTAAAAAGTTAATGTCTAGTAATTCCTAACATATAGTAACGGTTCTGGGAAAATATCCTTATCATTTTTAAAATAACCCTTACCATTATTATCGCAGATAGTAGATGGTTTTGTTCCCATATTTTTAATTGCATTTATTACATCAGTATGGGTAGCAGAGGGATGAGAAGCCTTGTATAATGCAACTGCTCCAGCCACATGTGGAGAAGCCATGCTTGTTCCAGACAGTGTTGCATAGGAATTGGCTTTATATGTTGAGTAAATACCTACACCAGGAGCTGCCATATCGATTCCTCGTCCATAATTACTAAAGGATGCAAAACTATCATCGGATCCATAACTAGTTCCCAAGCCTTTGCCTCCACATTTTCCATCTGTATCTACAATAGCAGAAACAGCAATAACATAAGGATTATTAGATGGTGAAAAAGATGAAACGTCTTTTCCGTTGTTTCCAGCTGCAGCAACAATAGTTACTCCTGCTTTGACTGTATTACTAATGGCAGTATTGAGAGCTAGTGATGAACATTGACACCCTAAACTTAGGTTTACCACTTCAATTTCTTTTGCATTAGCAGTTACAAAGTCTAGTGCTTTAATAAGATTAGATATGGAACCTGAATTGTTACTATCAAGAATTTTTAAATTCCATAGTCTAGCACCAGGTGCAACTCCTACTACACCTGCTGAATTATCTTTGGCTGCAGCTATACCAGCTACATGTGTTCCATGACCACTTCCATCATTTGCAATTGATGATGTACCAGTAAAGTCTTTTCGTTTGTATACGTTTAGATCAGGATGATTATAGTAAATTCCACTATCAATTATTGCAATATCTGCATTAATACTTCCGGCTCCATTACCAGATCGAGCATAACTTAAATCAGCATCTATTCGATTTATTCCCTTTGGAATTTGTTGGACGAATCCATGAACTTTTTGGTCTTGTTCAACATATAATACATTTGGGTTATGTATTACATCTAAAAGATTTCGTATATCTTTAATTTTAAAAACTGCACCTTTTACAGATTTGTCAAATGTATCAAGCACTTTCATTTCATCCTGAATTTTTGAAGGTAGAGATTGTGATTTTAAGGAAATTTCTGGTAATAATTTTTCAACAAGACTATTTACGTTTAGAATATTATTCTTGAAAATAACAATATATTGATTTGGAATCTTTATACTTTGATCTGATGATGGCTCTTGTTGTTGTGTTAGGATTTTATCTGTACTCTGTTTTTGTGAGGTAATAAGAGGAGTATCTATAATCTTTAATAGTTCAAATTCATTATCATCAGATTCTGCATACAAGCTTTCAAAAAGAGAATTAAAGAAAATTGTAGAAACAAGAAATACAGTTATAAAAAATAAAAAAAGTAAGCTTGTAATTTTGTTTTTCAACTTTAACAAATATATTATAAAATATTTAATGACAGCGCAAAATTTTTATGAAACTATAATTATGGCAATTATTATATTAAGTATTTATTAAAATAAAATCCTAAACAATAAAATATTACTTATAGTATAGATAAGTTAAGTATCAGATCTTTGGCCAACTACCTATGCATCTAAGATACCTTCTTACAGTACATAAGAGATTGTATTCAGTTTCGTAGTTGTAATTTGCACATACGTCTTTCTTCAGATTTCTGTTTACCTTTGTTTCTACAAGATTCAAAAATGGTGAACGTGTTGGTAGAAATAGTACAGTTAGCCAGTCATCCGATTGTCTTTCTATAAATTGTTTAGTCTTTTTGCTGACATGAAATGATGCATTGTCTATTACAAGTATGAATCTCTTGATGTTCCTTTTTCTTACATATCTTTTGATACTTTTTAGATGGTTTATAAAATCATTGCTGTTTCTTGTTTTGCTTGTATTGAATTTGATTCCATTTAGGGGATAAAGAAGTGTGATGAATACATTGACCTTGTTTTTAGATCCTTTGTGAAGTATCTTTTTTTGTTCTCCTCTTTTCATGTATGTTTTTGTTATATATGGTTGCAGATGTAACCATGTTTCATCTTCAAATCCTAGTAGAATCTTTTTTTAAAAGAGCGGAGGATATCTTCTTGTATCTGTTTATCTTGTTCTTCTTTTCCTCATAATCATCACCTTTTTCCAGTTCAAGTTTGGGTCTCTTGTATACTACACCCATATCGTGAATTATCCTCCATGTCTGCATAGGACTGACATTCATTTCTAGTAATGATGAGAGATATGTAGCTAGAAGTCTGATACTCCAGGTATTCTTGAGATAGCCAAATGTCCTGGGTGATTCATTCAGTACTATGTCTTTTATCATCTCTTTGTTTTTGTAGGTAGATATTACTGGTTTTCTACCTCCATTCTTTCTCTTTTATTTCTTATTCCTTCCAGACTCGAGTCTCTATATTTTTTAATCCAGTCATACACATTACGATAATTAACATTGAGGTTCTTGGCTATAGTTCTGTAAGGTACTCCTTCCATCTTTTGTTTTATGGCAGATGCTCTTCTCTGTATTCCTCTTTATCATGAGTATCCCTCATGAATGAAAATAACTCCTTTTATTGTACAGTAGATAATTCTAGTCTGACAGGATTATTTGGCACATCTTGATAGATTATATAACAAAGCTAAATCCATTTCTATATTTTTGTTAAATGCAGAGAACAATGTTGATAAAAGATTAGAGACTTAACTTATCAGATGATTTCGATGAGAGCATGATCATACATAAACTTAGATAACAAATATGTATTAGTATAAGTAAAACAATAACTTTTAAAGTTTATTATAGATTTAAAAAAAATAAGAGGAGTTATAGACTGAAGGTCTATCGCACTGATGCCAGAAATTGTTTTAACTTTACTATTTGTTGTTGATGCATTTGTTCTTGAGAAATGCTTGATCGTTTATCGTTATTTTGCAGTATTGTAGGAACTTTTTGTTGGATATTTTGTTGTTGGATTGGCTGTTGGGCTTGTTGTCCAATGTTTTGATCGGATGTTTTTGGCTCTTGGCTAGAATGTGTACTGCTGGCTTGAACTGGACTGTCAATAGATGATATGGTCACACTTATTCTAGATTCTATACAGTTGAATATTCCCGTAGTTATCTGGTCTTCTTGATTACCTCCTTCATCTAATATTGCTTCTTCTAAATCATCTGCATCGGGTGTAGGAGGACCATTATTAGCAAGATTAACTGCGTTCGTTAAATCATATCCTTCACTTAGCAGATCCAAGAAAAGATCTACTAGTTCAAAATCGTGGGGACATGTTGTTATACTCGAGGAAGTGCATACAAATTCTCCTGCATCAGTAATATCTCCATCATTGTTGTGGTCATATGCGTCCAAAAACGGATAATCGTTAATAGTATCTTCAGGCGCTGTTACCCCCAAATTATATTGTACTAGTTCTGCAAGTCCCACGACTATCGCTGAAATTGTACCAGGTCTGGTAGCTCCGTCAGCAAGAGATAGCCAATATGCTATACACTCTGTTATTGAGGCAGGTAAATTACTTAGGTCACATGTTTCTGTAAATCCAGTTTGTACAAATACATGTTCTAAAATTGTCTCCGGTGGACAAGCCTCTGCATTAACAATGCCTGCTGGACCTTGTGGACCTATTGGACCTATTGGACCTATGGGGCCTATTTGACCTTGTGGACCTATTGGACCTATGGGGCCTATTTGACCTTGTGGACCTATTGGGCCTATTGGACCTATGGGGCCTATTTGACCTTGTGGACCTATTGGACCTATGGGGCCTATGGGGCCTATTTGACCTTGTGGACCTATTGGACCTATGGGGCCTATGGGGCCTATTTGACCTTGTGGACCTATTGGACCGTCTTGACCTATTGGACCGTCTGGGCCTATTGGACCTATGGGGCCTATTGGACCTATGGGGCCTATTGGACCTATGGGGCCTATTGGACCTATGGGGCCTATTGGACCTTGGGCCTATTCCTATGGGGCCTATTGGACCTATGGGGCCTGATTGGACCGTCTGGGCCTATTGGACCGTCTGGGCCTATTGGACCTATGGGGCCTATTGGACCGTCTGGGCCTATTGGACCGTCTGGGCCTATTGGACCGTCTGGGCCTATTGGACCGTCTGGGCCTATTGGACCGTCTGGGCCTATTGGACCGTCTGGGCCTATTGGACCGTCTGGGCCTATTGGACCTGTAGCTCCAGTATTTCCTTTTTCACCTTGTGGGCCTCGTGGACCTGTGTCACCTTGTGGACCTGTGTCACCTTGTGGACCTGGAGGACCCTCTGCTATTTCTAGGTTACAATAAACTTTAGAACTAACATAGAATCCTTTAAACTGTCCAGTTTTACAAACGAATTTTTTGTCTTTTGTTGGATATTTGCTATAATAATTGTCATCATAGGAATATGATTTTTCTTTGTAGTTTTGATCGTCATAAGGTTGACCGTATGCCATTCGAGATGAATCTCCATTGTCATATTCTTTATATTCATCGTATTCGTCATTTTCATTGTATTCGTTATATCCAGTATAATCATCAGAATCTCTATTGTCCATGTAATACTGTTCATCATCATAATACTCTCTTTCAGAAGCAAAAACTTGTATGGACATACCACTAATGGTACCCATAAAAAGAGTATTTACTAAGAACAGTACAACTATAGTTGACTTGTGCATTATTTTTAATCATTTTAATTCGTATATCTCAATTAGGTCAAATATTTCCAAAATTTTAATAGTATTGAAAAAATATAACTAATTATAATGTAAATAAACTGGTGTTATTTTAGTAAAAATTACTAATCGTTAATTAAAAATAAGTAATATATTTCATAATCTACTATTTTTTCAATGTATTAGGTTAAATAATGAATATATATCTTACAATCTAATAGTCATTAAATCTTTTGTATAAATATAGAACTTTTAATAAATTAACAAAGCCAGTTAAAACGTTAAAATATTTGTTATAATACTTATTTTAATATTTTTTTAGTATTAATTCAATAACTAAAGTCTTATTTAGGATAATTAATTAAATAAATTGCTAATTTAAAATCTCTCCAATAATATATGATGTTACTCTTTTCTCCTTTATTCAAAAGGAGGAAGGAAGATTTGTATGTATAAATATTGATAATAGATTATGATGAAGACATTAACAATCTGTTTAAGATATTTCTAGAATCTCAAATTTTTGTGTTGATAATTATACAGAGTTGTTGATGCATTAAATTCTTTTAGAAAAAAGAATATAATCTATACTGACTAACTAAATTTCGAATATTTTAGAAATAGGAAAATACTCGCTTTTTAAGCATTATATACATCTTTTAATATAAAGAATTGGTATGTGAATTTTTGTTAGCCAGTATAGTTTTAGTAGATTAAAAAAAGGAAAAGATAAATGGAATTTCACTTTTCAAAAATTAAAAGAAATTGATCACAATGTTATAATTCGCATTACTACAGCTGATAAAAATTCCATTTTAGAATTAAAAAAGAGTATCCAGAGCTTGAAAAAATAAATATACAAGCCAATCTTGTTGAGAGATTTGAGAAAGTTAATTCACTTTTATACCTCGAGAAAGATAAATTATTGACAATTATTTAATTTCTCATATAGACCAATTAATTTTAGCTATAAGCTTTCTATTCTTTGGTAACTTAATATCTAAATAATTTAATTAACATTTTTAATATTTCAATTAATTTAAGAATAATAAATTCTTCATAAATATAATGATCAAATTTAGAATTATAACAAGATTTCCATTTTATAGTAGAAAAGGTAATATTTAATACTTTCAAAAAATTATATAATTCTCTTTAATTATTCTGTAATATAATAACGAAATGCAATAGCAAAGGTATTGAAAATCTGGAAGATAAATCCATAATAAGTTACCATTTATTTTAAATCTGTAGCAGACAGATTTGATGGTATAATCGTAAAATTTTAAAATATTTCAGTAAAAGACATTTACTTCTATAATATTATATTTTTCATTTAAACTAATTCATATTATTTAATTATATTTTGTTATATATTTGTTCTACAAATATTGTCAGAAAACAAAAATAATGTCAAATATTACAATAAAAGAAATTGATAAGATATTTTAAATATTATAAGTTACTATTAGAAATAAATATATACAACATATAGTAATTCATCTATTTAAATTTTAAAATTGAAAAATTGTTTTTGGATTTTTTTTATTCTATGATTTCCTAAATGTCGTGGAATATAATAATAATAGGAACCAATACAAAAAAATTAATTTTAATACTTTTTTGAATATGAAATTTTAACAAATAGGATATAGTTATATTATAATGTTTAATTCAAAAGATAATTTAATTTTAGATAACAATGGATGGGGAGAGATTTGAACTCTCAATCACCTGTGTGTGAGACAGGTATCTTAACCAGGCTAGACTACCCATCCACCTTGGTAAGACAATTACATGCTTCAAGTTATTTTATTTCTTTCATAAATATAATAAAAAAAGTAAAAGTATTATTATTATGTTCCTTCGCTAAATCCTTCCAAGTATTCTTTTTGCTCAGGAGACAAAACATCAATTTTTACATTCATTGATTCTAATTTGGCTAGTGCTATTTCTTGATCTTGACTTTTATCGATATTATACACCATTGGTTTTAGTTCTTTGCCATTTGTTGAAAGTCTGAGAACGGATAAAAATTGATTGGCAAAGCTCATATCCATAACTTCAGAAGGATGTCCCTCAGCTGCAGCAAGGTTCACAAGTCTTCCCTCACCTATAAGATAGATTTTTTTATTTTGAGATAATTCATATTTCATTGTATTATCGTTTATTGGATCTTTTTTAATAGCATTTTTTTCTAGTTCTGCTACTGCAATTTCTACATTAAAGTGTCCAGCATTTGCTAGAATAGTTCCATCTTTCATATTAGATATATTGTTAAAAGAAATAACATCTTTACATCCTGTAGTAGTTATAAAAATATCACCTTTAGTTGCAGCATCTTCCATATATGTTACTGAATAACCATCTAATTTGGCTTTTAGTGCCGATATTGGATCTATTTCTGTTACTATAACATTAGCCCCTAGACCTGATGCCCGTCTTGCTATTCCTTTTCCTACATGACCATAACCTGCTACAACAACATTTTTACCTGCTATCAAGACATTTGTAGCACGAATAATTCCATCTAATGCAGATTGACCTGTACCATAAACATTATCAAAATCATGTTTTGTTTCAGCATCATTTACTGCTATAATAGGGTACATTAGTTTACCTGATTTTTCCATGGCACGTAATCTTATTACCCCTGTTGTTGTCTCTTCTGTTCCTCCTAATAGGTCATAATTATTTGAAGACGATGAAGAAGAAGATAAAGAAGAAAGCGAATTATGAATTTCAACTGTAAGATCTGCACCGTCATCTATTGTTATGTTTGGGCCAAGTCTCATTGTAGAATGAATATCGGCATAGTATTCTTCAGTGGAGACACCTCTGCTAGCAAAAATACCAATTTCTTCATCATAGGCTAGTGAGGCTGCTACATCATCTTGTGTACTTAGAGGGTTGCAGCCACACCAGGAAATTTCTGCTCCTGCAACTTTAAGAGTTCTTACCAAAACACCTGTTTCTTTGGTAACATGCAGGCAACCAGCCACTTTAATTCCTTGAAGTGGTTTTGAACCCTCATATTTTTTTCGTAATTTGTTAAGAACAGGCATATGAGATTCAGCCCAATCTATTCTCTTTTTACCAATATCTGCTAATTTAATATCTTTAATTCTATATTCCATACGACGTCTATATTCCATACGCACAAATGAGAACTGTAGTATATATAATACTATAATATACAAATAGTAATTTTTCTTCATTAAATAAATATTTCAAATAATATTAAAACCATTGATCTTTCAGACTCGGATTTCCTTTTAATATTTCCAATAACTTTTAAAATGGTAATACCTACATAGTTGGAGCAGATTTTATCATTAATTTTGATAATTCATAGAAAATATCCTTCTCCCTGTTATTGAATCTAAATTCTATCTCTTTTAGATATACATGAAAATACTGTTTAGGTACTCCCCTGTAATGATACAACCATGTCTTGGCATAACTCCAGAATCCTTCAATCCCATTAATATGGGTATCTTCTCTTACGTATTCATCTCTTCCACATGTGCAACAACTTGATGTTTTCCAATCATATTCAACATTGCATATGCAGTATGGTCATCAGAATGGTCCAACGATCCTTTCTTAGTATATTGTTTTATCAAGGGAATAAGTGTCTCATGTTTTCTATCAGATACTGGAAATGTAATAACAATTCCATTTCTCTTGTAGATACCAAATACTAGATTTTTGTGCTCAATTGCACCCCATCCTCCTCTCTTGCCACCTTTTCTATAACCACCAAATAACGCTTCATCAATTTCAATCTCACCACAGATAACTTTAATTCATGTAGTTGTTGTAGCGATTTATCATATATCGTTTGTCTAAATAATCGAAATGTTCTTTCTATTGTTGATAGATCACATGATACATAAAATCTAATTCTATATGCAGGTACTCCTAATGTAAATAGATAAAGCAAGTGTATGATATTGCTAAGTGATGTTCTTGTCTGTCCGAGGGATATGTACCTGTAAATTCACTAAAATTATATCTGCAATGTTTATAGCCATACCTATTTGATTTCAGATAATATAGAAATCTATATCTACATCTAGGACATATTCTTTTTCCATTCCATCTAAGATTACGAAAATATATACTACTTTTCTTATCGCTTGATGCTAGGTCTATTGGATCATATTTACGCACTAAATATGTATAAAATAAGATATCATGTGTTTATTTTTTGCTCCAAATGTACAGGTATTACCTTTAAAATTAATCCAAGTTAATCAATCTCTAGTAACCAATAAAATTTGATATTCTATACTTTTGGCAGAAAAATAGAAAAAATTATGGGAATAATCCGTAAGTAATCATTGGAACGAATGTTCATATTTAGTTCAGTTCTCATAGTTATAGTTATAGAAGATTCCTGCAATGATGCTGTTTTGTGCTTGCAATGATGACGACATATATGCTTCTGCATTATCTAAAGACAATCAAAAGTGTTATTTACAGGCGTTCTTTGTGAGGATTGAGACTACCATTAGTTAGTAAAGTATTGAATTCAGAAATTATTATTTGGCCTCAAACTATAAAGATGGTATCAGTTGATCTCTCTATCAAACCACCTGCAGCTTCATCCTGTTGTATTCCTGTAGTGTTCATCATTGCTAAATAACACATTATTGACATTTATCTTCAAAGCTTGAGGGATCATTACAATTATTAGAGATATCATCATATGTACAACTTCCAAGTCGGTTCACTCTGGACTTATATTTGCAGCAGTCACAATATTACACAAACACAGGTCAGTTACTGAATCATTTAGAATATTACCAGTTGACGTATATTGTTCTAGTTCTGAGAGCTAACTAATAGAGTTGTTCATCTATACCAATTAGCATAAGTATACTGACTTTATTTTACTATCAGGTAATACATTTTATATAGCAATAGCTATTAGCTTGTACTTTTAACATGATATATCTTATTGATTGCTACAAATGTATCAAAAACAAGATTTGAAAAACTATACAGATCTGAAAATGATGCTAATGCAAAGGAAAGAATGCTACTTGTTTTAAATGTAGTATACGAGAAACAGATTCCCGCACAGGTAGCAAGAGATCTTCACAGAAGTAAAACATGGGCATCTGACTGGTTAAAGAGATACAGAGAAGAAGGAATAGAAGGATTAAAAAATAGAGCAAAGAGTGGTAGACCTCCGGATATATCAGAAGAAACAGTATATGAGATAAAAAATGAGTTAGCATCCAGCAAACAAGGATGGACTACTAAACAGGTAGAA
Source organism: uncultured Nitrososphaerales archaeon (assembly GCA_963840085.1). Lineage (GTDB taxonomy): Archaea > Thermoproteota > Nitrososphaeria > Nitrososphaerales > Nitrososphaeraceae > TH1177. Next base: position 14,553 of record CAWIYT010000240.1, read on the forward strand.
GATCTGATTGTAAAAAAGAGTGGTGGAATAAGATACCATTATACCCACATTTACAGACTAATGCACAAGTGGGGATTCAAGCAAAAAGTACCTAGAAAGGTACATGTAAATACTGCATCCAAACAAGAGAAAGAAGATTTTAAAAAAGAACAAGAGAGATACTGGATAATCTAAAAGATGAATTTACTGCTATATCCATAGACGAATCATTCTTCTTCTATGATTCTCTTGTCGGAAAGTATGGATAAACAAGGAGAAAGACCTGTTGTAAGGGTTACTGGTTCACAAGAATCAGTCTGTTTGGAGCAGTAGCATGGAAGGAAAGCAATTGTTCAGACAGTACGAGTGATTTAAGGCGACCACATTTTTAGACTATTTAAAACGATACATAGTAAATTTCCAAAATGCTATCTATTCCTTGATAAGGCAAAACCACACTATAGGTCAAAAAAGGTACTCAATATTTTGATAAACACAAAAAGGATCTAATCCCAGTATATCTTCCAACAGCATCACCAGAATTTATGGTAATGGAAGAAGTATGGCATATAGCCAAGAATGATCTTCTTGTTCTACAGTATTATTCATCATTTACAGATTTCAGAAATAAAATATCTCAATATTTCAGAACAAAAAGATTTCATCTTGATATGAGGAACTACTTGTTAGAAGGTGTCAGCTAACATATGCTAAGTGGTATACCACTTCTATAGTCTGAATTCCTGTTAGTCCAACACTCATGCTAATGGAGTAATAGCGTCATTATATGTCCATCTTTTAAGATTTCTAATTTAAATTATTTATTTGTTTATGTAGACTATTGGAAACATGAATACAAATCATGATATTCATTTCATTGTATCTATATTTTAACATAAATGGATAATTAAGTTTATCTAATTTTTGGTTTTGTTATTATTCGTTTCTTTATTACTTTTTTTTACAGATTATTAATGTTAGATATAATAGATATTCTTAAAATCAGTCAGAAGATCAAGAAATTGTATGCTATTATGTTTTAAAAAAATGATAATAAAAGTAATAGCCGTACAAGTTCAAATAGACTATTATATTTATGAAACAATTTAAATCTACAATAACTATGTATAAGAAAATACAGTATCAATAATTATATTTCTTTATACTACAATTTTAGAAAGTTGTTATTTCTTTAATCCTGATCATAGAATAAATTTTGATAGTCATAGAAGAAAATGTAAGTTATCAATACAGAATGCCAAAAAATTTTAAGTAACATATAGTATTCATCTTTAATGCGTAAAACTCAGATTGCGGTGATAGGATACAATGAAGATTGGTGTACAGATATTGCAAAAAATATCGCATATGAAGTTGGAAAGGAAATAGACTCTTTCTGGTTCTGTTTTAATCTGTGGGGGTCTTGGAGGTGTCATGGAATCTGCATGCAAAGGAGCAAAAGACAATGAGGGTATAACTGTAGGAATACTTCCTCAAGGTAATTTTGATTTAGCTAATAAATATTGTGACATTGTCATACCAACAGGAATAGGATATAGCAGAAATTTTATTATTGCTACTTCTGTTGATGGAATAATCATAGTAGGTGGAGGTGTAGGAACTTTAATAGAGATAAGTGTTGGATATATGTTAAAAAAGAAGATGATCGCGATAAGTGGAAGTGGAGGCATGACTGATGAATATGGTGGAAGATATTTAGATGTCCGTAAAAGAGTCAAAATATTAAAAAGGAAAAGTCCAAAAAAAGCAGTTGAAGCTATAATTAATAATAACCATATTAGTGTCAAATAATAAAAAATAAAAAATAAAAAATAAAAAATAAAAAATAAAAAATAAAAAATAAAAATATATAGAAAAATTATAATTGATTACTTTTTTAGAAACATTATTATTTTTGTAATGATAAAAGATATTTATCAGGTTCATAAAACATTCCATATTTGGACTGTAAATCTTTTAGTGTATTTATTATATTTTCTATTCCTATTGTTTCAGCAGTATTAAAAAGTTCTCTTTTTAAGCCCATCCCTAACTTTAAGGCTTGTTCCAGTTCTTCTCTGTTACATACACCATTAGATATTAACCATGAGGCATTGTTAACGGCAACAGCTACCAAAGGAATTGGATCAAATTTTGCAGCTGCTTCTTCTGTCAATTGCACTCGCTCATAATTTTCACCTTGGTATGGATAAAATCCTTTACCAGTTTTTTGTCCTAATTCTTTTTTCTCATACAATTGTTGAATTTTTGGATGAGGAAATATTACCTTTTTATCTCGAGAATACATTTCAAAAGTTGCTTTATGTATTACATCAAGTCCAGTATAATCTGCGAGTTCAAAAATACCCATTGGCAGCGCCATCTTATATTTTGATGCAGAATCAACCTCCACCATAGATGCACCTGATCTATCAAGACAATATGCAGCCTCATGAACTAATGGTATGAAGATTCGATTGACTATGAAACCTGCTACATCTTTTTTACATACTATAGGGGTTTTCTTTACCTCTGGTACAAAGTTTATGAGCTAAATCTGTTACTTCTTTGTTAGTTTGGCCATGTAGCCTGTTTTTTTTTTTTTTTTTTTTTTTTTTGAATAATTTTCAAGAGGCATTAACTGTGGAGGATTAAAGAAATGCAGACCAATGAATTTTTCTGGTCTTGTTGTAAAAGCTGATATCTCGGATATAGGCAGAGTGCTGGTATTTGATTGCAAAAATCATGTCATCTGTTGCAAATTTTTCTATTTCTTCATATACCTTCTTTTTCAAATTAAGATCCTCTGGAACTGCCTCTATGATCATCTGAATTTTTTAGAGATTGCTC